>CAYYJB010000037.1:0-23434 GCA_964472135.1 uncultured Gemmobacter sp.
CGCCTTCGCCACTGGTGTTCCTCCGAATATCTACGAATTTCACCTCTACACTCGGAATTCCACTCACCTCTCCCGGACTCGAGACTGGGAGTTTCAAGGGCAGTTCCGGGGTTGAGCCCCGGGATTTCACCCCTGACTTTCCAGTCCGCCTACGTGCGCTTTACGCCCAGTAATTCCGAACAACGCTAGCCCCCTCCGTATTACCGCGGCTGCTGGCACGGAGTTAGCCGGGGCTTCTTCTTGGGGTACAGTCATTATCTTCCCCCACGAAAGAGCTTTACAACCCTAGGGCCTTCATCACTCACGCGGCATGGCTAGATCAGGCTTGCGCCCATTGTCTAAGATTCCCCACTGCTGCCTCCCGTAGGAGTCTGGGCCGTGTCTCAGTCCCAGTGTGGCTGATCATCCTCTCAAACCAGCTATGGATCGTCGGCTTGGTAGGCCTTTACCCCACCAACTACCTAATCCAACGCGGGCCGATCCCTTGGCGATAAATCTTTCCCCCGTAGGGCACATACGGTATTACTCCCAGTTTCCCGGGGCTATCCCGTACCAAAGGGCACGTTCCCACGCGTTACTCACCCGTCCGCCGCTACCCCCGAAAGGGCCGCTCGACTTGCATGTGTTAGGCCTGCCGCCAGCGTTCGTTCTGAGCCAGGATCAAACTCTCAAGTTGAAACGACCCGAAGGCCGTCCCCTTGACGATGGTCCCTGCACGTCGCGCCAGGATCCCTCCCGGCGCGCACCCGCCCCATGCCCAAAGGCACAAGGCGGCGAAGCTCCTCCGCATCATCGGACCTCGCGAAAGGCCCTAGCAGAGCAGACATGCAAGGCTCCAACGTCGATGACGCCAGAGCCAACCGCATGTCCCTTCAAGACATCCATCTTGTCAAACAACACAAGACCAAAAACAAGAAGCAAACAAGGCAACCCTAAGGCCGCCCAGCCCCATGTCCCAATCCGCAACCCCAAGGCCACTTCCCAAGTCCAGTTCCCCAAACCCGAGCCGCGCCTAACTAGTCAACACACCAGACACACGCAAGAGGGAAAATTCATCGCTCGGCGAAGATCCCGCGCCCCATGCGCCATGCCGCCCGCCGAACGGGAAAACCCAAGGATCATGGCCGAATTCGCCCGATGGCGCGGCCGGCCGCTTCGTGCAGGGAGGCGGCGATCACGTCGGGCTACCGACGGACGCAACGCGATCGGGCCACGAATCGGCGCCCTTGCCCGATTCAGTCGGGCAGGGTCGCATCGTGGCGGTGGATCCAGTCATAGCGCCGCGCGAGCACGCCGGGCGCGACGGTGCCCGCCGCCCGGACCACGCCATGCACGAGCGTGCGCAACGGCGCCCCGAGGTGATAAAGGCGCGCCGCCCCACCCGACGCCGCGACGATCCGTCGACAGCGCCCGATCCGCGCGCGCTCATAGCCGGCCACCGCCTCGATCAGCATGTCGCGTTCGGCGAGCGCGCGCGCCAGCACCCACCCATCCTCGAGCGCCATGTTCGCGCCCTGCGCCAGAAAGGGAAGCGTCGGATGCGCGGCATCGCCCAGAATCACCGCGGCACGATGCGGCGCCGCGGGGGCGATCCAGCCCCATCGCGGCGCGACCGGATGCCGAAAGAGCCCCCAGAGCCAAGGATCGCTCGCCTGCTCGAGCCAGCCGCGCACCCGCGGGCCGAAATCCTCGAAACCGACCCTGAGCGCGAGGCCATCCTCGCGCAAGGACCAGCTTTCCTCGGCCCAGCGCGTGCGGGTCTCGACCGCGACGATGTTGCGCAGCGTTCCGCCACGCAGCGGATAGCTCACCACATGGCGGCGCGGACCGGCATGGATCTCGGCGACCGCCGGGGCATCCGCGCCGTCGCCCGGAATGGTCGCCCTCCACGCGATCGCGCCGGTGAAGAAGGGTTTCGCGGCCCCACCCATCGCGGCGCGCAGCCGCGAGTGGATCCCGTCCGCCCCGACCAGCAGCCCGACCCGGCGCGGCGCGGCGGCCGCCTCGAGAACATAGGGGCCGTCATCCTCGAGCAGAACCTCCCGTACGCGGCGGCCAAAGCGGACCCGGACGCCCGTCGCGATCGCGGCGGCATGGAGCATTGCGACAAGATCGGCGCGGTGCAGGAACCAGCCGGCCAACTGGGGGTCGCGCTCGGCCATGCCGATACGCAGGATTCGCCGACCGTCCAGCCCGTCGCACAGCTCGACCGCGCGCGCCTGCATGCCGCGGACGCGCAACTCATCACCGAGCCCAAGTGCGTCGAGCACGCGCACCCCGTTCGGGCTGATCTGGATCCCCGCGCCAACCTCGCCCAGCGCATCGGCCTGTTCGAGCACCTCGACCGACGCCCCGCGACGCGCAAGGGCGATCGCGACCGCAAGCCCGCCGATGCCGGCCCCAAGGACGAGCGCCTCCTGCCCGATCAGCACGTCAGCCCCCTTGGCAGGCGCGGGCGGGCCGGATCAGTCGTCGCGATGGACCTTCTCGCGCCGTTCATGCCGTTCCTGCGCCTCGAGCGTCATCGTGGCAATCGGGCGCGCGTCGAGCCGCTTGAGCGAGATAGGCTCGCCCGTCATCTCGCAATAGCCGTAATCGCCTGTCTCGATGCGGCGCAGGGCAGCGTCGATCTTGGCCACGAGCTTGCGCTGCCGGTCGCGGGTGCGCAGTTCGAGCGCGCGATCCGTCTCCTCGCTCGCGCGGTCGGCGAGGTCTGGAACGGCGCGGGCGCTATCCTGCAGGCCCTCGATCGTCTCGGCGCTCTGCTCGAGCAACTCCTGCCGCCAGACGATCAGCTTGCGCCGGAAATATTCCAGTTGGCGCTCGTTCATGAACGGTTCGTCTTCGGCGGGGCGGTAATCGTCGGGCAGAAAGACCTCGGCCTTCATCGGCGCATCCTTTCGCGGACCGGTTCGCGGCGATTCCCTCCCGCCGCGGGTGGCTGACCCACCTTTTGAGCGCGCTCTTAGACTATGGGCGCGCGAATGTCACGCGCACATTGCCGCACCCTCAGACGTCGAAGCTGACGCCCTGGGCAAGCGGCAGGGCGGCCGAATAGTTCACCGTGTTGGTCGCGCGGCGCATGTAGCCCTTCCAGGCGTCCGAGCCCGATTCCCTGCCCCCGCCCGTTTCCTTCTCGCCGCCGAAGGCCCCTCCGATCTCGGCGCCCGAGGGTCCGATGTTGACGTTCGCGATCCCGCAATCGGACCCCGAGGCCGACATGAAGCCCTCCGCCTCACGCAGGTCGCGGGTGAAGATGCACGACGAAAGCCCCTGCGGCACGTCGTTCTGCATCGCGACGGCCTGGGCGAAGTCGCGGTATCCCATGGCATAGAGGATGGGCGCGAAGGTCTCCTGCCGGACGATGGCGCTCTGGCCCGGCATCTCGACGATGGCGGGCGCGGCATAGGCGCCCCCCTGCCCCGTCCCGACCACCGCGCCGCCGTGGACGATGCCGCCCTCGGCGCGCGCCTGCGCGAGCGCTGCCTGCATCGCGTCAAGCGCGCCCTGATCGATCAGCGGCCCGACAAGCACGCCGGGGCTGCGCGGATCGCCCACCCGCAGGCTGCCATAGGCGCGCCGCAACCGGGCGAGCAGATCCGCGCGCACATCCTCATGCACGATCAGGCGGCGCAGCGTGGTGCAGCGCTGCCCCGCCGTGCCGACGGCCGAAAAGACGATCGCCCGCACCGCCATGTCGAGGTCGGCCGTAGGCGCCACGATCATCGCGTTGTTGCCGCCGAGTTCGAGGATCGAGCGCCCGAAGCGCGCCGCGACGACGGGCGCCACCGCGCGGCCCATCCGGGTCGAGCCCGTGGCCGAGACGACCGGCACCCGCCCGTCGGCCGCGAGCGTCGCGCCGATCTCGCCCGCCCCGGGCAGCAGTTGCACGAGGCCCTCGGGCGCATCGCCGAAGCGCGCGAGCGCCCGCGCCAGAATCCCCATCGTCGCCAGCGCCGCGAGATTGGCCTTTTCCGACGGCTTCCAGATCACCGGATTGCCGCAGACGAGCGCGAGTGCGGCGTTCCACGACCACACCGCGACCGGAAAGTTGAAGGCGGTGATGACGGCGACGGGCCCGATCGGGTGCCATGTCTCCATCATCCGGTGGCCGGGCCGTTCGGAGGCGATGGTGAGCCCGTGCAACTGCCGCGAGAGGCCCACGGCAAAGTCGCAGATGTCGATCATCTCCTGCACTTCGCCGAGGCCTTCCGAGACGATCTTGCCCGCCTCGAGCGTCACCACCGCGCCGAGCGCCGCCTTGGCCGCGCGCAACTCCTCGCCCAGAAGCCGCACGAGTTCGCCCCGCCGCGGCGCCGGCACCTCGCGCCAGACGCGGAACGCCGCCTCGGCGCGCGCGACCGCCGCGCCCGCCTCCGGCACCGTTGCGGCACGCACATGGCCGAGCACCGCCCCGTCGATCGCGGATCTGGCCGGCAGGCCGGGGCCGGCGATGTCGGCGGGGCTGATGCCACAGGCGGCGAGGACGTCGGCGTGGGGGGCATGGGTCATGACGGCACCTGAGAAGTCAGAAAAAGGCCTGAAGCCCCGTGATCGCGCGGCCGAGGATCAGCGCGTGGACGTCATGCGTGCCCTCATAGGTGTTCACCGTCTCGAGGTTCACCATGTGGCGCATCACCCGGTAATCCTCCTGGATGCCGTTGCCGCCGTGCATGTCGCGCGCCGCGCGCGCGATCTCGAGCGCCTTGCCGCAGTTGTTGCGCTTGACGATCGAGATCATCTCGGGCGCGGCGTTGGCCTCATCGAGAAGCCGCCCCACCCGCAGCGAGCCCTGGAGGCCGAGCGCGATGTCCGTCATCATGTTGGCGAGCTTCAGCTGGAAGATCTGCGTGTTCGCGAGCGGCCGGCCGAACTGGCGCCGGTCGAGCCCGTATTGCCGCGCGGCATGAAAGCACGCCTCCGCCGCCCCCATCACGCCCCAGGAGATGCCGTAGCGCGCGCGATTGAGGCAGCCGAAGGGGCCTTTCAGCCCCTCGACATTGGGCAAGAGCGCGTCCTCGCCGACCTCGACCCCATCCATCACGATCTCGCCCGTGATCGAGGCCCGCAGGCTCAGCTTGCCGCCGATCTTGGGCGCCGAGAGGCCCTTCATCCCCTTTTCGAGCACGAAGCCCCGGATCTTGCCGCCATGCGCGTCCGACTTCGCCCAGACGATGAAGACATCCGCGATGGGCGCGTTCGAGATCCACATCTTGGACCCCGTCAGCCGATAGCCGCCGGCCGTCTTCTCGGCCCGCGTCTTCATCCCCGACGGGTCGGAGCCCGCATCGGGCTCGGTCAGGCCAAAGCAGCCGATCAGCTTGCCCTGCGCGAGCCTCGGCAGATACTTGCGCCGCTGCTCTTCCGAGCCATAGGCGTGGATGGGATACATCACGAGCGAGGATTGCACCGACATCATCGACCGATAGCCCGAGTCGACCCGCTCGACCTCGCGGGCGATCAGCCCGTAGGCGACATAGCCCGCCCCGAGCCCGCCGTATTCCTCGGGGATGGTCACGCCGAGCAGGCCCATCTCGCCCATCTCGGCGAAGATCGCGGGATCGGTCGCCTCGTCGCGATAGGCGGCGGCGACGCGCGGCTCCAGCCGCTCGGACGCATAGGCGCGCGCGGCGTCGCGCATCATCCGCTCGTCCTCGGTCAGCTGGTCCTCGAGGCGAAAGGGATCCTCCCAGCCGAACCGGCCGAGGTCGGGGGCATCCTTGGGTTTCAGCGCAGGCATGTCCTTCATGGCATCCTCCATCCGCAGGCGTTTTTCCTTAGCCCGCTCCGCCCGGCTTGAACAGACCCGGCGCCGGGGTCAGGAGCGCGGTGAATAGCTGCACGAGGTGACGCTCGGCATCCTGCCAGCGCCGGTCGGCCTCGGGCCCGAGCACCGCCACCACCTGCGCGTCGAAATCGGCATAATGCTGCGTCAGCGCCCAGACCGAAAAGATCAGGTGCTTGGGATGGACGGGGGCGATCCTGCCCGCCGCGCTCCAGCCCCGGATGAGGTCCGCCTTCTCTTCGACCAGTTCGGCAAGTTCGCCCCCGAGCACGCCCTGCAGGCGCGGCGCCCCCTGCAGGATCTCGTTGGCGAAAAGCCGGCTCTCGCGCGGGAGGCTCCGGCTCATCTCGAGCTTGCGCCGGACATAGGTCAGGATCTCGGCGACCGGCTCGCCTGCCGGGTCGATGGCGCGCAGCGGATCGAGCCACAGGTCGAGCAGATCGACAAGCAGCGCGCGGTGCATCGCCTCTTTCGACGGGAAGTAATAGAGCAGGTTGGGCTTCGACAGCCCCGCCTCGGCCGCGATCCGGTCGAGCGTCGCGCCCGCGAACCCGTCACGGGCAAAGACGCCGAGCGCGGCATCGAGGATCGCCTCGCGGTTCTTCTGCTGAATCCGCGTCTTCGGGCGGAGGCTTGCGGGGCTTGGTGGCGTGGCGGCGTCGGTCATGAGGCGACTGTGCCCAAATCGCGGGCAAAGCGAAAGACCCCTGCCCCGTCACGGCGCGAACCCTTGCGCGGCTTGACTGTCGCGGGCGTCGTGCCTAGCGTTCGCCATCGCCCGGGGCGCCGCGCCCCGGCAGCAGGAGACATCCCATGGCACTTGATCGCAACCTTGCTCCGAACGACCTCAACGCGTTCTGGATGCCCTTCACCGCCAACCGGCAGTTCAAGAAGGCGCCGCGCATGTTCGTGGCGGCCAAGGACATGCACTACACCACCTCGGACGGGCGGCAGGTGCTAGACGGCACGGCCGGCCTGTGGTGCTGCAACGCGGGCCATTGCCGGCCGAAGATCACCGAGGCGATCCAGCGCCAGGCGGCCGAGCTTGACTACGCGCCCGCCTTCCAGATGGGCCACCCCATCGCCTTTGAACTCGCCAACCGCATCATCGACATCGCGCCCGAGGGGATGGAGCATGTGTTCTACACGAACTCGGGCTCTGAGAGTGTTGAAACGGCGCTCAAACTGGCGATCGCCTATCACCGCGCGCGCGGTGAGGGTGCGCGCACCCGGCTGATCGGGCGCGAGCGGGGCTATCACGGCGTCAACTTCGGCGGCATCTCGGTCGGCGGGATCGTCAACAACCGCAAGGTGTTCGGCAGCCTGCTGAACGGGGTCGACCATCTGCCCCACACCCACCTGCCCGGCCAGAACGCCTTTTCGCGCGGCCAGCCCGAGCACGGCGCGAACCTCGCCGACGAGCTGGAGCGGATCGTGGCGCTGCACGGCGCCGAGACGATCGCGGCCGTCATCGTGGAGCCCGTCGCGGGCTCGACCGGCGTGCTTATCCCGCCCAAGGGCTACCTTGAGCGGCTGCGCGCGATCACCGCCAAGCACGGCATCCTGCTCATCTTCGATGAGGTCATCACGGGCTTCGGCCGGCTCGGCAGCCCCTTCGCGGCGCAGCATTTCGGCGTCATGCCCGACATGATGACGACCGCCAAGGGCCTGACGAACGGCGTCATCCCGATGGGGGCGGTGCTGACGACGGGGGCGGTGCACGACGCCTTCATGCAAGGGCCCGAGCACATGATCGAGCTCTTCCACGGCTACACCTATTCGGGCAACCCCATCGCCTCGGCAGCCGGGATCGCGACGCTCGAGACCTATCGCGAGGAGGGGCTCTTTGAGCGCGCGGCCGCCATCGCCCCCTATTGGGAGGATGCGCTGCACAGCCTGCGCGGCCTGCCGCATGTGATCGACGTGCGCAACATCGGCCTGATCGGCGCGGTGGAGCTGACCCCGATCGCGGGCGAGCCGACCAAGCGCGCCTTCGGCGCGTTCCTCAACGCCTACGACAAGGGCATCCTGATCCGCACCACCGGCGACATCATCGCGATGTCGCCCCCCCTCATCATCGAGCGGGCGCAGATCGACGAGCTGATCGGCAAGCTCGCCGAGGTGCTCAAGACGCTGCCCTGAGGATCAGCCCTGCGCGCGCCCGGCCAAAGCCCCGAGCGCGCGCAGGCCCCGCAGCACCAGCGCATGGTCGGCGACATCGGGCAGGCCCGAGACGGTCGCGACGGCCACGACGCCCACCCCCGCGACGCGGATCGGCACCGCCCCGCCATGGACCGCGCATTCGGCGGGCGACAGCCCGTGCATCGCCAGATCCTGCCCCTTGGCGCGCATCTCGCGCCCGACGGCGAGCGAGGATTTCTGGAAGATCAGCGCCGTCGTGCTCTTGCGCCGCGCCCAGAGATCATTGAGCGGCGCCGCTCCCGGGAGCGCCGCGTGAAAGAGCGTGCGGTCCGCCGTGCGGATGTCGATCACGACGCCGAGCCCCTCGGCCTCGGCGATCGCGACCAGCTCGCGCCCGAGCATCAGTGCCTCGGCCTCGGCAAAGCGCGCGAGCACCAGCGCCTCGGCCTCGGCGATCAGTTCGGCTGCGTCATCCATTCCGGCCTCCCTTATCCTTCCGCATCGGCTAGCAGGCGCCCCGGGCACGGTAAAGCCCGCGCCCCGCGCCGGGCATCGCAAAACAGCGGTTGACCCGCCCCTTGCCGCGTGTAGCCTTCGATTTCTGACCAGTTGGTCAGACCGGATTCGGCCGGGGCGCGCGCATGCGCGCATCCTCGGGCATGGGCGGGGCGGTTGCAGCGGAGGACGCGATGGCGGCAGCGGGCGAGAACCTCAAGGTCGATGGCGCGCGGCTCTGGCAGAGCCTGATGGAGATGGCGCAGATCGGCCCCGGCATCGCCGGCGGCAACAACCGCCAGACCCTGACCGACGCCGACAGCGAGGGCCGCCACCTCTTTCGCCGCTGGTGCGAGGCGGCGGGCTGCACGATGGGCCTCGACACCATGGGCAACATGTTCGCAACCCGCCCCGGCACCGACCCCGACGCCGCCCCCGTCTACATGGGCTCGCACCTCGACACCCAGCCGACGGGCGGGAAATACGACGGGGTGCTGGGCGTTCTCGGCGCGCTCGAGGTCATCCGCACGCTCAACGACCTCGGCATCCGCACCCGCCGGCCCATCGTCGCGGCAAACTGGACGAACGAGGAGGGCACGCGCTTTGCCCCCGCCATGCTCGCCTCGGGCGTGTTCGCGGGCATCCATTCGCAGGATTTCGCCTATGCCCGCCGCGACGCCGAGGGGAAAAGCTTCGGCGAGGAACTCGCCCGCATCGGCTGGGTCGGGGACGAGGTGCCGGGCGCGCGCAAGATCCATGCGATGTTCGAGCTGCACATCGAACAGGGCCCGATCCTCGAGGCCGAGGGCCGCGACATCGGGGTGGTGACGCACGGGCAAGGGCTCTGGTGGCTCGAGGTCCGCCTGACCGGCCGCGACGCGCACACCGGATCCACCCCCATGCACATGCGCGTCAACGCGGGCCTCGGCATGGCGCGCATCATCGAGCGCGTCCACCAGATCGCGATGAGCCACCAGCCGAACGCGGTCGGCGCGGTCGGGCAGGCCAATGTCTGGCCCAATTCCCGCAACGTCATCCCCGGCCGCGCCGTCTTCACGGTCGACATCCGCAGCCCCGAGCAGGCCAAGCTCGACGCCATGCGCGCCGAGATCGAGCGCGCCGCCCACGCGGTCGCGCGCGAACTCGGCCTCGGCTGCGAGATCGAGGCGACGGGCCATTTCGACCCCGTCACCTTCGACCCCGCGCTGGTCGGCAGCGTGCGCCGCGCGGCCGAGCGGCTGGGCTACAGCCACATGGACATCATCTCGGGCGCGGGCCACGACGCGTGCTGGATCAACCGCCTCGCGCCGACGGTGATGATCTTCTGCCCCTGCGTCGGGGGGCTGAGCCACAACGAGGCCGAGGAGATCACGCCCGACTGGGCGCGCGCGGGCACGGACGTGCTGCTGCACGCGGTGCTCGAGGCGGCGGAGGTCGTCGGCTGACGGCGCCGGGACGGTTCGGGAAACATCGGCGGGACACCCCCGCATCATCGGTCGGAGGCAAGGATGCGCACGGTCATCAAGAACGGAACCATCGTCACCCATGATCTGACGTGGAAGGCGGATGTCGCGATCGAGGGGGGGCGGATCGTCGAGATCGGCGCGGGGCTGAAGGGCGAGACGATGCTCGACGCCACGGGCTGCTATGTCATGCCCGGCGGCATCGACCCGCACACCCACCTCGAGATGCCCTTCATGGGCACCTATTCGGCCGACGACTTCGAATCGGGCACGCGCGCGGCGCTGTCGGGCGGGACGACGATGGTCATCGACTTCGCCCTGCCTGCGCCCGGCCAGGGGCTGATGGACGCGCTCGGGATGTGGCACAACAAGTCGGGGCGGGCGACCTGCGACTATTCCTACCACATGGCCGTGACCTGGTGGGGCGAGAAGGTCTTTGAGGACATGAAGGCCGTGACCTCGGCGGGCATCACCTCGTTCAAGCACTTCCTTGCCTACAAGGGCGCGCTGATGGTCAATGACGACGAGCTTTTCGCCTCGTTCCAGCGGGTGCGCGAACTGGGCGGCGTCGCCATGGTCCACGCCGAGAACGGCGACGTCGTGGCCGAGCTTTCGGCGCGGCTATTGCGCGAAGGGAACACCGGCCCCGAGGCGCACGCCTATTCGCGCCCGCCGCAGGTCGAGGGCGAGGCCACGAACCGCGCGATCATGATCGCCGACATGGCGGGCGTGCCGCTCTATGTCGTGCACACCTCCTGCGAGGAGGCGCATGAGGCGATCCGGCGGGCGCGCGCGCAAGGCAAGCGCGTCTGGGGCGAGCCGCTGATCCAGCACCTGACGCTCGATGAGAGCGAGTATTTCCACCCCGACTGGGACCACGCCGCACGGCGCGTGATGTCGCCCCCCTTCCGCAACAAGGCCCATCAGGACAGCCTGTGGGCGGGGCTTCAGGCCGGGTCGCTCTCGGTCGTGGCGACGGATCATTGCAGCTTCACGAGCAAGCAGAAGCGTTTCGGCGTGGGCGACTTCACCAAGATCCCGAACGGCACCGGCGGGCTCGAGGACCGGATGCCGATGCTCTGGACGGCGGGCGTGCGCACCGGGCGCATCACGATGAACGAATTCGTGGCCGCGACCTCGACCAACGCGGCGAAGATCTTCGGCCTCTATCCCCGCAAGGGGGCGGTCGCCGTCGGGGCGGACGCCGACCTCGTGGTGTGGGATCCCGAGAAGTCGAAGACGATCCGCGCCGCGGACCAGCAATCGGCCATCGACTACAACGTCTTCGAGGGCAAGGAAGTGACGGGCCTGCCCCGCTTCACGCTGACGCGCGGCCATGTCGCGATCCACGACGGCGAGGTGCGCACCCGCGAGGGCCACGGCAGCTTCGTCGGCCGCGAGCCGAACGGGCCGGTCAACCGCGCCCTCTCGACCTGGAAGGAGCTGACGGCGCCCCGGCCCGTCGCGCGTTCGGGCATTCCCGCGACCGGGGTCTGAGGTGGCGCTACAGTTGACCGGTCTCTCGGCCTTCCCGATCACCCCCCTGGCGGGGCGGGGCGACATCGACGCCGCGGGGCTCGCGCGGCTCGTGGCGCGCGCGGTGGCTGGGGGCGCGCATTCGATCGGCCTGATGGGCAGCACCGGCAGCTATCCCTATCTGCCGCGCGCGGCCCGGATCGAGGCGATGCAGGCCGCGCGGGCGGCCGCCCCCGGGGTGCCGATCGCGGTCGGGGTGGGGGCGCCCGCGCTGTTGCAGGTGCTCGAGAACGCGCGCGATGCGGCCGAGTGCGGGATGGATGCGCTGTTGCTCGCGCCCGTGACCTATCAGCCGCTGCGCCCGGCCGAGGTAACGGGCCTCTATCGCGCGGTCGCGGCCGAGGCGGCGCTGCCGGTCGTGCTCTACAACAACCCGGGCACGACGCATGTGACCTTTGGCCTCGACCAGATCGCCGAGATCGGCACCCTGCCCGGGGTGGTCTCGGTCAAGATGCCGCCCGACCCCGACCCGGGGCCCGCCTTCGCCGCGCTGCGCGCCGCGCTGCCCGCAGGCTGCACGCTCGGCACCAGCGGCGACGGGATGGCCGCGCGCGCGCTCCGCGCCGGGGCCGAGGTGTGGTATTCGGTGCTGGGCGGGCTTTTCCCCGAACCCTGCCGCGCGATGGTCGATGCGGCGGCGGCGGGCGACAATGCGCGGCTCGACGCGCTCGACGCCCGCCTTGCCCCGGTCTGGCAGGTCTTTGCCGCGCATGGCAGCTATCGCGCCATCCACGCGGCGCACGGGATCATGGGTTTCGGCGAGGCACCGCCGCCGCTTCCCGTCCTGCCGCTCGCGGGTGCGGATCTGGCGGCGGTGGCGGCGGCACTGCGCGCGGCGGAGTTGACGGCATGAGCGAGGGGGCGGTGATCCGGGCCGAGGGCCTCGACCTCGTGTTCGAGACGGGCGACGGCCCCGTGCAGGCGCTGCGCGAGGTGAACCTCAGCGTCGCGCGCGGCGAATTCGTGAGCTTCATCGGCCCCTCGGGCTGCGGCAAGACGACCTTCCTGCGCTGCGTGGCGGCGCTCGAACAGCCGACCGGCGGGGTGCTCGCGATCAACGGGATGGAGCCCGACGCGGCGCGTCGCGCGCGCGCCTACGGCTATGTCTTTCAGGCCGCGGGGCTCTATCCGTGGCGCACGATCGCGGGCAACGTGCGCCTGCCGCTCGAGATCATGGGCTATCCGCGCGCCGAGCAGGAGGCGCGCGTGGCGCGTGTGCTCGAGCTTGTCGATCTGGCGGGCTTCGCGGGCAAGTTCCCCTGGCAGCTTTCGGGCGGGATGCAGCAGCGCGCCTCGATCGCGCGCGCGCTCGCGTTTGATGCGGACCTGCTGCTCATGGACGAACCCTTCGGCGCGCTCGATGAAATCGTGCGCGACCGGCTCAACGAGGCGCTCTTGCAGCTCTGGCAGCGGACGGGCAAGACCATCCTGTTCGTGACCCATTCGATCCCCGAGGCGGTCTATCTCTCGACCCGTATCGTGGTCATGAGCCCCCGCCCCGGCCGCATCACCGACGTGATCGAGAGCACGCTGCCGCGCGAGCGCCCGCTCGAGATCCGCGACAGCCGCGCCTTTCTCGACATCGCGCACCGGGTGCGCGAGGGGCTGCGGGCGGGGCATGCCTATGACGATTAGGGGGCGGGCATGACTGCGGCCGCGCGGGTGGCAGAGGGGGGCGCCGCGGTGGCGATCCGGCCCGCGACGGTGGCCGACCTTGCCGGCTGCGCCGCCGTCGTCAACGGCTGGATCGACGAGACGGGCTGGATCCCGCGCGTCAAGACCCCGGCCGAGATCGAGGCCTATTTCACCCCCGACCTGCTCGACCGCCGCCTGATCCTTGTCGCGGATGAGGGCGGCCGGGTCGGCGGCTATCTCTCGCTCGCGCCCGAGGGCCACGTGGGCGCGATCTATCTGCGCGCGGGGCTGCGCGGGCGGGGTGTCGGGCGGGCGCTGATCGAGGCCGCCAAGGCGCGCCACCCGGGGGGGCTCGAGCTCGAGGTGTTCGAGGTCAACGCCGATGCCCGCCGCTTCTATGCCCGCGAGGGCTTTGCCGAGATGGCGGGCCGGCGGCGGACCGACACCGACGAGGGGCTGCCGGTGCTGCGGCTGCGCTGGGAGGGGCGGGGATGACGCGCCTTCTGCCCGTGCTGACCGTCGTCGCGGGGCTCATCGTGCTCTGGTATGCCGGCGCCGTCGCGCTCAACGCGCAATGGACGCGCGATCAGGCGGCGCGGGCAGGGGTCGAGATCGGCTTTGGCGACATCCTGCGCGATGCCTTCGTGCAGGAACGCCCGCTTCTGCCCGCCCCCCATCAGGTCGCGGCCGAGTTCTGGCGCACGACCTGGGTCGAGGAGGTGACGGGCAAGCGCGGCATCGTGCGCTCGGGCAGCCTGTCGAACCGCAGCCTCATCTATCACGGCTGGGTGACGCTGTCGGCCGCCGCACTCGGCTTTGCCATCGGGGCGGGCTTCGGCGTGCTGCTCGCGGTCGGGATCGTCTACAACCGGGCGATGGATGCCTCGGTCATGCCCTGGGCGATCGCGAGCCAGACGGTGCCGATCCTTGCCATCGCGCCGATGATCATCGTGGTGCTCGCCTCGGTCGGCCTCACGGGGCTGGTGCCGAAGGCCGTGATCTCGGCCTATCTCTCCTTCTTTCCGGTGGTGGTCGGGATGGTGAAGGGGCTGCGCAGCCCCGATCCGATGCAGCTTGACCTCATGCGGACATGGGGGGCGAGCGGGGCGCAGAGCTTCGTGCGGCTGCGGCTGCCGGCGTCGATGCCCTATCTCTTCGCCTCGATGAAGGTGGGGGCGGCGGCGGCGCTCGTGGGCGCGATCGTTGGCGAACTGCCGGTGCAGGAGGGCGGGCTCGGCGCGCGGCTCCTGGCGGGGAGCTATTACGGCCAGACGGTGCAGATCTGGGCCGCGCTGTTTGCGGCCGCGCTGCTGGCGGCCGCCGTGGTGGGCGTGATCGGCGCGGTCGAGCGCGCGACGCTCAACCGCATGGGGTTCGGGCGATGAGGGCGATCTTCGCCACCCCGGGCCGCTGGCAGGCCCTCGCCGCAACCGGGCTCGCGCTCGGGCTCGCGGGGCTTGGCGGGGCGGCGGGTGGCTGGGGGGCGGTGGCGCTCCTGCTCGTGGCGGCGGCGGCCGGGGGGGCGGTGGTGGGCCAGCGCCTGCCGCGTGGCGCGCGGATGGCGGCGCTCGGGACCGTCACGCTCGCGCTCGGCCTCGCGGCGCTGGAAATGGCGGGCGATGCCGCGCCGGGCGGCGGGGCGCGGCTCTGGGTCGGGGTGGTCGCGCTCTGGCTTGGGGCGTGGATGCTTGTGGCCCTCGTCGCCGAAGAGGCGGCGGGGCGGCGCGGCGCGGCGGGCGTGCTTGCGCCGGCGGTGTTCGGGCTCACGCTCCTGTGGCTGTGGGAGGTCGCGACGCGGGGCCTTGGCGTGCCGTCGGTGATCCTGCCCGCCCCCTCGGCGATCGCGGCGCGGATGGCAGAGTCGGCCGATGTGCTCTGGATCGATTTCGTGCAGACGATCGTCAAGGGCGCGCTCACGGGCTATGCGATCGGGGCGGCGGCGGCGGTCGCGGTCGCGGTCGCGGTCGACCGCTCGCCTTTCCTGCAGCGGGGGCTGTTGCCCGTGGGCAATTTCGTGGCGGCGCTGCCCATCGTCGGGATCGCGCCGATCCTCGTGATGTGGTTCGGCTTCGACTGGCAGTCGAAGGCGGCGGTGGTGGTGGTGATGGTGTTCTTCCCCGTCCTCGTCAACACGCTCGCGGGGCTGGGCGCGACGGACCGGGCCGGGCGCGACCTGATGGCGACGTGGTCGGCGGGCTATTGGCAGAGCCTGTGGAAGCTGCGCCTGCCCGCCGCGATGCCCTTCATCTTCAACGGGCTCAAGATCGCGACCACGCTTGCGCTGATCGGGGCGATTGTTGCCGAATTCTTCGGCAGTCCGATAAAGGGGATGGGTTTTCGCATCTCGACCGAGGTCGGCAGGCTTCAACTCGACATGGTCTGGGCCGAGATTGCGGTGGCGGCTTTGGCGGGATCGGCCCTCTATGGGCTGGTCGCCGCGATGGAACGGCGGGTGACCTTCTGGCACCCGTCACAACGGGACCGCGCGCGCGGTCCGCAACGGAGGTGAGACGATGAAGCGATTTCTGGCAGGAATGGCGGCGGCAGGGCTGTTCGCCGGGGCGGCGCAGGCCGCCGACGACGTGACGCTGCAGCTCAAGTGGGTCACGCAGGCGCAGTTCGCGGGCTATTACGTCGCCCTCGACAAGGGCTTTTACGAGGAAGAGGGCCTCAACGTCACGATCAAGGCGGGCGGGCCCGACATCGCGCCGGTGCAGGTGCTGCTCGGCGGCGGGGCGGATGTGATGGTGGACTGGCTGCCCTCGGCGCTTGCCGCGCGCGAGCAGGGCGCGCCGGTCGTCAACATCGCGCAGCCGTTCAAGTCCTCGGGCATGATGCTGACCTGCCTCAAGGAGACGGGGATCTCGAGCCCCGCCGACTTCAAGGGCAAGACGCTGGGCGTGTGGTTCTTCGGCAACGAATACCCGTTCCTGAGCTGGATGGGCACGCTCGGCATCCCGACGACGGGCGGCGCCGACGGGGTCGAGGTGCTCAAGCAGGGCTTCAACGTCGATCCGCTCCTGCAAAAGCAGGCGGCCTGCATCTCGACGATGACCTACAACGAGTACTGGCAGGTGATCGACGCGGGCATCAGCCCCGATGATCTCGTGACCTTCAAGTATGAGGATCAGGGCGTCGCGACGCTCGAGGACGGTCTCTATGTGCTCGAGCAGAACCTCACCGACCCGGCCTTCGAGGACAAGATGGTGCGCTTCGTGCGCGCCTCGATGAAGGGCTGGAAATACGCCGAGGCGAACCCCGACGAGGCGGCGATGATCGTGCTCGACAACGACGACACGGGCGCGCAGACCGAAGGCCACCAGAAGCGGATGATGGGCGAGGTCGCGAAGCTGACCGCGGGCTCGAACGGCGCGCTCGACCCGGCCGACTATGACCGCACGGTGGCGACGCTGCTGGCGGGCGGGTCGGACCCGGTCATTTCCAAGGCACCCGAAGGGGCCTGGACGCACCAGATCACCGACAAGGCGCTGCAATAAGGCGCGCGAGGGGGGCCCGCGCAGAGGCGTGGGCCCCTTTTCCATGCCGGGCGGGCGTGGCATGAACGCCCGAGTGCCACCGCCCGAGGCCCCCATGCCCCCTGCCCTGCCCGACCCCACGACCGCCGCCGAGCTGCGCGCGGTCGCCCACGAGATGGCCGACGCCGCGCGGATCACGACCTTGCGCCATTTCCGCAGCCGCGGCCTGACCGCCGAATCGAAGGAGGCCGCGCATTTCGACCCCGTCACCATCGCCGACCGCGAGACCGAGGCCGCGATGCGCGCCGTCCTCGCCCGCCGGCGGCCCGAGGATGCGATCCTCGGCGAGGAATACGCCCCGACCGCGGGCCGCTCCGGCCTGACCTGGGTGATCGACCCGATCGACGGCACGCGCTCCTACATGTCGGGCACGCCCGTCTGGGGGGTGCTGATCGCGGTCTGCGACGCGGGCGGGCCGATCTATGGCCTGATCGACCAGCCCTTCACCGGCGAGCGGTTCGAGGGTGGCCTCGGGCAGGCGGGCATGGCCTGGCCGGGGGGGACGGCGGCGCTCGGGACACGCCCGACCGCGCGGCTTGCCGATGCGATCCTCTTCTCGACCTTCCCCGAGGTCGGCACCCCGGCCGAACGCGCAGGCTTCGAGGGCGTCGCGCGCGCGGTGCGCCTGACGCGCTACGGGATGGATTGCTACGCCTATGCCCTGAT
Organism: uncultured Gemmobacter sp.; assembly: GCA_964472135.1. Classification (GTDB taxonomy): domain Bacteria; phylum Pseudomonadota; class Alphaproteobacteria; order Rhodobacterales; family Rhodobacteraceae; genus JAUREX01. Next base: position 17,259 of record CAYYJB010000037.1, read on the forward strand.
AGCCGCGGGCCAGATCGACCTCGTGATCGAGGCCGGGCTCGAATCCTACGACGTCTGCGCCCCGATCGCGGTGATCGCGGCCGCGGGCGGCATCGTCACCGACTGGCGCGGGCGGCCCGCGCATGGCGGCGGGCGGATCCTCGCCGCCGCGAACCCCGCCCTGCACGCCGCGGCGCTCGCGATCCTCTCGGCGGTGCCCGAGGGCTGATCGCGGAAACGATTCGCTAACCCGCCGCGCCTATTGTGCGACGATCGCGCAGAGAAGGGCGCGGCGAAAGGCGGGATCGATGGCGGCGAATGCGGTGCTGCGGCGCAAGCTCGAGGCGGGAAAGCGCTTCGTTCCGGTGCATGAGACGGAAACCGCCGAACGCGGGTGGCGTCTGGCGCTGGCGCGCGCGGCGCAGGATGTGCTCGGCCTCGGGGTAGAGGTCGGACCGGTGCGCGAAAGCCGCCGCAAGCTTGCCGAACTGATGGAACTGCCGCCCGAGAACGCGCTCATGGTCGTGCTCGAGGGGCCCGAGGGCGGGCTGGGGCTGATCATCATCGGGCCCGAGGTGCTGACCGCGATCATCGAGGTGCAGACGATGAAGCGCGTCGCGCGCAGCCCCGTCACGCCCAGACGCCCGACCCGGACCGATGCCGCGATGGTGACGGATGTGATCGACGCGGCGATGGCGGCGCTTGCGGCCGAACTCGTCCATGCCGAGGATCTCAGATGGACGGCAGGTTTCCGCTACAGCGCGCCGCTCATCGATCCGGGCGCGATGGAGCTGCTGCTCGAGGATACCGCCTACCGGATGCTCGACTGCGAGGTGACGGCGGCGCAAGGGGCGCGCCGGGGGCGTGTGCTGCTTGCGCTGCCGGCCGAGGGTCGGGGGCCGCGTCCGACCCCCCGCCGGGGCGCCCCCGAGGCCGAGATCATGGCCGCGCGCCACTGGTCAGCGGCCCTGCGCGAGACGGTGCTTCAGGTCGAAGCCCCGCTCGAGGGGGTGGTGGGCCGCCTGCGCCTGACCCTCGACGAGGTGCTGGCGATGAAGATCGACGACGTGCTCGCCCTCGAGATGGCGAACCTCGACCAGATCTCGCTCGAGGCCACGGGCGGACGGCCGGTCGCGCTATGCCGGCTGGGGCAGAACCGGGGGATGCGCGCGGTGCGCCTTTCGGTCGTGGATCCGCAGGAAACCGCGCGCATGCTCTTTCCGCGCGCCGATCCGCCCGCCCTGCCCCGCAATCGCCTGCCGCGCGGCGGCGGGGCGGGCTGAAGCCCGCTAGGTCTCGACCCCCACGGCCGCGAGCGCGGCGTCATAGGCGGCCAGTCCCCCCGCCGACCCCTCGGACAGCAGGCGCCGCCATGTCCGCGCGCCGGGGCGCGCATGGAAAAGCCCGAGCATGTGGCGCGTGATCGCATGCATCCGCCCGCCGGCCGCGACATGGCGCGCGATGCGCGCGCGCATCGCCAGTGCAACGCCCTGCGGATCGGCAAAGGGTGGCGTCTTCCCGAAGATCTCGGCATCCGCACCGAGCAGTATCGCGGCCGGGTCATGATAGGCCGCGCGCCCGACCATCACGCTGGCAAAACCCTGAGCCAGCGCCGCGCGCACCTCGGCAAGGGTGGTGACCCCGCCGTTGAGGCTGATCGCGAGATCGGGAAAGGCCGCGACCATCTGGCGCGCGAGGCCGTAGTCGAGGGGTGGGATCTCGCGGTTTTCGCGCGGGCTGAGGCCCTCGAGCCATGCCTTGCGGGCATGAATCGTGACCGCGCCAAGGCCCGCGTCGCGCAATCGCTCAAGAAATCGCGGCAATGTCTCCTCGACCGGCTGGTCATCGACGCCGAGCCGGCACTTGACCGATACGGGCACCGCCACCGCCTCGCGCAGGGCCGCGACGCAGGCCGCGACCCGCTCGGGGTCGCGCATCAGCACGGCCCCAAAAATCCCCGACTGCACCCGATCGGACGGGCAGCCGCAATTGAGGTCGATCGCGTCATAGCCATGCGCCACCCCGATCCGGGCCGCGCGCGCCAGCATCGCGGGGTCCGAGCCGCCGAGCTGGAGCACCACCGGCCCCTCGTCCGCGTCATGGGCAAGAAGCCGCTCGGCATCGCCGTGCACGATCGCCTGCGCCGTCACCATCTCGGTGTAAAGCACGACCTCGCGCGACATCAGGCGATGAAACGCCCGGCAATGCCGGTCGGTCCAGTCCATCATGGGCGCGACAGATAGTCTATGTGTATGTTTCAACATATTTATCTCGACCCATCATCCCGTCGATCCGGAGCGCCCCTTTCCAGTATCTGACCTGATATCCCCGAATATCCCCCTTGGCGACGACTTCCTGCACGAAGGGCGCAAGGAACCGCCGCGAGGTGCGCGATCCTGCGGCAAACGCGACCTTGGCGCTGGTTGGGTCGCGCCCTTCGCGACCTGCCTGCCAGCGTGTCACGGGTGCAGGCGTGCGGCGAGCTATCGGGACGATCGACGCGTGTGACGGAACAGGCGACGCGCGATGCCCGATCAACCGACCCAGATTGCATGCCGTGCTCTCCGGCGCCGAATGGAAAAACCGCATGCGCGTTAGCCGGCGTGCCGTGCCCGCCATCCCGTGCAACCTGTTTGCGGCCGGCGCGCCTTGCTCCCGCGCTGAATGACGCGGCCTTTCAATCGCTCCGGCACGGCGACCCCGCATCGAGCGGTCGTTTCCGACGCACTCAGGCCGGGGGAGCGCCCGATCCCCGTTCAGGAGCCCCGAGGATGAGCGCCTCGACAGTCATCAGCACCGCGCACCGGTGCGGCGCGAGGCGACCTGCGAGCCGACGGCCCTCGGCATCGACGATCGTGACGGCCAGATCGGCCACCCCATCGCGCAACAGGGCTTCGCCAAAGAAGAACTCGGTCTCGGGGCCGACAATTTCACGGCCGTCCGCGAAAACCGCGCCAACAAGGCTGCCGAGCCCGTGCACGAGGCCATCTCGCAGGCCCGTGGCGCGCGCGGCGGCAGCCAGCGTGGCGTGGAGGTCATGGTTGGGCGAAATCTTCACGATCGCCGCGCCCCCTGCGGTGCTCGCGCCCATGGCGGCGGGGGTGAGGAGGGTGAAGCCCGTCTCGGCGCAGGGCTGCGCGATGAAGCGCGCACCGACAATGGCGTGGCCCGTCGCCAAGGCCCCGGCGCCGAGCAGGCAGCTCTCCACCCGAAGATGCCCGCAGGCACGCTGACCCGCCGCATCCTCGATCAGCGCGTGACAGTGGGCAAAGGGCTGCCCGTCCCGCCAGCCGAGCGTCATCTGGCCCTCAACGATGCGACCCGGTCCCCTCAGGACATGGTCGGCGCTGTAATGGGCGGCAAAGGCGGGGTCGGCGGAGGGCGCGGGCAGGACATAGCGCAGCGCCGTTACCGGCACATCCGCGAGCGTGAGCATCGCGCCATCGCAGCCGCGATCCAGCATCCACGCCCCCGCCGCCGTCAGCAGATCGGCGCCTTCGGTCAGCCCGATGCGGACGGGCGCGACCGAGCAGCGCGCGAGGTCATAGGGCGCAGGCCGGGCCGGACCCGGTTGGGGGCAGAGCCTCATCCGCCGCTTCCGTGGCGCGCAGGATGGGAACACTTCGGCTTCAGGTGGCTGATCGTGCCGCCGCCCGGGCATCCGGCCAGGAACGATGGCCGTCGGCGCGCCACCTGCGCGCGCCCATCCGCCGCTGCACCATGCAAAAGTGGCGCCGCGACCGGAAGGGCTTCGCCTTCTGACCGCGCCGGCATCAGCTTGGCCACCATGTCGGTGACGACGACGTCGATTTGTCCATGGGCCTCAACTGCCGACCCTGGATGACCGATGCTGGCCGTTGCGTATGAAAGCGACGGATCATCCCACCCGACCAGGGCTAGGATGGTGTGCTGCCCGAGCACGACGCGCATCTCGCATCCGAAATCGTCGGGCAGGTGCCGGGCGGTCGCGGCCCGAGGGCGGGCCAGGCTTGCGCGGCTCAGGAGCATCGTTCGTCCTCGTGTGCATCGCCAGCCACAACCACTGGCCGATGCGACGTCGCTTGACAAGATGACATAGCGTTCCGATAAACAAACCTGTACGTTTCTTTTGACGGAACATTGGCTGGTGGACGACCGCGACGCGCACATCGGATCTGTAGCCAAGGCGGCGGTCGTGCTCGAGGCGCTGTCGCGCCATGTCGAAGGGGCGACGCTCGCGCAGCTCGTCGCGGAGACCGACCTCAACAAGACGACGGTGTTTCGCGTCCTCGCGGCACTTCAGGATGTGCGCTATGTCTGGCAGGATCCGGTGGACCGCCGCTACCGGATGGGCGAGGCGCTCTCGGCGCTGTCGCGCAAGGCGGGCATCATCGACCTGACCGCCCTTGCCCAGCATCCGCTCGCGCGGCTCGCGCAGGTGACGGCGGACACGGTCTTCCTGTCGGTTCTCGAGGGGACGGCCAGCCTCTGCGTGGCGCGCGTGCTCGGCAGCTTTCCGATCCGGACCCTGTCGCTGTCGGTGGGCGACCGCCACCCGTTGGGGGTCGGGGCCGGCGCGCTCACGCTGCATTGCGCCTTGCCCGAGGACAGGGCCGAGCGGCTGGCGGCCGTCAACGCAAGCTGGCTGGCCGAGTTCGGGATCGACGCCGCGCGGCTCCGGGCGAAGCGCGCGGAATATGCCCGTCTCGGCTTTGCCCACAACGACAGCATGATCATCAGGGAGATGGCGGGCATCGGTCTGCCGGTGTTCCGTCCCTCGGGGCAGGCGGTGGCGGCGGTCTCGATCGGCGCGGTCAATGCCCGGATGGAGCCCGAGCGGATCGCGACCCTCCTGCTGCCCGCGCTCCGCGCCGCGGCGGCCGAGATCACGAGCCTGCTCGCCCATGCCGAGGCCGAGACGGCATCGCGGGCAGGGGCCGACGACCCGCAGCCGGGCCGGCCCGCCCTGCGCGCGGCGGGCGAAGGGGCCTGACCGCCAGCGAAGATTGCATCGAAGGATCCAACGGGAGGAACCGACATGTTCGAGACGAAGGCCCAGAGAAGGCAGATCAGGACCAGCGACGGCGTGACGCTCAGCTATCTGGAGGCAGGGAGCGGCAGGCCCTTCGTGATGGTGCCCGGCTGGTCGCAGACGGCGCAGCAGTGGCACCACCAGATCAACCATTTCGCCAAGACCCACCGGGTCATCGCGCTCGACATGCGCGGCCATGGCGCGTCCGAGAACGCGGCGCATGGCTATCGGGTCTATCGCCTCTCCAAGGACCTGCGCGACGTGATGGAGGCGCTCGATCTGCGCGACGCGGTGATGATGGGGCATTCGATGGGCTGCTCGGTGCTCTGGGGCCTCTATGATCTCTACGGGCCAGACCGGATCGACCGGATCGTCTTCGTCGACGAACCGCCCTCGCTCTCGCTCAATCCCACGCTCACGGATGAGACGCGCCCGCAGGCCGGGGCGATCTTCACCCCCGAGGCGACCTATGGAACCGCGACGGCGCTTGCCGGCGATGCCGACGGCGCGGTGACGACGGGGTTCGTCACCGGCATGTTCACGCCCGACTGCCCGAAGGACATCATCGCGGCGAGCATCGCGCTCAACATGGAGATGCCGCGCGACAAGGCGGCGGAACTGGTGATCGACCACGTCGGCAACGACTGGCGCGATGTCATGGCGCGGATCGCGGTGCCGGCGCTGTGCATCGGCGGCAAGATCAGCCTCGTGCCGTGGAGCTCGGTCGAATGGCAAGCCGCGCAGATGCCCCGCGGCCGTTCGGTCATCTTCGAGGCCGACGAGGGCGGCGCGCACTTCATGTTCATGGAGAACCCCGCCAAGTTCAACCGGATCGTCGAGGAGTTCCTCGCCGCGGCCGCCTGAGCGTGGCGCGGTTCGCGGGCCGGTCCGTCGTCTTCGCGGGCGCGGGCGCGCTCAGCGGCAGCCGGGCGCCCGCGCCGCTGACGCCGGCTGGCCGGGCCAGTTCGCCTTCAGATGGCCGGGGGGGATGATTGCATGCCTAGGCAGGCCATCCGACCGAATGGACCCCGGCGCTCGATCCCAGCCCGTCAGCGTCGTGGCTCAACCCCTCGTGGCCTGAACAGATAGCCCGATGCTCAGCTGTCCATCTTCAAGGCCGAGATGAACGCCTCCTGCGGGATCTCGACCTTGCCGAACTGGCGCATCTTCTTCTTGCCGGCCTTCT
>CAYYJB010000038.1:0-23294 GCA_964472135.1 uncultured Gemmobacter sp.
GGGCATGCTGAAGCATCGCGGCTTTCCGGGGCGGCTGCCCGGCACGGATTTCCAGTTCGTCATCCGCCACGCCAACAAGGAAGGCGCGACCCGCATCGTGCGGCGCGAGCGCCACGCCGACCGCAAGCGGGTGGACCGGATGGCCGATCTGGGCTTCATGCAGGCGCTGTGGGACCATTTCGGGGCCGAGCCCTTCGTGCGCGGCAACCTCGATGCGGGGCGGCTGTCGTGGCTCTTCGGCCGCGAGGTGGTGCCCGCCGAGGACCCCTTCGACCCCGAGAGCTACGGCGCGATGCTGAAGATCGACGTGCGGCGGGCGCGCGTCTCGTTCCCCGAGGTGTTCGAGCTCGGCGACGAGGTGCCGCACGACCCCGAGGAACCCTTCGACGACTGGCCGGTCTGACCGGCGCCCCATGGACGACAGAGGACGCGAGATGTTCAAGAAGATCCTGATTGCCAACCGGGGCGAGATCGCCTGCCGCGTCATCAAGACCGCGCGCCGCATGGGCATCGCGACCGTCGCGGTCCATTCCGACGCCGACCGCAACGCGCTGCACGTGCGCATGGCCGACGAGGCGGTGCGGATCGGCCCCGCCCCCTCGGCGCAATCCTACATCGCGATCGACCGCGTGCTCGACGCCATCCGCGCGACCGGGGCCGAGGCCGTCCATCCGGGCTACGGGTTCCTGTCGGAGAACATGAAGTTCGCCGCCGCGCTCGAGGAAATGGGCGTCACCTTCATCGGCCCGCCCTCGGGCGCGATCGAGGCGATGGGCGACAAGATCACCTCGAAGAAGATCGCCTCGGGCGCGGGCGTCAGCACCGTGCCGGGCTACATGGGCCTCATCGCCGACGAGGATGAGGCCGTGCGGATCAGCCGCGAGATCGGCTATCCGGTGATGATCAAGGCCTCGGCCGGGGGCGGCGGCAAGGGCATGCGCATCGCATGGGACGAGGTGCAGGCGGCCGAGGGCTTCATCAGTTCGCGCAACGAGGCGGCGGCGAGCTTTGGCGACGATCGCATCTTCATCGAGAAGTTCGTGACCCAGCCCCGCCACATCGAGATCCAGGTCCTCGCCGACAAGCACGGCAATTGCGTCTATCTGCACGAGCGCGAATGCTCGATCCAGCGGCGCAACCAGAAGGTCATCGAAGAGGCGCCCTCGCCCTTCCTCGATCCCGCGACGCGCAAGGCGATGGGCGAGCAGGCCTGTGCGCTCGCCCGCGCCGTCGGTTACACCAGTGCGGGCACCGTCGAGTTCATCGTGGACGGCGCGCGCAACTTCTATTTCCTCGAGATGAACACCCGCCTTCAGGTGGAGCATCCGGTGACCGAACTCATCACCGGGGTCGATCTGGTCGAGCAGATGATCCGCGTCGCGAACGGCGAGCCGCTACCCTTCGCGCAGGAGGATCTGCGCATCAACGGCTGGGCGATGGAAAGCCGCCTCTATGCCGAGGATCCCTATCGGGGCTTCCTGCCCTCGACCGGGCGGCTCACGCGCTATCGCCCGCCGGCCGAGACGCGGAGCGACACCCACGCGGTCCGCAACGACACCGGCGTCTACGAGGGCGGCGAGATCAGCGTCCACTACGACCCGATGATCGCCAAGCTCTGCACCTGGGCGCCCGACCGGGCAGGCGCGATCGAGACGATGCGGGGCGCCCTCGATGCCTTCGAGGTCGAGGGGATCGGCCACAACCTGCCGTTCCTCTCGGCGGTGATGGACCATCCGCGCTTCGTGTCGGGCGCGATCACCACCGCCTTCATCGCCGAGGAATACCCCGAGGGCTTCACGGGCGCGGTGCTGCCCGAGGCGGTCCTGCGCCGGGTGGCGGCGGCGGCCGTCGCGATGCACCGCGTGGCCGAGATCCGCCGCGCGCGCATCTCGGGCCGGATGGACAACCACGAACGCAAGGTCGGCGCCGACTGGGTGGTGAGCCTTCAGGGCACTCAGATGCGCGCCCGCGTCGAGGCCGACCGGCGCGGCGCCACCGTCAGCTTCGAGGATGGGCCGAGCCACCGGGTCGAATCCGACTGGCGGCCGGGCACGCCGCTCGCGCGGCTTCAGGTCGATGGCACGGCGCTGGTGATCAAGACGGGCAAGATCCCCTCGGGCTTCCGGATGCGGCTGAGGGGGGCCGATCTCAGGGTGCATGTGCGCACGCCCCGCGCGGCCGAACTGGCCGCGCTGATGCCCGAACGTGCGCCGCCCGACACCTCGCGGCTGCTCTTGTGCCCGATGCCGGGGCAGGTCGTGCGCATCTCGGTCGAGGAAGGCCAGGAGGTGCAGGAGGGGCAGGCGCTCGCCACCGTCGAGGCGATGAAGATGGAGAACATCCTGCGCGCCGAGCGCAAGGGCACCGTCCGCAAGATCAACGCCCGCCCCGGCGACACGCTGCGCGTGGACGAGGTCATCCTCGAGTTCGAATGAACGAAGCCCCCGGCGGGCGACCCCGCCCGTGCCGCGCGCGGCGACGGACGCGCGTGGCGGCTTCCCATCTAGATCAACTTGAAGTAGAAATTTAGATTAATTGATTCCATCCTGGATTTCAGGATCGGGCCCTGGGGCATCCCATGTCCGCGGATTTGAGAGACGTCGCGATCCTCAGTGTCGGCAAGGCCGGACCGCAGGCTGCGGCCCGTCTCGCCGAGGCGATCGCGGTGCCGATCGAGGCGATTGTCGAGGCGCTCTATCGGGCGCCGACGCGCATCGCGGCCGGGCTGTCGCCCGGCGCCGCGCAGCACCTGGCGCGCAGCCTGTCGGAACTCGGGCTCGAGATCGCGGTCCTGCCTGGGGGCGCACCCCTCTCGCGCCCGCCCCTGATCGACATCGCGGCCGAGATCGTGGATCCGGCCCGGGCCGATGCCGCGGCCGCGGCGCTCGGCGCCTTTCTCGGGGTGGCGCCCCCCGCGGCGCTTGAATTGATGCTGACGCCGCCGGGGCTGATCCTCGGCGGTGTCACGCCGGCCACGCTCGGCGCGCTCTCCGCAAGCCTCCCCGAGGGCGCGGTGCGCCTGACCTCGGCCGAGCCCGACGCCTCGCGCTTCGCGCTCTTCGCGGGCCCCCTCGTGCCCGCGCAGCGCGCTGCGATCGCCGCGGCCCTGCCGGCCGGGGCTGGCTTCGCGCCGGACGGGTCGGTCACGGCCTTCGGCCTCGGCCGCGCGGAGGCCGAGGTCATCTGGCGCAGGCTGGGCGCGGTGCAGGACATCCGCCTCGTGAACGAGGCCTTCCTGCGCTGCGACATCGTCCTCGATGCCGCCCCACCCGATGCCGCGGCGGCGCTCGAATCGCTCGCGGGTGTGCCCGGCGATGTCTTCGACGAGCTGCGCGCGGCCCTGCCCCTGACGGTCGAGGAGGGGATCGCCCTTGCCGAGGCGCCCGCGCGGCTTGCGGCCTATGCCCAAGCGGGGCTGACGGCGCGGGCCGAACTCGCGACCTTCGCGATGGAGGCGCTCGATATCCTCGCGGCGCCCGAGGGGGCGCTGGCGCGGGCGGGTCTGCCCGATGCGCGCGCGCCGCTGCGCACCGCGCCCATGCCGCGCCCACGGGCGCGGCTGCTTCGGGCACGGCTCGAGGCGGCGGGCGCCGAGGTCATCGCGGCATGACCGCGCCCCGGCACCCGTCCGAAGGGACCGGTGCCGGGGCGCTGCATTTCGGCATCGCCGAGCAGGGCAAGGTGCTGGCCCTTGCCGGACGCCACCGCGAGGCGCTCGGGCACTATCGCGCGGCGCTGCACCTCGCCGCGCGCGCCGGCGCGCCGCAGGTGGTGGCGCGCCACTATTTCCACTGCGCGGTCGAAAGCCTCGAGCATCTGGGCGCTTGGGCCGAGGTTGCCGATCTCTGCACCCGCGCGATCGAGGCGGCGCCGCCCGCGGAGCGATCCGAGTTCCACAGGCGAGACCGCGCCTGGCTGCTGGAGCGGCGCGGGCTTGCCCGGCTCGCGGCCGCACAGACCGGGGCCGCACAGACCGGGGCGGCCGAGGCGGACCTGCGCGCGGCGCTCGAACTTGCGGGCCCCGCGGGCGCGCCCCTCTCGGCCGAGGTCGTCGGCTGGCTGCGCAGCCGCTACACCATCGCGCCCGCGCGCCTTGCAGAAGCCCGCCGCCGGCATGGCGCCCAGATCGTGCGGCGAGACAGCGTCGATCCGTCCCGCGCCATTCCCCTTCCGACATCCCCGCCCGGAGACCCGACATGAGCGATCTGCGAGAGAAGACCCCCGGAGAAATCCTGACCGACGCGAGCGTTGCGGAATTCATCAGCGCGATGGGCCTCTCGATCGCGCAGGCGCAGACCGAGCTCGACCGAAACTCGATCGCGCAGGTCGGCGAATACCTGAAGCCGCAGAAGGGGCTCGAGGGCAAGTCGCTGCTCCAGCTCGGCCTGTCGCCGCCCTTCTATCACTATCAGCACGCCGATCTGAACGTCTCGCTGCAACTGACCATGAAGGTCGGCGAGACGCAGGCCTTCGGGATCGGGGGCAGCGTGAAGTTCGGGCTCGACAGCGGGGGGAAGGGCGCCGCATCGGGCGCGGCGCGGATGGCCGAGGTGACGCTCGCGTCCCTGCCTGCCAGCGTGACGGTAGACGGCAAGCAGACCGAGGCCCCCGCGGGCGCGAACGCGGGCCTCGATTCAGCGGCCGAAACCCTTGCCGACGCGTTGCGCAAGCCCGCCGGGCCGTTCGACCGCGTCTTCATCGGTGGGGCGCGGCGCACTGTGAAGGCGGCGCTCGACCCCGCGACGGCAACAAATCCGATCATCACCGGCGGGGACGCGGCGGGCACCGCGGCCGCGATCGCCTTTCTGCCCACGACCGAGTCGAGCGTCGCCCTCCTCCGCATCAGCGCGACCCCCACGACCGGGCAGTCCGAGACCTTCACCCTTGCCCCGAACAAGTCGGCGACCGTCCAATCCGCCGCCGATGCCGATGCCTATGCCGCCGCTGTCGTCAGCGCCATCAGCGGCATCACGGGCTTCAGGGCGCGCCTCGTGCGCAACGCGGGCGGGTCGGACCCGAACGCCCCGGCGGCGCCGGGCGTCATCGGCATCGCGCTCTTCGATACGGACGACGATCGGCTGAAACCCGCCGCGATCGCGGAACTTCAGGGCGTCGCGAACACCTTGCGCGGCAAGCAGACGCGGGTCGGGATCGACGGCTATGCCGACACGCGCGGCACGGTCGCCTATAATCAGGATCTGGGCGAGCGTCGCGCAAGGCGGGTGCAGGAGTTTCTGGTCAGGGCCGGGATCGAGGCAAGCCGGCTGACCGTCCGGGCTCCGGCCCCCGGCGAGACCCGGTGGGGCGCCACGACGGGCAATCCCGACAATCCGCAGTTCCGGCGCGTCGAGGTCGTCCTCGAAGGCGAGACCGCCCGATTCATCGTGGTCGAGAGCACCGGCACCACCCAGATTGACGACAAGCCGACACCGGACCTGACGGGCGGGGGTGCCGGAAACGGCTTCGTCTCGGTCTCGAAACTCGCGGCCAACCCGGTCGCGTCGGGAACCAAGATCAAGCTCGGCGACCCTGCCACCGATGTTGCGCTGAGCGGCGCGGCCGTGACGACAGGCGGCGCAACGCTCGCGGCCGACAGCCCCGAGGCCTTCGCCCAGAACCTGACCTCCGCGATCAACGCCCAGAGCACGGCCCACAAGGTGCGCGCCGTCCGCCGCGGCGCGATCGTCTATCTGGCGCATGCCGAGGACGCGGTCGTGCTCGACCTGCTCACGACGAAGTCGGGCGCGATCGCCCTTGCGGCGGCCGGCGGGGCGCGCATCACCAAGCCGCTTGACGCCGTCGCGTCGGGCGGAACGGGGGCGGACCAACCCGACGCCGCGGCGGGCGGGGGCACCAAGGTCTCGGTCGCCGTCGGGATGTCGGTCGACTACCGCACGAGCCGGATGTTCGAGACCTCGGTCAACGGCAACAGCGCGATCAGCGCACGGCTCGTGGCGGTGCCCGCCCCGGTCGAGTTCCTCGAGGAAATCCGCTCCTACCTGCCGAAGCCCGGCCCCCTGCCATCCCCCGGCCCGGCTGACTAGCCATGACAACGATACCCGCCGTCACGCGCGAACTCCTCTCGGCCCCGCTGCCCGAAATCATCGAGCGGCTCGGCACCTCGATCGCCGATGCGCAGCGGGCGCTCGATCAGAATTCGATCCGCGAGGCCGCCGTGATGGCGACCGAGAAGGTCGAGGTCGGCGGCACGCAATACAGCCTCATGGCGCTCGGCTTCACCCCGACCTTCTACAGCTTCACCGAGGCCACCGTCGAGGCAAAGCTCAGCTTCTCGATGAGCGAGTCGACCGAGTTCGGGGTCACCGCCGGCCTGAACGTGGGGGTGATGGCCAAGGTCGTGATGGTCGCGGCCTCGGTCAGCGTCTCCTACGCCCGCAAGTTTTCGGTCAGCGCCGAGGGGATGAGCTCTATCGCCGCCCGCCTCGTCTCGCTGCCGCCGCCCCAACCGCTTGAAACCGTGCTGCGCCGCCTCGCTGCGGCCGCGGACTGAACCCTGCACAGGAGGAACCCCATGTCGATCGGTCAGGAACTTCTCAATGTCCCGATGGGGGACATGATCCGGCAGATGGCCTTTGCCATCGCCGAAGGCCAGATGAAGCTCGATGCGACCTCGATCGAGATCGCCGAGATGATGGGCGGCCTGCGCGTCCTGCGCGACGACGACGGCAACGTGACGTTCGATGACAGCCGGGTCTTCTTCGGCGCCGAGACGATGACGGTGCGCGAGGCGCAGGCCTACATCGCGGCCGACAAGGCCCTGAGCGGGGGCGATGCGAATGCGCTGAACGATCTGCTCGAACTCAACGGCATCGAAGAACCCGACGCAAGCGCCACGGCCGAGGAAAAGAAGAAATACCTTGAAACAAGGATCCGCGTCCCGATGCGGCTGTCGATGCTCGAACTCGGCTTTTCGCCGACCTTCTACCAGTTCGTCGACACGATCATCGAGGTCAAGATCGCGATCAAGATCAGCCGGGAGCAAGGCTTTTCGAGGACATCGCGCAACGCCAACAGGACGAATCAGAACCAGTCGCGCGGTGGCGGCCTCGTCGGCGCAATCCTGGGTGGTCGGCGGTCTTCGAACGAGACCGTCACCACCAGCCAGGTCGATGCGTCCTATTCGTCGAAATACAGCTATTCGGCCGAGGGCGCGAGCCTCTTGCGGACCAAGCTGGTCCCCATCCCCCCGCCCGCGGTCCTCGAGGAGCGGGTGCGCCGGCAGATGGACGAGGACACCGAACGCCGCCGCCGGCAAATCGAGGCGGAATTGAACAAGCCCTGAGCCTGACCCGCCCGCCAATCCCGACCAAGGAGACCCGAGATGACAGTTGGCCGCGAACTTCTGGGCGTGCCCTTTCCCGAGATGATCCAGCGCCTTGGCATGGGCGTGGCCGAGGCGCAGCTCCGGCTCGACATGGTCAGCGTGAAGATCGCGCAGCTGATGGCGGGCTATGACGAGGAGGCCGCCAAGGAGGCCGGCGCAGCCGCCGATGCCGGCTGGAAGTCGGATCGCTATCGCTTCCGCCTCGGGCCGGGGACGGGGCAGGTGTTCAGCCTGCTCGAGCTCGGCTTCAGCCCGACCTTCTATCAGTTCGTCGACACGGTCATCGAACTCAAGATGTCGATCTCGGTCCAGTCGGAAGCGGGCGCCTCGACATCGGCGACATCGGTCACCGCCGTGGCGGGCGGCTTCGCGCTGCCCTTCGCGGCGGGGGGCGCGCTGTCGGTCACCTCGGTGAGCGCCAGTTTCCAGAGCAAGTACCAATACAGCGCCGAGGGCAGCTCCCTCATGCGGACAAAGCTCGTGCCCATTCCCCCGCCGGCCGTCTTCGAAGAGCGGGTGCGCGCCCTGATCGCGACCCGGCCGCAGACATGACGGGCCCCGCCCCCTGGCGGGACGCGCTGCGCCGGAGGCCCTCGCAGGTCCCGGCCCCGGCCGCTCGCCCCACGGAGCTGCCCCTGCCAAAGGCGATTTCGCCCGCCCTCGCCGCGCTCGAGGCCGAGCGGGCCGAACTGACGGCGCGCATGGCGGCGCTGACGGGCGGGGCAGGCGCGACGGCCGATCCGCGCTATCTCGCGGCCTCGATCGCCGAGCGGCGCGCCGAGTTCGAGCGCTGGGCCGCCGCGCGCGACCGGCAGACGGCGGCGCGGCTGGAACGGTTGCGCTCGCTGCGCGACGTGCCCGCCGAGGATGTGCCCGGCGCGCCGCCGCGCCCCGCCGCGCGCCCTGCCGCGCCCGAGGGCTGGCCCGAGCCGCGCGCCACCGCCGAGGCGGCACTCTGGCTTGCGCGGCGCCTGCAGCCGGCCCCCGAACCCGCACCGCCAGCCTTGCGGCCCACCGCCGCCGACCGCGAGGGGCGCCACGCCGAACCGCGCGAGCGGCCCGCGCCCACGCCGGACGAGCGGCTGGAACGCCTGCTGGACAAGGCGCCGAACCGGGCGCGCCGGGTGCTTGACCGCGCGAGCGCGGGCATCACCGCCACGAAGGACGCCTTGCACCACGCGCGGCGCGCAATTCCCGAAGACTGGCGACGCCGCGCCGAGGCCAGGATCCCGCTCCTCGCGGAGGTCGACCGCCATGTCGGGCGGGCGCAAGAGATGCTCGATGTCGCGACCGGCGGCCTCGAGGCGCTCGAGCAGCGGGCCGAACGGCTGCGGGAGGTTGCGCGCATCCGGCGCGAGGTCACGGGCCGGGATGCCGCGCGCGACGAGGCGCGCCGCCACCGTGCTGCGGACAACCGGCGCAGGCGCCGCGCCGAGGAGGATCGCTGAGATGCCCGATCAGAGCCGCTTTGCCGGCAACTCGATCGAGGAACTGCTCGTGTCACTCGCCGATGGGCTGCGCGAGGCGCAATCGGCGCTGAACGAAGCCCCGCTTCAGGATGCGACGGGCCGCCCCGCGACGAGCTATCACCTGCCCTATCTCGATTTCACCATCCAGGTCGATGTCGTGACGCAGAGTTCGACCTCGGGCGGGCGGCCGTTCGCGCTCGTCTTCACCAGATCCCCCGCCGCGACATCCTCCTCCGACAGCCGCTCGGTGCGCAGCACCGTCTCGGGGCGGCTGGTCGCATCACCACCGGGCGAGGGGTTGCCGGTGCCGCGCATCGCCCTTGAGGCGCGCGAAGCCGGGGCGCGGACCGCGACGCTGGCGCTGCGGCTGACGAATTCGGCCGGTGAGCGGCTGGGGTTCCAGACGGTCGAACTCAACATCGACACGGCCGCCGGCGCGGCGCTCAGCCGGGCGCGCAACATCGCGCCCCCTGCCGCGCCGCTTCGGGGCACCCGACTGGAGGCCGCCGTCCTCACGACCGATCGGGACGGGCTCGCCACCACGACCCTTCGGATTGATCCGCAAGAGACTGCGGGCGGGGTGATCGTCGTTGCCGCGACCTATGGCCGGACCAGCGCGCGCGTTGCCGTGCCTGTCCCCGTCGGGGGGCCCCCGTGATGCGGCTGAGCTGGATCGTGCGCCTGCGCAACCCCGACGGCAGCCCGGCCGGGGCGGTGAACCTCGATCTGCAGGTCTTCGACCTCGGGGGGCGGCAATGGTCATCGATCGGGGCGGCCACGACCGATGCCGAGGGTCAGGCAAAGGGAGAGGCGGCGCTGCCGGCCGGAGCGGCCCTGGCGCCGGCGCTGCGGCTGCTCGAGACCGGCGATGCGCCCGCCGCGCTGGCGGGGCTGCCGACGGTATCGCTCGATGCCCGCGGCACGCGGCTCAGCGTCGATTTCGGCGAGATCGCGCGCCTCGCCGCGGCCGAGCGCGTGCTGCCGGTGCGCCTGATCCGACGACCTGCCGGTGCCGAGGCCGTGCCGATCGGCGGCCTCGCGGGGGTCGCGGCAGGCGTGCAGCCCGCAGCGATTGCAACGCGGGTGGCGGAACTCGGCGCGGAGACGACCACCCTGCGCGCCGATCTTTCGCGCATCGGAGAGGAGCGCGACGCCCTCCGGCTTGAGCGCGACAACCTGTTGGGTGAGGTCGCGCTCGCGGCGGGCCTCAACCGCAAGATCGCGGACCTCGGTTCCGAACTGGCCGAGGTGCGCGCGGAAAACCAGCGCCTGCGGACCGATGCGCAGATCGCGCACGAAGCCACGGGCGGGGGGGCGGCGCAGGTGGCAAAGGCCGTCGGCCTTGGCGAATTCGCCATGACGATCGGCGCAGAAGTGAACGACGCGCAAACCGAGCTTCGCCGGCGGGGCCTCGCGCTCGGTGGCGTGACGATCACGGCGCACGCCGAGTTGCAGGAGGGCGGACAGAAGGTGAAGCTGCCCACCTCCGCCGAGTTGCGGGCGATCCCGCGCGGCATGCTGGCAGACCTCGTCCTCGATTTCCGCGAGGCCGGACCGGCGCCGTCCGACGCCTCGGGCATCGTCGCCCCGGATGTCTGGGGCCTGACCGAAGGCGCGGCACGCCGGGTGCTTGCCTCGGTCGGGCTGACGCTCGAGGTGTCCTTCGGACCGAGCACGATCGCACCCGGCACCGCTCCCGGGCAGGCGATGCTGCAATCCCCGCGCCCCGGCGCGCCCGTGCCGCGCGGCAGCGCCGTCCTTGTCACCTTCGCCCAGTTCCCGCCGGAGCCCGACGCATGAAGCCCCCGATCAAGGATGTGATGACAGAAGCAATGGCCGTGCCGCTCGGGGGCATCATCGCCGCCGTCGGGCGCGGCGTCGCCGAGGCGCAGGCCGCACTCGATGCGGCCTCGCTCGCGCAGACGCTGGCGATCCATGACGCGGGCAACGATCCGGCGCAGGCCCTGCTGCGCGAGATCGGATATCGGCCGACCTTCTACGCCCTGCCCGAGACGCTGTGCGAGGTGCAGGTGTCGCTGACCGTCTCGGGCGGGGAGGGCACCGACCGACCGGCGCGACCCGACCGCCTCGGCATCGCGCCCGAGCTGTCGCGGCCCCGCAGTTACGCAACGCCCGTCGATGCCGGATTTGCCAACCGTTTCGCCTATCAGGTGCAGGCGGCCGCGAAACTCAGCTTCAAGATCGTGCCGGTGCCGCCGCCATCGGGCGCGGATGAGGCGCGCCTCGTCCCTGCCGTCGCGGACCTCGGATTCGAGGATGCAAGAAAGCTGCTCGCGGCGCGCGATCTTGGCGCCGAGGCGGTCGACAAGGACGGCGCCAGCCTGCCCGAGGGAGCCACCGGCAAGGTCACGGGCCAGACGCCGCAGGCGGGCGCCATCCTGCGGGCGGGCGAGACGGTGCGGCTGACGCTGGGCTGAGGCGGGCGAACCTGCGCCCGAGGGCCCCCGCCCCGCGCCGCCCGACGGGCGGCTAGCGCCCGAGGATCTCCTGCCGGCGCAGCGGGAACTTGTCGATCGCGTGGGTGATCTCGCGCACGTCCCACGGCAGGGGCTTGCGCAGCTTCGCCTCGCCGTCCTTGTCGATGAGCACGAGCGAAAAGCCCCGCGGGCGCAGCTTGGCGCGGATGGCGCTGCGCGCCGCCGGGTCGGTGTCGGTGATCACGACCACGTCGCGCTCTGCCAACTCTGCCGGGTCGGCGGCGATGAGGCGCATCTGCCGCTCGAACAGCGGATCAGATGGGCTGTCGGCAAAGACGACGACCGGGCGCGCCGTCCATTTGAGCGCCGCAAGGTCCGCCTCGGCGGCGGGAATGACGCGCAATTCCGCCACCCCTTCTGCCGGTGCCGCATGGGGCTGGAGGGCCACGAGGAAGAGGCCGATGAGGGCTGCACGGATCATGGAATGTGATATAGGGGGAAAATCGACCGCGACAAAGACCTGCGGGCATCTGGCCGCAGACGGACGAGGAGTGACGGATGACCCAGAGCCATGACGACTGGCGCCGCCTCGCGGCGCGCGAACTCAAGGGCGCGGACCCCGATACGCTCAACTGGCAGACGCTCGAGGGGATCGCGGTCAAGCCGCTCTATACGGCCGCGGATACCGAGGGGCTCGCGCATACGGGGACCCTGCCGGGCCTGCCGCCCTTCACCCGCGGCGTGCGCGCGACGATGTATGCCGGCCGCCCCTGGACGATCCGGCAATATGCGGGCTTCTCGACGGCCGAGGAATCGAACGCCTTCTATCGCAAGGCGCTGGCGGCGGGGCAGCAGGGCGTCTCGGTCGCCTTCGACCTCGCGACCCACCGCGGCTATGACAGCGACCACCCGCGCGTCGTGGGCGATGTCGGCAAGGCGGGCGTCGCGATCGATTCGGTCGAGGACATGAAGATCCTGTTCGAGGGCATCCCGCTCGATCAGGTGTCGGTGTCGATGACGATGAACGGCGCGGTGATCCCGGTCCTCGCCGCCTTCATCGTCGCGGGCGAAGAGCAGGGCGTGCCGCGCGCGCAGCTTTCGGGCACGATCCAGAACGACATCCTCAAGGAGTTCATGGTCCGCAACACCTATATCTACCCGCCCGAACCCTCGATGCGGATCGTGGCCGACATCATCGAGTTCACCGCCGCCGAGATGCCGCGCTTCAACTCGATCTCGATCTCGGGCTACCACATGCAGGAGGCGGGCGCGAACCTCGTGCAGGAGCTGGCCTTCACGCTCGCCGACGGGCGCGAATACGTCCGCGCCGCACTCGCGCGCGGCATGGATGTCGATGCCTTCGCCGGGCGGCTGTCGTTCTTCTTCGCGATCGGGATGAACTTCTTCATGGAGGCCGCGAAGCTGCGCGCCGCGCGCACGATCTGGCACCGCATCATGTCGGAGTTCGGCGCCAAGCGCCCCGAGAGCCTGATGCTGCGCACCCATTGCCAGACCTCGGGCGTGAGCCTGCAGGAGCAGGATCCGTGGAACAACGTCGTGCGCACGGCCTACGAGGCGCTCGCGGCGGTGCTGGGCGGCACGCAGTCGCTGCACACCAACGCGCTCGACGAGGCGATCGCGCTGCCCACCGAATTCGCGGCCCGCATCGCGCGCAACACCCAGCTCATCCTGCAGGAGGAGACGGGGATCACCAAGGTCGTCGACCCGCTCGCGGGGAGCTATTACGTCGAGAGCCTGACGGCGGAACTGATCGATAGGGCCGAGGCGCTGATGGCCGAGGTCGAGGCGATGGGGGGGATGACGAAGGCGGTCGCCTCGGGGATGCCGAAGCTGCGGATCGAGGAGAGCGCCGCGCGCCGGCAGGCGATGATCGACCGCGGCGACGAGGTGATCGTGGGCGTCAACAAATATCGCCTGCCCGAGGAGGCGCCGATCGACATCCTCGAGATCGACAACCGCAAGGTGCGCGCGGCGCAGATCGCGCGCCTCGAGGCGATCCGCGCCCGCCGCGACGGGGCGGCCTGCGCCGCGGCGCTGGCCGAGGTGCGCAGGCGCGCGGCCGAGGGGGGCAACCTGCTCGAGGCCGCGATCGCCGCGGCGCGGGCGCGGGCGAGCGTGGGAGAGATCAGCATGGCGATGGAAGAGGTCTTTGGCCGCCACCGCGCCGAGGTGCGCACCCTCGCGGGCGTCTATGGCGCGGCCTATGAGGGGGACGCGGGATTCGCGCGGATCCGCGCCGATGTCGAGGCCTTCGAGGCGGCCGAGGGGCGGCGGCCGCGCATGATGGTCGTGAAGATGGGGCAGGACGGCCACGACCGCGGCGCCAAGGTGATCGCGACGGCCTTCGCCGACATCGGCTTTGATGTCGATGTGGGCCCGCTCTTCCAGACGCCCGAGGAGGCGGCGCAGGATGCGATCGACAACGACGTGCATGTCGTCGGCATCTCGTCGCAGGCGGCGGGGCACAAGACGCTGGCGCCGATGCTGATCGCGGCGCTGCGCGAGAAGGGGGCGGGCGAGATCCTCGTCGTTTGCGGCGGGGTCATCCCGGCGCAGGACTATGACTTTCTGCGCGCGCACGGGGTGGCCGCGATCTTCGGGCCGGGGACGAACATCCCCGAGGCGGCGCGCGAGATCCTCGGGCTGATCCGGGCCGCCCGGGGGTGAGGGGGAGAAGGCCGGGGGGCGCTGCCCCCCGGACCCCCCGGGGTATTTCGGCCAAGCTGAGGAGGCGGGATGCTGGTGCTCGATCATGTCGCGGTGGCGGCCGAAACCCTCGGGGCGGGGCAGGCGGCGGTCGAGGCCGCGCTCGGGGTGCCCATGCAGGCGGGCGGGCGGCACGCGGCCTTCGGGACGCACAACATGCTCTTGGGCCTCGAGGGGGGGCTTTACCTCGAGGTGATCGCGGTCGATCCCGGGGCGGTGCCTCCCGGGCGGGCGCGGTGGTTCGACCTCGACCGTTTCGCGGGGGCGCCGCGGCCGGCCTCCTGGGTCTGCCGGGTGGCGGATCTTGATGCCGCGCTTTGCGTGCTGCCCGAGGCGGGGGAGGCGGTGGCGCTCGCGCGCGGGGATCTGCGCTGGCGGATGGCGGTGCCGCGCGACGGGCGGCTGCCCTTCGACGGGGTGTTCCCGGCGCTCATCGCCTGGGAGGGGGATCTGCACCCGGCGCGGATGCTCGCGCCGCGGGGCTGCGCGCTCGAGATGCTGGTGCTGCGCCATCCGCGGGCGGTCGAGCTTGCCGCGCGGCTCGGGCCCTTTCTCGACGATGGGCGGGTGAGGTTCGAGACGGGGGCGGCGGGGATCGGGATCGTGATCGCGACACCGTTCGGGCGGCGGGTGCTCGGGTGATCCGGGCGGCGGCGGAGGGGGATGTGGCGGGCATCCTCGCGATCTGGAACCCGGTCATCCGCGATACGCTCGTGACCTTCAACCCGGTCGAGAAGACGGCGGGGGACATCGCGCGGATGATCGCCGAGCGGGCGGCGGCGGGGCATGGGTTCCTTGTGGCGGAAGGGGCGGAAGGGATCGCGGGGTTCGCGACCTACGGGCAGTTCCGGGCGGGTGCGGGCTATGCGCGCACGATGGAGCACACGGTGATGCTGGCGCCTTCGGCCCGGGGGCGGGGGATCGGGCGCGCGCTGATGGCGGCACTCGAGGATCACGCGCGGGCGGGCGGCGCGAAGTCGATGTTTGCGGGCGTGAGTGCGGCGAACCCCGAGGGCCGGGCGTTTCACGCGCGCCTGGGCTATGGCGAGGTCGCGGTGCTGCCGGCGGTCGGGTTCAAGGCGGGGCGCTGGCTCGATCTCGTGCTCATGCAGAAGTTTCTGGCCTGACAGCGGCGGCGCGCGGCCTTATGATGGCCTCATGTCGATCTGGGCGCGCATCACCGCTGCCGTGTCGGCGCTGGCCCGGGGCGAGGGGCTTGGCGCCGTGCTCGAGCGTCTGCGCGCGCCGCCCGAGCGCTCGGTCGCCTTCACCATCGCGATCATCGCGCTCGGGGCGAAGATGGCCAAGGCCGACGGGCGGGTGACGCGCGACGAGGTGGCGGCCTTTCGGCGCGTCTTCGTCATCCCGCAGGCCGAGGAGGCGAACGCTGCGCGGGTCTTCGACCTTGCCCGGCAGGATGTGGCGGGGTTCGAGGAATGGGCGCGGCGGATCGCGCGGATGTTTCGGCGCAGCGCGGCGATGAAGGAGCGAATCCTCGAGGGGCTCTTGCAGGTCGCGGTGGCGGATGGCGAATACCACCCGGCCGAGGCCGCGTTCCTCGCGCGTGTCGCGGAGATCCTCGGGGTGGGGGAGGGGGTGTTCGCCATGCTGCGCGCCCGCCATGTGCCGGGGGCGGCGCCTGATCCGCATGCGGTTCTGGGGGTGGCGCCGGATGCGACCCCGGCCGAGTTGCGCGCGGCCTGGCGGCGGGCGGTGCGAGAGGCCCATCCCGACCGGCTGGCGGCGCAGGGCCTGCCGCCCGAGGCCGTTCGGCTGGCCGAGGTGCGGCTCGCGGCCGTCAACGCCGCCTGGGAGGAGATCGGCCGGCGCCCGCGGGGCTGAAGGCGGCCGCTGCCCTTCCCCTTTCGGCGAAGCGCGCAGCGAGTGGGGCGAGGCGATGGGCAGCGGGGTCGGATGCGGTGCCGGTCCGGGCGCGTTCGGCGATGCCGAGAAAGATGACCGCGAAGCGATAGAGCGCGAAGGCGCGGTGAAAGGCCCCCGGCGCGCCGATGCCGGGGGCTGCGGCGGCATGGCGCGCGAGGAACGCGGCCTCGGCGGGCAGGCCCATCGCATCGTGATCGAGGCCGAGGATGCCGCCGTATTCGTCGGGTGCGCTCCACCAGGGCATGACGACGAAACCCAGATCGGCCAGCGGATGGCCGAGGGTTGCGAGTTCCCAGTCGAGGATGGCCACGACGCGCGGCTCGGTCGGGTGGAAGATCATGTTGCCCATGCGGAAATCGCCGTGGACGAGCGCGACGCGGCCATCCTCGGGCGGGAGGTTCGCCGCGAGCCATGCCTCTAGCGCCTCGAGGTCGGGCGGCGACCGAAGCGCGGTTTCGGCGCGTTGGCGCGACCAGCGCGCGAGCTGGCGGGCGAAATAGCCGGTGGGGCGCCCGAAATCGGCGAGGCCGACCACGGCCGGATCCACCCGGTGCAGCGCCGCGAGCGCCTCGGCAAGGCCCATCCAGATCGCGGCCCGCTCGGCGGGCGGCAGGTCGGGCAGGCTGCAATCGGTGAAGATCCGCCCCTCGACCCGTTCCATGAGGTAGAAGGGCGTGCCGATCACCGTCGGATCCTCGCAGAGCCGGATCGGGCGGGGCACCGGCAGCCCGGCGGGGTGGAGGGCGGAGAGCACGCGGAACTCGCGCTCGATCGCGTGCGCGCCGGGCAGGATGGGGCCGATGGGCTTGGCGCGCAGCACCATCCGCGCCGCCCCGTGGCTGAGGAACCATGTCGGGTTCGACTGCCCCCCCGCGACGCGCGCGACCCCGGTCAGCGGCGCCCGCCCGAAGGCGTCATCGAGCCAGGGCCCGAGCGCCGCGAGGTCGTGCCCCGCCATCCTCAGCCCTCGGGCGGGAGCGCGCGGGCACGTTCGCGCAGGAGGTATTTCTGCATCTTGCCGGTCGCGGTGCGCGGCACGGGGCCGAAGACGATCCGCCGCGGCACCTTGAAGCCCGCGAGGCGGGCGCGCGCGAAGGCCGCGATGTCGTCGGCGGTGGCGGCCGCGCCCGGCTTCAGTTCGACGAAGGCGCAGGGCGTCTCGCCCCATTTCGGGTGGGGGGCGGCGACGACGGCGGCGAAGAGGACGGCGGGGTGGGCGTGCAGCGCGTTCTCGACCTCGAGGCTCGAGATGTTCTCGCCGCCCGAGATGATGATGTCCTTGGCGCGGTCGCGGATCTCGATCTCGCCGTTGGGGTGGCGCACCGCGATGTCGCCGGTGTGAAAGACCCCGCCCGCGAAGGCCGCCTCGGTCGCCTCGGCATCGTCCCAATAGCCCGCCATCACCGTGTTGCCCCTGAGCACGATCTCGCCCGCCGTCGCGGCGTCGGGGGGGACGGGGGCGCCCGCGGCGTCGTGGACATCGGCGCCCGCGAGCAGCGCGTGGCGCACCCCCTGCCGCGCGAGGCGACGGGCGCGCACCGCGACCTCGGCCACCTCGGCCGGTTCGGGGTCGCAGAGCGTCGCGGGGCCGTAGCTCTCGGTCAGGCCGTAGAGGTGCAGGAACCGCGCCCCCATCGCCTCTAGGCCCGCGATCAGCGCCTCGGTCGGCGCCGCCCCGCCCGACGCGACGGTGAGCGGCCCGGGCGGGCGGAAACCCTCTCGCGCGGGGTCGCCCAGCATCATGTAGAGGACGACGGGCGCGCAGGCCATGTGGGTCACGCGCTCGGCCATGATATGCGCGAAGATCGCGGCGGGCTCCACCCGGTCGAGGCAGACATGCACCCCGCCCGCCGCCGTCACCGCCCAGGTGTGGCACCAGCCGTTGCAGTGAAACATCGGCAGCGTCCAGAGATAGACGGGCGGCGCCGCGGGCGGGGGCGCGGCGAGCCCCAGCGCCATGACGTTCCCGAGCGCATTGAGCGCAGCGCCGCGGTGGGTGATGACGACGCCCTTGGGACGCCCCGTCGTGCCCGAGGTGTAGTTGATGCCGATCGCCTGCCACTCATCCACCACACCGTCGGCAAGGCAGGGGAGCGGGCCCTCGGGCGGGCCGTCGAGCACCGCGCACCCGCCCGCCTGCCCCGGTTCCGGCAGATCGAAGGCGGCGATCCCGGCCGCTGTGGCGGCGGCCGTCGCGACGGGCCAGGTGGGGCCGTCGGCGAGGATGAGCCGGCTCCGGGCGTGGCGCAGGATGAAGCCCACGGTGCCCGCATCGAGGCGCGTGTTGACGGCGTTGAGGATCGCGCCCAGCGCCGGCACCGCGTAATGGGCCGCGAGCATCTCGGGCCGGTTGCCCGCCATGACCGAGACGACATCGCCCGGCCCCACCCCCTGCGCCGCGAGCCAGCGCCTGAGCCGCGCGACCATCGCGGCGAAGCCCGCGTAATCCCACCGCAGCCCCCGCCAGACCACGGCCGGGCGGCCGGGATGGGCGGCCGCGGCGCGATCGAGGAAATCGAGCGGGGTCAGCGGCCGGTGGTTCGCCGGCCGCGGCGCAAGATGCCCCTCAAGCCGCATCGCCGCCCCCTGCGCTGACCGGCCAGCGCCAGAAGCCCGGCCCCTCGGCCTTCAGCGCCCGGTCGAGCAGCATCCGGTGCACCTCGTCCGCGCCATCGACAAGGCGCGCCTGACGCGCATAGCGATAGATCCATTCGAGGACCGTATCCGTCGAATAGCCGCGCGCGCCGTTGATCTGGATCGCGGTGTCGGCGGCCTTGTGCAGGAGGTTCGCAACATGGATCTTGGCCATCGAGACCTCTTTCTGCGCGCGCCCGCCGCGGTCGATCTCCCAGGCGGCCTTCATCACCAGAAGCCGCCCGACCTCGATCTGCATCGCGAGATCGCCGAGCATCATGCGGATGCTCTCGCGCTCGGCCAGGCGCTGGCCGAAGCCCATGCGCACCTCGGCATAGTCGCGCGCGATCCCGACCGCGCGCTCCGCGAGCCCGAGCCAGCGCATGCAATGCGTGAGCCGCGCGGGGCCGAGGCGCGTCTGCGTCAGCCGCAGCCCCTCGCCCTCGCCGATCAGGATGTCCTCGGCCGGGATCTCGAGCCCCTCGAACACCAGCTCGCAATGCCCGCCGTGCTCCTCGGGGCCCATGATGGGGATGCGCCGCTCGATCCGCCAGCCGGGCGACGCGGCGTCGAAGAGAAACGCCGTCAGCCCCTTGCGCGCGTCATCCGAGGTGCGCGCGATCAGGATGAAGTGGCGCGCCTCGGCCCCGCCGGTGATGAACCACTTGCGGCCGTGGATGACGTAGCGATCGCCCCGCCGCTCGGCCCGGGTGAGGATCATCGAGGGGTCCGACCCCCCGCCGGGGTGCGGCTCGGTCATGGCGAAGGCCGACCGCACGCGCCCCTCGGCGATCGGACGCAGCCAGCGCTCCTTCTGCGCGGGGGTGCCCACCTTTTCGAGCACCATCATGTTGCCGTCGTCGGGCGCGGCCGAGTTGAAGACGACCGGCCCGAAGATCGAGCGGTTCATCGCCTCGTAGCAGACCGCCATCCCGACCTTCGAGAGGCCCTGCCCGCCCCATTCGGGCGAGAGTTGGAGGCACCAGAGCCCCTCGGCGCGCGCCCGCTCGCGAAGTGCGGCAAGGGGGCCAGCCGCGATGTTGCCATGCGCGTCCCAGGCCGACCGGTCGGCCTCGGCGGGCAGGATGTGGGCCTCGACGAAGGCCGCGATGCGGGCGCGGAAATCCTCGATGCGGGGGGTGATCGTGAAGTCCATGTCCAGCCCTCAGAGCGATGAGACGAGATGCCCGCCATCGACGACGATCTCGGCCCCGGTGATGTAGCGCCCGGCGTCCGAGACGAGGAGCATGAGCGCGCCGTCGAGGTCCGCGGGCTGGCCGAGCCGGCGCTGCGGGATGCGCCGCACCATCGCCTGCCCGGCCTCGGTCGCGAAGAAGTCGCGGTTGATGTCGGTCTCGATATAACCCGGGCAGAGCGCGTTGACACGGATCCCGTGGCGCGCCCATTCGAGCGCGAGCGCGCGCGTGAGTTGCACGACCCCCGCCTTGGCCGCCGCATAGGCCGCGACCCCGCCCGCCACCCGCAGCCCGAGGATGGAGGCGATGTTGACGATCGCGCCCCCCTGACCGGCCGCGACGAGCGCGCGCGCCCCTGCCTGCGCCACGCGGAACACCCCCGAGAGGTCGGTGTCGATGACGCGCGCCCAGTCCTCGGCGGGCGTGTCGAGCGCGCGCCCCCCGCCCGCGATGCCCGCGTTGTTGACGATGATCCGGCACGGGCCCGCCTCGGCCAGCGCGGCCGCGACCGAGGCCTCGTCGGTCACGTCGAGCGCGACCGCCCGCGCCTGACCGCCCGCCGCCCGTATCGCCCCGGCGGCCTCGGCGCAGGCCCCGACCCGGCGCGCGGCCAGCACGACCTCGGCGCCCTGCGCGGCAAGCAGGCGCGCGAAATGCAGCCCCAGCCCCGAGGATGCCCCCGTCACCAGCGCCCGCTGCCCCGCAACCCCCGCCCGATCCGCCATGCCGCCCCCCACGCCCCGATCGGAGGCTAGCCTCGGGCACCGGCGCGTGCAATCTGCGACAGGATCGCAAAAACCGGAGCCCGCCATGACCCGCCCCCCCCTTGACCCGCTCGGCCGCCGCCCCTTTGCCACCGGGCGCTCGGCGCCGCTGGTTGCGCCGCTCATGCCCTCGGTCGTGTGGAAGGCGGCGGGGCCCGACGATCTCGACGCGCTCTATGCCGAGGGTTCGGGCTATACCTATGCGCGCGAGGGGCACCCCAACGCCGATGCGCTCGGCGCGCGGATCGACGCGCTCGAGGGCGCGGCGGGGGGCATCGTCACCGGCTCGGGGATGGCGGCGGTCACGCTCGCGCTTTGGGGCACGCTGCGGGCGGGCGACAGGCTTCTGGCGGCCGAGCGGCTCTATGGCCGGTCGATGCGGATGCTGGCCGAGGTGCTGCCCGCGATGGGCATCGCGGTCGACCGGGCGGATGCGACCGATGGCGCGGGCTTCGCGGCCGCGCTGCGCCCAGGGACGCGCGCGATCCTGATCGAGACCGTCTCGAACCCCGATCTGCGGGTCGCGGACCTTGATGCCATCGCCGCGGCGGCGCGCGGGGCGGGGGCGACGCTCATCGTCGATGCGACCTTCTCGACCCCCCGGGCGCTGCGGGTGCTGGAACGGGGCGCGGATGTGGTGGTGCAATCGGTGACGAAGCTGATGGCCGGGCATTCCGACGTGACGCTCGGCTATGTCGGCCTGCGCGATCCCGCGCGCATCGCGCCGATGCGGGCGCTGGCGGTGACGCTGGGCCTGACGCCCTCGCCCTTCGATTGCTGGCTGGCCGAGCGGGGCCTCCTGACCTTCGCGCTGCGCCACGACCGCGCCGAGGCCACCGCCCGGATGCTTGCCGATGCGGTCGCGGGCATGGCGGGGGTCGCGCGCGTCCTCTATCCCGGCCGGGCGGACCATCCCGACCACGACCGCGCGCGGCAACTCTTCGGCGGGCGGGGCGGGGCACTCTTTTCCTTCGAGGTCGCGGGCGGGCGGGCCGCCGCCAACGCCCTCGTGGCCGCCATGCCCGAGGTCGCCTTCGCCCCGACGCTCGGCGATGTGGCGACGACGCTGTCGCATCCCGCGACATCCTCGCACCGCGCACTGACGCCCGAAGGGCGGGCCGCGCTTGGCCTCTCGGAGGGGTTCTTTCGCGTCTCGGTCGGGATCGAGGAGCCCGAGATGCTGCGCGACGCCTTCGCCCGCGGCATCGCCGCCGCCCGGGCCGCCGCCTAGGACCAGAGCGCGCGCAGCCCGCGCGCGAGGTCGGCCGGGTGGCTGAGCGGCAGCATGTGGCCGGCCCCCCGGATCGTCAGCCGCCGCGCCCGGGGCAGGCGGGCCCCGAGCTCCCCGAGGATCGCCCCGATCACCGGCGGCGAGGCCGCGCCATCGACGAGCAGCACCGGGCAGCCGAGCGATTCGAGCCCGCCGGGGCGCAGGAGCGTGCCGGTCTCATCCTCGGTCAGCATCGCGCCTGCGGGGATGAGGTCGATCCGTTCGACCAGCGCCGCGCGCTGCGCCGGGGCCAGCCCCTCCCACGGGGCGCCGCTGCCCCAGACCGCCAGAAAGCCCCGCGCGGCATCCTCGGCGCGCCCCTCGGCGAGGGCCGCGGCGAAGCCCGCGTGGGTGGCGAGGTGGGCGGCATGGGCGGGCGTGCCGCGGGCGGCGGCGAAGAGGACGGGCTCGATCAGGCACAGCGTGCGGATCGCCCCGGGCCGTTCGAGCGCAACCCAGAGCGCCACCAGCCCCCCGAAGGAATGGCCGACCAGATCGCAAGGCCCCCCCATCGCCTCGAGTTCGGCCCGGCAGAGATCGATCGCGCGGGCCGCGTGACCCTTGCGGGCGGAATCGCGGTTGCGGCCATGCCCGGGCAGGTCGAAGGCGCGCAGCACCGCGCCCTCGCCGAGGTCGCGCGCAAGCCCCGCCCATTCGCCCGCCGATGCAAGGGCCGCGTGAACCGCCAGCACGCGGCGCGGCGCGGCCGCCGTCACGCCCCGACGCCGAGGTGGCGGGCCAGGAAATCGAGCCGGTCCTGCCCCCAGAACCGCTCATCCCCCACGATGTAGAAGGGCACGCCGAAGACCCCCGCCGCGACCGCATCCTCGAGGTTGCGCCCATAGGTCTCGGCCCCGACGAAAAGGCCCCGGTCGGCAAGCCCGGGATCGAAGCCATGGGCCGCGAGCGCCTCGCGGATGACGCCATCCTCGGCGATATTCTTCTCTTCCGCCCAGCAGGCGCGCATCAGCGCGTGGACAAGCCCGCCCAGATCGCCCCCGCCCGCCGCCTGCGCCGCGATGATCGCATAGGCCGAGGGGGCGGCGTTCGTCGGGAAATGCGCGGGCCGCAGGGTGATCGGCATCCCCAGATGCGCCGCGTGGCGGCGCAGCTCCTGCAGGCGGTAGGCCTTGCGGTTCTCGTGCCGGTCGGCGAGCGCGACGCCCCCCGTGCGGGCGAATAGCTGCATCGGATCGACCGGCAGATAGCGGATCTCCGCCCCCGCCTCGCGCGCGATCGCCTCGAGCCGCTGCCCGGCGAGATAGCACCAGGGCGAGATGGCCGAGAGGTAGTAATCGATGCGCATGTGCCGCCCCCTTTGCGTGCCCGGACCTGTTTGCAAGACCCTAGCCGGGTGCTAAGGCGTGTCAACGTCACGATTCCGTTGCAACACCCCCCCGGAGGCCCCCGATGCCGGCGATGACCGAACCGAAACTCATCTCGGGCAACGCCAACCGCCCGCTCGCGACCGCCATCGCGCGGCGGATGTCGATGCACCGGGGCATGTCGGTCGGGCTGGTCGATGCCCGGGTCGAACGCTTCAACGACCAGGAGATCTTCGTCGAGG
>CAYYJB010000039.1:0-21823 GCA_964472135.1 uncultured Gemmobacter sp.
CCGAAGCGGAAGGCGTGCAGACCCCCGCCCTCGGCCCGGAGCCAGGCGCGGTGGGTGGCGTAATCGGGGCAGAGGCCGCGCACCACGGCCCAGAAGCGCGGCGAGTGATCCATCCGCGCGAGATGGGCGACCTCATGCGCCGCGACATAGTCGAGCACCTCGGGCGGGGCCATGGCGAGGCGCCAGGAAAAGCGCAGCATCCCGTCCGACGCGCACGAGCCCCAGCGCGCGCGCGTGTCGCGCAGCTGAAGGCCCGCATAAGCGCGGCCAAGCGTGCCGGCGTGGCGGTCGCAGGCGGCGATGAGGCGATCGCGCGCAAGCAGGCGCAGAAAGGCCGCCGCCCGCGCCCCGGCCGAGGCCGCCCCGCCCGGCACGATCAGGCACCCTTGCGAAAGGTGGGGGGCAAAGCGCCCCTCGGCCAGAGTTATGCGGTGGGGCGTGCCCTCGACGGGCAGAAGCGTGCCGGGGCCGACGGGGCAGGGGGCGCGCACCCGGCCCAGCGCCTGCCGCAACCAGCCCTCGCGCGTGGCGGCGAAGGCCAGCGCCTCGGCTTCGGCAACGCGCAGGGGCAGCGTCAGCGTCACCCGCCCGTCGCCGCCCGCGACGCGCAGCGTGATCCGCCGCGCCCGGGCCGAGCGGCGCAGCACGATCGGGATCGGGGGGGTGCCGATGCTGTGGCTCATGCGACCGGCTCGGGGTCGAGCCCCGCCTCGCGCAAGAGCCGCTCGGCCGCCGCGCGCGCGAGGTCCGCGCGCCCGCGCCCCTCGACCGGCACGCGCCCCGGTTCGAGCAGGAGCGGCGCCGCGAAGGGCGAGGGGGCGGCAAGGCGCACCGTCTCGATCCGCGGCCCGATGCGCCCGAGCATCTCCTCGATCCGCCCGAAATCGACGAGGCCCGAGAGCGCCTCTGTCCGCGTGATCCGCAAGAGCAGATGGTCGGGATCGTAGCGGCGAAGCGTGTCGTGGATGATGTCGGTCGAGAAGGCCCGCGCGCGGGGCGTGCGCGGCCCCGCAGGCGCGTTGCGCTCGATCAGCCCCGCGATGGTCGCGACGCCGCGAAAGGCGCGCTTCATCACCTGATTGCCCGCAAGCCACCCCTCGAGCCCCGCGCGCAGCGCCTCGGGCCGCAGGAGGGGCGCGGGATCGGCCACCGCATCGAGCCCCCAGATCAGCGTCGCGTAATCGGAGGCGACAAAGCCCAGGGGCCGCAGCCCCGCATCCTCGAGCGCCTTGGTGAGCAGAAGCCCCAGCGTCTGCTGCGCGTTGCGCCCGGCAAAGCCGTGCAGGCATAGCCATTCGCGGCCATCGTGGGGAAAGCTCTCGACCAGCAGCCGGTCGCGTCCGGGCAGGCGCGAGAGTTCCGCCTGCCGCGCGACCCAGCGCGCGGGCCGCGGGGGCAGGGGGGCGGGATCGGCGATCAGCGCGAGCATCCGGTCGGCAAGGACCGTCGAGGTCGCGAATTTGGTGCCGTTGAAGACGGCGATGCGCGGCTCGCGCCCGGGCGCGCGGCTGACCTCGAGCGCAAGATCGCCCAGACCCTCGACCCGGACCACCTCGCCGCCGATCAGGAAGGTATCGCCGGGCGCGAGGGTCGCGGCGAATTCCTCCTCGACCTCGCCGAGCGGCGCCCCGCCGCGCAGGCGCACCTTTGTCATGCCGCGGTCGATGATGGTGCCGAGGTTCATGCGGATCGCGCGCGCCGCGCGCGGGTCGCGCAACTGCCAGCGCCCGTCGCGCAGCATCAGGCGCTGCCAGCGGTCATAGGCGCGCAGCGCGTAGCCACCCGTCGCGACGAAATCGAGGCAGGCGTCGAAATCGGCCCGCGTCAGCCCGGCATAGGGCCCGGCGCGGCGGACCTCGGACCAGAGCGCATCGGCCTCGAACGGGCCCGCGGCGGCCACGAGCAGGATGTGCTGGCAGAGGACATCGAGCCCACCCGGGCCCCGCCCGTCGCCATCAAGATCCTGCGCCGCGACGGCCCCGAGGGCGGCGGCGCATTCGATCTCCTCAAAACGGTTGGCGGGCACGAGGCGGGCCTTCGAGGGCGCGGCATGGGTGTGGTTGGCCCGCCCGATGCGCTGGACGAGGCGCTTGACGTTCTTGGGCGCGCCCACCTGCACCACCAGATCGACCGCCCCCCAGTCGAGGCCGAGATCGAGGCTGCCGGTGCACACGACCCCGCGCAGCGCGCCCTCGGCCATCGCGGCCTCGACCCGGGCGCGGGTTTCGCGCGCGAGGCTGCCGTGGTGGATCGCGATCGGCAGCCCCTCGGTGTTGGCGGCCCAGAGGTCGCGAAAGAAAAGCTCGGCCTGCGCGCGGGTGTTGTGAAAGACGAGCGTCGTGCGATGCGCGGCGATGGCGGCGAGCACCTCGGGGATGGCATGGCGCCCACCGCCGCCGGCCCAGGGCGGGGGCAGGGCGGTGGGCAGGATGGCGATGTCGGGCTCGGGTCCGGGATCGGCGCGCAGGATGCCCGCCCCGCCCCCCCCGCCGAGCCAGCGCGCGAGCGCGGGCGGATCCTCGACGGTCGCCGACAGCCCCACCCGCCGCAGCCCCGGCGCAAGGGTTTCAAGCCGTGCGAGCAGCAGCGTGAGCTGATCGCCCCGCTTCGTCTCGGCCAGCGCATGCGCCTCGTCCACCACCACGCGCGCGAGCCCCGCGAAGGTGCGCGCCGCATCCTCCTGCGCCAGCAGCACGGCGAGGCTTTCGGGCGTCGTCAGCAGGATGTGCGGCGGGTCGGCGCGCTGGCGGCGGCGCTGGGTCGCGCCGGTGTCGCCGGTGCGGTCCTCGATCCGGATCGCGAGGCCCGCGCCCTCGACCGGGGCGCCGAGGTTGCGCGCGATGTCGGTCGTCAGCGCCTTGAGCGGCGAGACATAGAGCGTGTGCAGGCCCGGCCGGGGTTCGGGCCCGAGTTCGATCAGGGATGGCAGGAACCCCGCGAGCGTCTTGCCCCCGCCCGTCGGCGCGATCAGGAGCATCGCGGGCGCGTCCGCGCGCGCGAGCATCGCGCGCTGGTGGGGGTGAAGCTGCCAGCCGCGCGCCGCAAACCAGCCCGCAAGCGGGCCGAGACCCGTCATCGCGCACCCCGCCAGCGGGCAAGGATCGCGACCCGGAGCGCCGAGGCAAGCCCGGTGCCGGGCGCGCGCGCGGCGTCGATCTCGGCCGCAAGCGCGTTGACCGTCTGGCCGCGCTCGGCCGCGAGATCGCGCAGCGCCGCCCAGAATTCGGGTTCGAGCGAGACGCTCGTGCGGTGGCCGCGCAGGGTCAGCGAATGCTTGGCGGGCGGGCCGCTCATCCCTCGGGCGCATCCTCGCGCCGGTGGGCATCGAGGCGGGCGGCGGCCAGCGCCGCCTCGCGCTCGGCCCTGCTGCGCTCGGCCTTGCTCTGTCCGAAGCGGGCGGCGTTGGCGTCCGCCGTCGCCCGCGCCTCGGCCCGCGCGCGCGCCTTGCGGTGCTTGGAGAGCGAGACGAGGTCGCCCATCCCCTAGCCCTTCGGCCCGATCATGTCCTCGGGCCGCACGATGCGGTCGAAGGTCTCGCCATCGACGAAGCCGAGCGCGATCGCCTCCTCGCGCAGCGTGGTGCCGTTGCGGTGGGCGGTCTTGGCGACCTTGGTGGCGTTGTCATAGCCGATCGTCGGCGCAAGGGCGGTGACGAGCATGAGGCTCTCCTGCATCAGCCGCGCGATGCGGGGGCGGTTCGCTTCGGTGCCCGCCACCATGTTGTCGGTGAAGCTGCGCGCGGCATCGCCCAGAAGCTGCATGGATTGCAGCACGTTATAGGCCATCATGGGGTTGTAGACGTTAAGTTCGAAATGCCCCTGGCTGCCGGCGAAGCCCACGGCCGCGTCGTTGCCCATGACATGGGCGCACACCATCGTCAGCGCCTCGGCCTGGGTGGGGTTGACCTTGCCGGGCATGATCGAGCTGCCCGGCTCGTTCTCGGGCAGGATCAGCTCTCCGAGCCCCGAGCGCGGCCCCGAACCGAGGAGCCGCAGGTCGTTGGCGATCTTGAAGAGGCTCGCGGCGACGGTCTTGAGCGCGCCCGAGAACATCACCATCGCGTCATGTGCCGCGAGCGCCTCGAACTTGTTGGGCGCGGTCACGAAGGGCAGCCCGGTGATCGCGGCGATGGCGGCGGCGACGCGCGCATCCCAACCCACCCGGGTATTGAGGCCCGTGCCCACCGCCGTGCCGCCCTGCGCCAGCTCGTAGATGTCGGGCAGGCAGGCCTCGACCCGGCGGATCCCCATCGCGACCTGATGGGCATACCCCCCGAACTCCTGCCCGAGCGTCAGGGGGGTCGCGTCCTGCGTATGGGTGCGCCCGATCTTGATGATGTCGGCGAAATCCGAAGCCTTGGCCGCAAGCCCCGCGTGCAGGTGGCGCAGGCCGGGCAGCAGCACGTCGCGCGCGACCATCCCGATCGCGACATGCATCGCGGTCGGGAAGGTGTCGTTCGAGGATTGGCCCATGTTGACGTGATCGTTCGGATGCACGGGCTTCTTCGATCCGATGACGCCGCCCAGCATCTCGATCGCGCGGTTCGAGATGACCTCGTTGGCGTTCATGTTCGACTGCGTGCCCGATCCGGTCTGCCACACGACGAGGGGGAAGTTGTCGTCAAAGCGCCCCGCGATCACCTCCTCGGCCGCCGCCGCGATGGCGCGGCCGATCACCGGGTCGATGTCGCCCTGGGCGATGTTGACCTCGGCGCAGGCCTTCTTGATGACACCGAGCGCGCGGACGATCGGAACGGGCTGACGCTCCCAGCCGATGCGGAAGTTCTGGATCGAGCGCTGCGTCTGCGCGCCCCAATACTTGTCGGCCGGCACCTCGAGCGGGCCGAAGCTGTCGGTTTCGGTGCGGGTCGCGGTCATCTGTACCTCCGGCTTCGCTTGGCGGCATCTATGACGGGCGGGGCGCAAAGATCAACGCGCATCGCGTCGCGGCTTGCGCGCACGCGTGCGGGACCATAGCCTGCTCGGCATTGGCCGGAGAGTTTTTGCGCGGGGTGCATCGGATGCGGGCGATTTCGGGCGATCCCTATGTCGATCTGCTGGTGCGGGTCATCGTGAACGAGATCTATCTCGATCCGCCGCTGCCGCTGCCGTTCCTGCGGCGCAAGCTGCGCCGCGCCGGGTTCGACGTGCAGGCGCTGCGCGCGGCTGGGCAGGATTGGCCCTCGGTCGCCCACAGCATGATCGGGCGCGCGCGGATGGACAACCTGCGCGCCTGCGTCGAGACCGCGCTCGACGATGGCGTGCCGGGCGACCTGATCGAGACGGGCGTCTGGCGTGGCGGGGCGTGCATCCTGATGCGCGGCATCCTGCGCGCGCGCGGCATCACCGACCGCACCGTCTGGGTCGCGGACAGTTTCGCGGGCCTGCCGCCGCCCGATCCGGCAACCTATCCGGCCGATGCCGGAGACCGCCACCACGAGATGCCCTTCCTCGCGATCCCGATCGAGGAGGTGCAGGCCAATTTCGCGCGCTACGGGCTGCTCGACGGGCAGGTGCGCTTTCTGCGCGGCTGGTTTCGCGACACGCTGCCCGGGGCGCCGATCGGGCGGCTTGCGATACTGCGCCTTGATGGCGACATGTACGAGAGCACGACGGACGCGCTGCGCGCGCTCTATCACAAGGTCGCGCCCGGCGGCTTCGTGAACGTCGATGACTATCACGCCGTCGCGGGATGCAGGGCCGCCATCCACGACCGTTTCGCGACCCTTCCGGCCGCCGAACAGCCCGAGATCCGCGAGATCGACGGAACCGGCGTCTATTGGCGGCTGCCCGCGGGCTGAGCGGTCACTTGCGCCATTTGTCGAGGCTTACGACCTCGGCGCCGGCGGTCGGGGCAGGGGGGGCGACATCTGCTGCCGGGTCCTCGTCGCCCTCATCCTCGTCCTCCTCGCTCGATTCGAAGCGCAGGCCGAACTCCACCGAGGGATCGACAAAGGTGCGCAGCGCATCGAACGGCACGCGCATCCGCTCGGGCTGGTTGCCGAAATTGAGCGTGACGGCGAAACCCTCGTCATCCACCTCGAGCGCGTCGAACCAGTGCTGCAGGACGATCGTCATCTCTTCAGGATAGCGCGCGCGCAGCCAGTCGGCCATCTCGACCTCCGGGTGTGTCGTGTCGAAGGCGATGAAGAAGTGATGCGCCCCGGGCAGGCCAAAGCTGGCGATCTGGGACAGAACGTCGCGGATCAGGCCGCGCATCGCCTGATGCATGAGCCGACCATAATCGATGCCGCGTGCCATGCCCGCCTCCGGATTCCTGCGTCGCAGCATAGGCGATTCCCGCCCGAAGGAAAGGGTCCGGCGGCCGATCCGGCACGCAATGGGCTTCACGCGCGCCGACGGCGGGCCTAGGATCCTCGCAGGGCACAAGGGGGCCGGGATGCTTGGCTATGTCATCTGCGCCAACGGGCGCGCGCGGGCACGACTGTTGCGTAGGCTTGCCGAAAAACTTGGCGCCGAGGGCTGGCGCCTCGCCGGGGCTGTCGATGCGCCGGCACCGCAGGGTGGCGGCAGGAGGGAGATGCTGCTCGCGGTTCTGGGGGGCGATGCGCCCATGCCCGAGATCGTCGATATCGCGCAGGATCTCGGACCGCTCGCGCGCGGTTGCAAGCTGGATGCGGGCGCCCTCGAACGCGCCGCGGGCTTGGCCGAGGCGGCGCTGACACGCGGCGCAGATCTCGTGATCGTCAACAAGTTCGGCAAGCGCGAGGCCGAGGGGCGTGGCTTTCGCCCGCTGATCGGTCTGGCGATGGCGGCGGGCGTGCCGGTGCTGATCGGCGTTACCCGCGACCGGCGCGCGGCCTTCGATACCTTCGCCGCCGGCATGGGGCAGGAGTTGCCACCGCAAGCGGCGGCACTGCATGGCTGGGCAAGAGCGATGCGCGCAATGACCGCGGAGTCGTGAATCCGATAATCTATATTATGTTAAATATTACCCAAGCGCAGCATCACACGACCGCGGTTTCGAGCACGCGCCGCCCCTCGGCAAGCCGCGCGATCGACAAGTCGCCGAGATCGAGGGTCTGCCAGCCGCCGCAGAGGATCAATTCCGCCATGCCGCGCCCGAGCGCCGGCGCCTGCTGCAACCCGTGGCCCGAAAAGCCGTTCAGCACATAAAGATCGCGATAGCCCGGCACCGCGCCGATGAGGGCGTTCTGGTCGAAGAGGTTGTAATCGTAGTGCCCGACCCAGAAACGCTTCACCTTGCAGGCGGCAAATCCCTCGGCGCGCGCCCACAGACGCGGCCAGATCTCGTCCTCGAACAGATGCAGCTGCGGCTCGAAATCATCGACGTCGCACGCCCTGTCATCCTCCGGCACGATGGCGGTGATCCACATCTCGCCCTCGGGCCGCAGGTAGATGCCACTCGGGTCGATGATGAGCGGTGCATCCGCGTGGCGCGCGGCCGGCGCATCGACGACAAACACCGTGCGCTTGCGCGGCTCGACCGGGATCGCGACACCGAGCGTCCCGAGCAGGCCCGCCGTGCGCGTCCCCGCAGCCAGAACGACCGCGCCGGCAGAGATCGCGGTCCCGTCCCCGAGCGTCAGCGCCTCGACCCTGCCACCCGATGCCGCGATCCGCGCAACCCGGCCCGTGATCCGGGTCGCACCGGCGCGCACGGCAGCCTCGCGCAGGCCGCGCAGCAGGCCCATGTTGTCAAACCACCCCTCGTCGCGGGGCCCGAAACTCGCGGCCGAGAGGTCGTCGCTGCGCATCCACGGCCATCGGCGCGCGATCTCCTCGGGCCCGAGGACAACCGTCGCCGCCCCCTCGGCGCGCTGCATCCGGGCGACATCGGCCATGAGCGCCGCCGCCTCGGGGCGGCGTGCCAGAAAGAGGTAACCCTGCTCGCGCAGGCCAAGCCCGCCGGAAAACCCGGCCTCATGCTCAAAATTCCTTATGAATTCAATTCCGTATCGCGAGATCCTGACGTTGATCGCGGTGGTGAACTGCTGGCGGATCGACGCCACCGAGAGCGCGGTCGCGGCCCGCGCATGGGTCGGATCGGCCTCGATCAGCGCCACCGTGGTGGCAGGAGAGAGGCGGGTCAGCCAATAGGCCGTCGCCGCCCCCATGACCCCGCCACCGACGATCGCGACATCTACGCGCATCTGCCGCGCGCCCCGCGCCACTCAGCGCGGGACCTCAGTGCCCGAGGGTCTTGGCGACCTCGGCCGCGAAGTCTTCCTTTTCCTTCTCGATCCCCTCGCCCACCGCCATGCGCACGAAGCCCGCGATCTCGACGCCGGCCTCCTTGGCGGCCTGAGCCACGGTGATGTCGGGGTTCATCACGAACTTCTGGTTGAGAAGCGTGACCTCCTCGAAGAACTTGCGCATCCGGCCGGGGATGATGTTGTTGTGGATCACCGCCTCGGGCTTGGGCTTGGCCGAGGCCGCATTCTCCTCGAGCGCCTTCTGCGTCTGCACCGCGCGCTCGCGCTCGATCACCACCGGGTCGAGATCGGCCTCCGACAGCGCAAGCGGCGCCGCCGCCGCGACATGCATCGCGATCTGCTTGCCGATGCCCTGGTCCGTGCCGCGCACGGCGACGAGGACGCCGATCTTGCCCATGCCTTCGGCCGCGGCGTTGTGCACATAGGCCGCGACCGAATCGCCCGCGACCGACGCCATGCGGCGCAGCGTCATGTTCTCGCCGATCGTGACGATGGCGCCCGTCAGCGCCTCGGCCACGGTCTTGCCGTCCATCGCCGCGCCCTTCAGCGCCTCGATGTCCCCTGCCCCGAGCGCCGCCGCCGTCACGCCGCGCACCAGCGCCTGGAAATCGGCGTTCTTGGCCACGAAATCCGTCTCGGAGTTGACCTCGACCGCCACGCCGCGCCCGCCCGCGACCAGCACGCCGACGAGCCCCTCGGCCGCGACGCGATCGGCCTTCTTGGCGGCCTTGGCGAGGCCCTTGGTCCGCAGCCAGTCGACCGCGGCCTCCATGTCGCCGTCCGTCTCCGTCAGCGCCTTCTTCGCATCCATCATGCCCGCGCCGGTCATGTCGCGCAGGTCCTTCACCATCTGGGCGGTGATCGCCATTCGGGGCACTCCTTCGATTTTGGTCGGGCGATTTCGGATCAGGTCACGGGGCCATCAAGGCCCCGCGAGATGACAGGGGCGTGACGCGCTCAGGCCTCGGCGGCGACCTCGTCGCCGGCCGCGAGCGCCTCTTCCTCGGGCAGCGCATCGAGCGCGCCGAGGTCGACGCCCGCCGCGCCGAGCTGGGCCGACATTCCGTCGAGCGCCGCGCGCGCCACGAGGTCGCAATAGAGCGCGATTGCCCGCGCGGCATCGTCATTGCCCGGAATCACATGTGTGACCCCCTTCGGCGAGCAGTTGGTGTCCACAACCGCCACGACCGGGATGCCGAGCTTGCCGGCCTCGAGGATCGCGAGATCCTCCTTGCCCGCATCGATCACGAACAGCAGGTCGGGAACCCCGCCCATCTCGCGGATGCCGCCGAGCGAGGCCTGGAGTTTCGCCTGCTCGCGCTCGATATTAAGGCGCTCCTTCTTGGTCAGCCCCTCGCCGCCGCCGCCGAGGATCTCGTCGATCTGCTTCAGCCGCTGGATCGACAGCGAGACCGTCTTCCAGTTCGTCAGCGTCCCGCCGAGCCAGCGGTGGTTCATGTAGTACTGCGCGCATTTGGCGGCCGCCTCGGCCACCGGCTTCTGCGCCTGCCGCTTGGTGCCGACAAAGAGGATCCGTCCGCCGCGCGCCACCGTGTCGCGCACGACCTTCAGCGCCTGATCGAGCAGCGGCACCGTCTGCGTCAGGTCGATGATGTGGATGCCGTTGCGGTCGCCATAGATGAACTCGGCCATCCGCGGATTCCACCGCTGCGTCTGGTGGCCGTAATGCACGCCAGCTTCGAGAAGCTGGCGCATGCTGAAGTCTGGCAGCGCCATGTCCGTTCCTTTCCGGTTTCTGCCTCGGCGGGACCTCAGGGATCTCTCCCAACCGGTGGAGGGTCGGGGATGTCTCCCCCTCGCCCCCTGCCCCGCCTGTGAAGTGCGCGCCGATTACCCCAGCCGCGCGCGCCATGCAAGCCCCCTGCCCCTTCTCCCTAACGGGCAGTGCGGGGGGGATCGAGAAGGGGGGCGCCGCGCGCGCCCCCCTCGGGGCCGCAAGGGGGGATGCGCCCTCTGCCCGGCGAACGTCCCCCGCGAAAGACGGGGGCGGCGCCGGGCCCGCGCGGTGCCCTCAGCCGGCGTCGTCCCGCCGGCGCGCGCGCCATTCTGCCCAAGCCTCGGGCGTGTCGAGGTCGGCGGTTGCGCGATCGCCCGGCAGCGCATGGCGGCGCAGCGGCACCGGCGGCGCCGCGAGGATCGCGCGCGCCCCGCCATCGCCCGCCAGACCCGCGAGCGCCGGGAAAACCGCCTCGGGCCAGATCACCGGGTGCCCCGGCGTGCCGTCCGCGCCGGTCGCCTGCCAGATCGCGCGGGGTTCGCCCGATTGCGCGGCAATGAGTGCGCGCAGATCCTCCGCCCCGAGCCCCGGCAGGTCGGGGAGCAGGATCATCAGCGCGCGCGCCCGGCCCCCGGCCCAGCGCGCGCCCGCGCGGATCGAGGCCGCCATGCCCTCGGCCGCATCGGGCACGATCACCGTCTCGACCCGCAGACCCGCGAGTGCCGCCGCCCGCGCGGGCCGGTCGGGCGGCAGCGTCACCAGCACCGGGCAGCCCGTCGCGGCCGCAATCCCCGCCTGTCGCGCGATCAGCGGCCGCCCTTCGACCTCCTCGAGCAGCTTGTCGCCGCCCCGCATCCGGCGCGCGGCGCCGGCGGCGGGAACGAGGATCGCGACGGGCGCCGCCTCAGCCACGCAGCCGCGCCCCGTCCGCATCCCAGACGGGCCGGATCAGCTGGCGCGCCGGCCGCCGCTCGCCCAGGATCTCGATCTCGACCCCGAGCCCCTCGATCCCCGCCGAGGCCGCGGGCAGGAACCCGTAGGCGAGCGACTTGCCCGTCCAGTGGCTGAACCCGCCCGAGGTGCAGAAGCCGGAAACGGCGCCATCGAGCCAGATCGGCTCCCACGCGACCACATCGGCATCGCGGGCATCGACCTCGAACCAGCAGAGCTTGCGCGCGGCCCCCTCGGCCTTTTCGCGCAGCGCGGCCGCCTTGCCGATCCAGTCGGCCTCCTTGTTCCAGCGGATGAAGCGGTCGAGCCCCGTCTGCCCCGGCGTGTAGTCGGGCGAGAACTCGCGCCCCCAGGAACCGAAGAAGCGGTCGAGCCGGAGCGACATCATCGCCCGCATCCCGAAGGGGCGCAGCCCGAGATCCTGCCCCGCCGCCCAGAGCGTCGTCCAGAGATGGCGCAGGCTCATGTGGTCGCAGAAGATCTCGTAGCCGAGATCGCCCGTGTAGCTCACGCGCTGCACGATGCAGTCGGCCATGCCCACCGTCATGCGCCGCACGTCCATGAAGCGCAGCGCCGCGGGCCCGACATCGGCGCGCGTGACGCGCGAAAGGAGCTCGCGCGCATGGGGCCCCGCGATCTGGAAGCCCGTGCGGCTGTCCGAGATGTTCTCGACCGAGACGCACGGCTCGGCGTGCCGGTCGAACCAGCGCTTGTGCCAGCCCTGCGCGCCATAGCTCGCCGTCAGCATGAATTCGGTCTCGCTCAGGCACGAGACGGTGAAATCGCCGATGATCTTGCCCGAAGGCGCCAGGAGCGGGTTCAGCGCGATGCGCCCGGGCTTCGGGATCGTGCCCGCCATGATGCGGTCGAGCCAGGCACGCGCGTTCGGCCCCGTGACGCGATACTTGCCGAAGTTCTGCAACTCGTTGATGCCGACGCCTTCGCGCACCGCGAGAACCTCGGCCCGCGTCGCCTCCCAGGCGTTGGAGCGGCGGAACGTCGGCGTCTCGTAGGCGGGCTCGCCGGGAAGGGCGAAATAGTTCACGACCTCGAGCCCGTATTGCTGGCCCCAGAC
Organism: uncultured Gemmobacter sp.; assembly: GCA_964472135.1. Classification (GTDB taxonomy): domain Bacteria; phylum Pseudomonadota; class Alphaproteobacteria; order Rhodobacterales; family Rhodobacteraceae; genus JAUREX01. Next base: position 11,962 of record CAYYJB010000039.1, read on the forward strand.
CGCGCGCATCGCGTCGAAGGTGTCGTACATCGGCGTCTGGCGGAAGGGGCGCGCGGCGGGCTTCTCCTCGTTCGGATAGGCCACCGAAAAGCGCGTCTGGTAGTTCTCGATCACCTTCGGGACGGTATAGCCGGGCGTCGTCCAGTTGCCGAAGCGCGCCACGTCGAAGCCGCGCGGGTCGCGCTCGACCTCGCCCTCGATCATCCACTGCGCGAGCGCGAGGCCCATGCCGCCCCCCTGGCTGAAGCCCGCCATGACCGCGCAGGCCGACCAGTAGTTGCGCAGGCCCGGCACCGGCCCGATCAGCGGGTTGCCGTCGGGGGCGAAGGTGAAGGGGCCGTGGATCACGCGCTTGACCCCCGCCCGCTCGAGCACGGGGAAGCGGCGATAGGCAAAGGCGACCGATTCCTCGATCTTGTCGAACTGCTCGTTCAGAAGCTCGTGCCCGAAGCCCCAGGGCGTGCCGTCGACCGACCACGCCTCGCAGGGTTTTTCATAGAAGCCGATGCACAGGCCGCGGCCCTCCTGGCGCAGATAGCTCTCGCCGCCCGGATCCATGACATGGGGGAACTCGGTGCCGCGGTTGTAGATCTCGGGGATGTCCTCGGTGACGAGATACTGGTGCGCCATGGGCAGGAGCGGCAGGTAGACGCCCGCCATCGCCGCGACCTCGCGCGCCCAGAGGCCGCCCGCGTTCACCACATGCTCGGCGATGATCGTGCCCTTTTCGGTCACGACCTCCCATGTCCCGTCGGGGCGGGGGTTCGTCTCGAGGACGCGGTTGTGCAGCACGATCTCGGCCCCGCCCATGCGCGCGGCCCTGGCATAGGCATGCGTCGTCCCCGAGGGGTCGAGATGGCCGTCGAGCGGGTCATAGAGCGCGCCGATGATGCCCGAGACGTCGACGAGGCCGTCCGTCATCCGCGCGACCTCGGCGGGCGTCAGGATCTCGGTGTCGAGCCCCATGTAGCGGTGCTTGGCGCGTTCGGCCTTGAGCATGTCGAAACGTTCGACCGTGTCGGCAAGCGTGATGCCGCCGACATGGTGCAGCCCGCAGGACATGCCGGTGATCGCCTCGAGCTCGCGATAGAGGCGGATCGTGTAGCCCTGCAGCGCCGCCATGTTGGTATCGCCGTTCAGCGTGTGAAAGCCCCCCGCCGCGTGCCAGGTCGAGCCCGAGGTGAGCTCCGAGCGCTCGATCAGCATGACGTCCGGCCAGCCGAGCTTCGTCAGGTGATAGAGCACCGAACAGCCCACCACGCCCCCGCCGATCACCACCACCCGAACATGCGACTTCATCCCCGTCTCCGATTGCTGAAGGTTCCTGCCCCACAGCTTTGCGACGCCCACCCGCGCGCGGACCGGCCGGGGGCGACAGATGATGTCGCAAACGCGCCGCGCGGGCCCGGCGCCGCCCCCGTCTTTCGCGGGGGACGTTCGCCGGGCAGAGGGCGCATCCCCCCTTGCGGCCCCGAGGGGGGCGCGCGCGGCGCCCCCCTTCTCGATCCCCCCCGCACTGCCCGTTAGGGGAAAGGGGTTCGCTGGGCGATGGCGCGGCTGATCTGGCAGCAGGGGGCGGCGGAAAAAAGGGTGCCGGGCGCGCATCTGCCCGGCACCCGGCACCGGATCCGCGCGGGGCGGAACGCGGGCCCGATCGTCGATGCGGCACACCCGCGCGCGGGTGACGGTTCCGAAACAGAGGGTGCGGGCGACAGTTGACGGGGGGCCTTGATCCATATCGAGCGCGCGGGTCTGGCGCGGCGCCCGGGGATCGTCTAGGAGGCGCCATGATCGACCGCTTGACCATGCCGCGACCGGACGACTTTCACCTGCATTTGCGCGATGGCGCGATGCTCGGGGCGGTGTTGCCCGAGACGGCGCGACACTTCGCGCGCGCCCTCGTCATGCCGAACCTCGTGCCTCCGGTCGTGACCGGCGCGGACGCGGCCGCCTATCGCGACCGCATCCTGGCCGCGCTGCCGGCGGGGGCGGATTTCCGCCCGCTGATGACGCTCTACCTGACCGAGGCCACCGATGCCGAGGATCTGGTGGCCGCCCATGCGGCGGGGATCGTGCTGGCGGTCAAGCTCTATCCGGCGGGAGCCACGACCAATTCGGCCTCGGGGGTGCGCGACATCGCGCGCGTCGAGGGGGTGCTCGGGCGGATGGCCGAGGCGGGCGTGCCGCTGTGCATCCATGGCGAGGTGACGGACCCCGAGGTCGATATCTTCGACCGCGAGGCGGTGTTCATCGAGCGCGTACTCGAGCCCCTGCGCCGGCGCGTGCCGGGGCTGCGCGTCGTGCTCGAGCATGTGACGACCGCCGAGGGGGTGGCCTATGTGCGGGCCGGGGGCGACGGGATCGCCGGGACGATCACGGCCCATCACCTCGTGCTCAACCGCAACCATCTGCTCGCGGGGGGGATCCGGCCGCATTATTATTGCCTGCCCGTCGCCAAGCGCGAGCATCACCGGCGCGCGCTGGTCGCGGCCGCGACATCTGGGGCGGCGTGCTTCTTTCTCGGGACCGACAGCGCGCCGCATCTCGATGCGGCAAAGCTCGCGCCCTGCGGCTGCGCGGGCTGCTTCACCGCGCCCGTCGCGATGGCGCTTCTGGCCCATGTGTTCGAGGCTGAAGGCGCGCTTTCCGCGCTCGAGCGTTTTGCCTGCCGCAACGGCGCGGCCTTTTATGGCCTGCCCGTCAACACGGGGCGGCTGACACTCTTGCGGGGGCCGGCGGGTCTGTCCGCGCCGCGCACACTCAATACCCCGGACGGCGCGCTGACCGTCTTCGATCCGGGATTCGAGGCCGCGTGGCATGTCGAGGAGCAATGTCCATGATGTCCTTCGCCGTCACCCCGGCAGACGAGATCGCGCGGCTGAGCGCGCGGATGCTGTTCGAGATCGAGGCGGTGCATTTCAGGCCGCAGGATCCCTTCACCCTTGCCTCCGGGCTCGCCTCACCGGTCTATGTGGACTGCCGCAGGATCATCTCTTTTCCACGGGTGCGGGCGGCGATCGGCGACTTCCTGGCCGCGACCGTGCTGCGCGAGGCCGGGTTCGAGGCCTTCGACTGCATCGCGGGTGGCGAGACGGCCGGCATTCCCTTCGCCGCGCTCGTGGCCGAGCGGCTTGGTTTGCCGATGTGCTATGTGCGCAAGAAACCGAAGGGCTATGGCCGGAACGCGCGGATCGAGGGGGTGATGGCGCCGGGCGACCGGGTGCTTCTGGTCGAGGATCTCGCGACGGATGGCGGCTCGAAGCTTTCGTTCGTTGATGCCATCCGCGAGACGGGCGCGGTCTGCGCCCATGCCTCGGTCGTCTTCAGCTACGGCATCTTCGCCGATACCGGCCCGAAGCTCGAGGCGCACGGGCTTCGGCTGCACCATCTCTGCACCTGGTGGGACATGCTGGCAGAGGCGCGCGCCTCGGGGCGTTTCGGGGCGGAGGCGCTCGATGCGGTGGGCCGTTTCCTCGGCGATCCGGACGGGTGGAGGGCCGAACACGCCGCAAGACAGCGATAAAATTCATGCTACCATAAAGCAGGTTGGGAGGCGGAGGTCGAAGGCCTCCGGATGATGGTCGGGGGGCGGTCGTGCAGGAATGGGTCGGGGATCCGGCGGCGTTGGTAGGGGCGAGGATGACGGCGGCGCAATCGCGTGCCCGCTCCGAAGATGTGATCCGCGGCGTGATCGCGGCGCATGACGGGCCGGCATCGCTTGTCGCCGACATCGCCTGCGAGATCGGCGCCGAGATCGTCGAGGGCATCATCGCCCCCGGTCAGGACCTCAACACCGTCGATCTGTCGCGCCGCTACGACACCTCGCGCACCCCGGTGCGCGAGGCGCTGATGCTGATCGAGCGAGAGGGCCTCGTCGACATCGAACCGCGCCGGCGCCCGCGGGCGCATGTGCCGACGATCGAGGAGGTGCGCGAGATCTACCGCGTGCGCACCGTGCTGTTCGAACTGATGGCGATGGAGCTTGCCGCGCGCGCGACCAAGGCCGACATCGCGATCCTGGCCGAGGTGCTCGAACGGATGCGCGCGGCCGTCACGATGGGCGATGCGCGGCGTTACATGTGGCTGAGCGTCGAGTTCCACGACAAGGAGACGCAGCTTTGCGGCAATGTCACGGCCAAGCGGATCCACGACTCGCTTTTGCTGCGCACCCTTGCCATGCGTCGGCTGAGCCTCGCGCGGAGCGACCGCCTGCGCCAGTCGCTCGATGATCATTTCTATCTCGTGCGCGCCTATGAGGGGCATGACGCCATCCTCGCCGGCGCGATCCTGCGATCGAACCACGGCAAGGCGCTCGCGGCGATCGAGGCGCATTATCGCAGGCACGGCACCCTGGTCGAATGCACGCAGGACTGAGTGGCCCCGATCAGCGGCCGAGGGTGGCGAGGGCGGCGTCGATCTCGGCGCCGAGCGCCGCGTCGGGCGCGATCGCGCGCGAATAGCGCGGGCGCGCCCGATCATCGAGGATCGGCGCCTCCCAGCCGCGCGTCGTTGCGAAGAAGGCGGCAACCGCCCCGGCGCCGTATTCGGCCCGAAAGCCGCCGAGCACCGTGTCGAGATAGCTGCGCAGGATCGGATGGTGCGGGCTTGGCGGCAGGCATGCCTCGACTGGCACCGCATAGACCTCGGCCGTTGTCTCGGCACCGCCGCCAAGCGCGACGCGCACCGTCACGCGATCATATCCCGCCTCGCGGGCATCGAGCGCGGGCCAGTCGGCATCGGGCACCTCGGCCAGAAGCCCCGCGATCTGCACGCCGCATGCCGGGCGGATCGAGAGATAGGCGAGTTGCCGCGCGGGCGTGCGGACCCAGACGCGCTCAAAACCCTCGAGGACGGCCGCGCGGCATGCGGTGAAGCGGTGCGTGCCGCGATGCACAAGCGAGCCGTAACCGAACACCCGACGCGACATTCCGTCCCTCCCCATGGCATGATGATGGCGCTTGCGTGCTGCCGCGACAAGGCGTTACCAACAAGGCACAAGGAACGGGAGAATCCGGTGCGGGCGCAGGCCCTGTCGGTGCCGAAGGGGAAACCGCCCCGGTAAACTCTCAGGCGCAAGGGACCGTCCTTGACGACAACTCTGGAGAGAGGCGCGCCATGCGCCCGCCGACGGGATAACGATCTCAGGCGAACGGACAGAGGGGGCATCGAGGGCGGGCACAACCCGCCGCAACGATGCCGCACTCGTGCAATACACATGCGGCTTGAAAGGGGAACGGCATGGCCGACCTTCTGACGACGCCGCTCGATGCGCTCTCGCGCGATCTTGGCGGCCGCATGGTCGATTTCGCGGGCTACGCGCTGCCCGTCCAGTTCGCGCCCGGGGTACTGAAGGAACATCTGCACACCCGCGCCGCGGCATCGCTCTTTGACGTGAGCCACATGGGCCAGGCGATCCTGCGCGGGCGCGCGGTCGCCGAACGGCTCGAGGCGCTGGTGCCCGCCGACATCGTCGGGCTGGCCGAGGGGCGGCAGCGCTATGGCCTTTTCACCTCGGAGGCGGGCGGGATCCTCGATGATCTCATGGTCGCGAACCGGGGCGAGGATCATTTCGTCGTCGTCAACGCGGCGCGCAAGGCGCATGACTTCGCGCTGCTCTCGCGCGCCTTCGGCGCCGATTTCACCCCCGTCACCGACCGCGCGCTGATCGCGCTGCAAGGGCCGCTGGCCGAGGCAGCGCTCGGCGCGCTCGTGCCCGTCGCGGCGGGCTTGCGCTTCATGGAGGTGACGATCGCCGATTGGCGGGGTGCCACGCTCTGGATCTCGCGCTCGGGCTATTCGGGCGAGGACGGCTACGAGATCTCGGTGCCTGCCGCGCGCGCCGAGGACTTCGCGCGCGCGCTGCTTGCGAACCCCGCCGTGCTGCCCGCGGGCCTCGGGGCGCGCGACAGCCTGCGGCTCGAGGCCGGGCTCTGCCTCTATGGCCACGACATCGACGAGACCACGACCCCGGCCGAGGCCGCGCTCGGCTGGGCGATCCAGCGGGTGCGCCGCACGGGCGGGGCGCGGGCGGGCGGCTTTCCGGGCGCCGCGCGCATCCTGCCCGAACTCGATGCCGGCCCCGCGCGGCTGCGCGTGGGTCTTGCCCCCGACGGCCGCGCCCCGGTGCGCGAGGGCGCGACCCTCTTTGCCGCGGCCGAGGGCGGGCAGGCCGTGGGCCATGTCACCTCGGGCGGTTTCGCGCCATCGCTCGATGCGCCCGTCGCGATGGGCTATCTGCCCGCGGCCCTCGCCGCCCCCGGCACGCCCGTCTGGGCCGAGGTGCGCGGCCGCCGCCTGCCCTGCACCGTCCGCCCCCTTCCCTTCCGCCCGTCAACCTACAAGCGCTGAGGCCCTGAGATGAAATACACCGAAGAACACGAATGGCTGCGGCTCGAGGGCGACATCGTCGTCGTCGGCATCACCGAACACGCGGCATCGCAGCTTGGCGATGTCGTCTTCGTCGAGTTGCCCGAGGCCGAGACGATGGTTGCCCGCGGCGACGAGGTGGTGGTGATCGAGAGCGTCAAGGCCGCCTCGGACATCCTCGCGCCGCTTGACGGCGAGATCGTCGAGGTCAACGAGGCACTCGTGAAGACGCCCGCGCTCGTCAACGAGGATCCGACGGGGGCGGGCTGGTTCTTCAAGATCCGCATCGAGGATGCGGGCGCGCTCGACGAATACATGGACGAGGACGAATACAACGAATTCATTGGTTAGGAACATGACCCTCAGCAGCTACAACCCCGACGATTTCGCCAACCGCCGCCACATCGGCCCCTCGCCCGCCGAGATGGCCGCGATGCTCAAGGTCATCGGCGCGCCGAGCCTCGACGCGCTGATCGACGCCACCATCCCGGCCGATCTGCGCCAGACCCGCCCGCTCGACTGGGCGCCGCTCTCCGAGCGCGCGCTGCTCGAGCGCATGCGCGAGGTCGCGGGCCGCAACCGGGTGATGACGAGCCTGATCGGACAGGGCTATTACGGCACCGTCACCCCGCCCGCGATCCAGCGCAACATCTTCGAGAATCCGGCCTGGTACACCGCCTATACCCCCTATCAGCCCGAGATCGCGCAGGGGCGGCTCGAGGCGCTCCTGAACTTCCAGACGATGGTCGCCGACCTGACCGGCCTCGATGTCGCGAACGCCTCGCTTCTGGATGAGGCGACGGCCGCGGCCGAGGCGATGGTGATGGCCGAGCGCGTCGCGAAATCGAAGGCGCGCGCCTTCTTCGTCGACGAGAACTGCCACCCGCAGACGATCGCGGTCCTGCGTACGCGCGCGCTTCCGCTCGGGATCGAGATCATCGAGGGCGCGCCCGAGGCACTGGTCGCGGGCCGGGTGTTCGGCGCGATCTTCCAGTATCCGGGCACCTATGGCCATGTCCGCGACTTCACGGCCGAATGCGCCGCGCTCCATGCCGCGGGCGCCATCGCCATCGTCGCGACCGACCTGCTCGCGCTCTGCATCCTGAAGGAGCCGGGCGCGATGGGGGCCGACATCGCGGTCGGTTCGGCGCAGCGCTTCGGGGTGCCGATGGGCTATGGCGGGCCGCATGCGGCCTTCATGTCGTGCCGCGACGAGATGAAGCGCGCGATGCCCGGCCGCATCGTTGGCGTCTCGATCGATGCGCGCGGGAACCGCGCCTATCGCCTCTCGCTCCAGACGCGCGAGCAGCACATCCGGCGCGAAAAGGCGACCTCGAACGTCTGCACGGCGCAGGCGCTGCTCGCGGTGATGGCGGGCTTCTACGCGGTGTTCCACGGGCCCGAGGGCCTGCGCGCCATCGCCGAGCGCGTCCATGTCTCGACCCAGCGGCTGGCGCGCGCGCTCAAGGCCGCGGGCGCCAAGGTCCAGCCCAAGGCCTTCTTCGACACGATCACGGTCGAGGTCGGCGTGGGCCAGGCGGGGATCCTCGCCGCGGCGCGGCACGAGGGGCTGAACCTGCGCAAGATCGGCACCGACCGCGTCGGCATCAGCATCGACGAGACGACGGACGAGCGCGTGCTGATCCGTGTGCTGCGCGCCTTCGGGATCGAGGGCGTGCCCCCCCACCGCGGCGCCTTCGGCTTTCCCGAGGCGCTGGCGCGGAGCACGGACTACCTCGGCCACCCGGTCTTTCACATGAACCGGGCCGAATCCGAGATGATGCGCTACATGCGCCGGCTGTCGGACCGCGACCTCGCGCTCGACCGCGCGATGATCCCGCTCGGGTCGTGCACCATGAAGCTCAACGCCGCGGCCGAGATGATGCCGCTGAGCTGGCCCGAATTCGCCCACCTCCACCCCTTCGCGCCGCGCGAGCAGGCCGCGGGCTATGCCGAGGCGATCGCGGATCTGTCCGAAAAGCTCTGCGAGATCACGGGGTATGACGCCTTCTCGATGCAGCCCAACTCGGGCGCGCAGGGGGAATATGCGGGGCTTCTGACGATCGCCGCCTATCACCGCGCGCGGGGTGAGGGGCACCGCGACATCTGCCTCATCCCCGTTTCGGCGCATGGCACGAACCCCGCCTCGGCGCAGATGGCGGGGATGAAGGTCGTCGTCGTGAAATCGGCCGAGAACGGCGACGTCGACCTCGCCGATTTCCGCGCCAAGGCCGAGGCGGCGGGCGGCAACCTCGCCGCCTGCATGGTCACCTACCCCTCGACCCATGGCGTCTTCGAGACGACGCTGCGCGAGATCTGCGCGATCACCCATGCCCATGGCGGTCAGGTCTATCTCGATGGCGCGAACATGAACGCGATGGTGGGCCTCGTGCGGCCGGGCGATGCCGGGGCGGATGTGAGCCACCTCAACCTCCACAAGACCTTCGCCATCCCCCATGGCGGCGGCGGGCCCGGCATGGGGCCGATCGGGGTCAAGGCGCATCTCGCGCCCCATCTCCCCGGCCACCCCTTCACCGGCGGGGCCGAGGGGCCGGTCTCGGCCGCGCCCTGGGGGTCGGCGTCGATCCTGCTCATCTCCTGGGCCTATTGCCTGATGATGGGCGGCAAGGGGCTGACGCAAGCGACGAAGGTCGCGATCCTCAACGCCAACTACATCGCGGCAAGCCTTCGGGGCGATTACGAGATCCTCTTCATGGGCGCGCATGGGCATGTCGCGCATGAATGCATCCTCGACACCCGCCCCTTCGCGGGCGCGGGCGTTACCGTCGACGACATCGCCAAGCGCCTCATCGACAACGGCTTCCACGCCCCGACGATGAGCTGGCCCGTCGCCGGCACGCTGATGGTCGAACCGACCGAGAGCGAGACCAAGGCCGAGATCGACCGCTTCATCACCGCGATGCGCGCGATCCGGGCCGAGATCGCGGCGGTGGAGCGCGGCGACATCGCGGCCGAGGCCAGCCCGCTGCGCCACGCGCCCCACACGGTCGAGGATCTGGTGGCCGACTGGACACGCGCCTACCCGCGCGAGCAGGGCTGCTTCCCGCCCGCCTCGTTCCGGGTCGACAAGTACTGGCCGCCGGTGGGGCGTGTCGACAACGTGTTCGGCGACCGCAACCTCATCTGCACCTGCCCCCCGCCCGAGGCCTATGCCGAGGCGGCGGAATAGATCGAGGTGCGGGCTGCGGCGGGGCAAGATTTCCGCCGCAGCCCTCTGGACAGCCCCGCGCGGGTCGTCTAATCACCGCCGTGCCCTGCGGTTCGCCGCACCCTGCCCGGGTAGCTCAGGGGTAGAGCAGTGGACTGAAAATCCTCGTGTCGGTGGTTCAAATCCGCCCCCGGGCACCATATCCTTCAGTTTTGCAAATAAGATCAAAGCCCTAGCTATTCAGCAAGGTTAGCAATCCACCCATCGATCCACCCAAGCTTAGACTCGTCCTCAAATCTGTCAGGTGGCAGCTTTTTTCGAGTGCCT
>CAYYJB010000040.1:0-15672 GCA_964472135.1 uncultured Gemmobacter sp.
CCCTGCTCCTTGCCGCCTATGTGGGGGTGATCGTCTACATGGCGCGCAAGGCGGCGGGGGCGCTGCCGCGCGCTGACGGCCCGGCCGCGACCCTCGCGCCGGCGGAATAGCGCCATGCTGCCCGATTTCGCCAACCCCGCCGACTGGCTGCCCTGGGCCTTCGCCTCGCTCATGGGGCTGTCGATCCTCGTCTATGTCGTGCTCGACGGCTTCGACCTCGGGATCGGGATCCTCTTCCCGCTGGCCGACCGGGCCGAGCAGGACCGCATGATGGGCGCGATCGGGCCCTTCTGGGATGCCAACGAGACGTGGCTTGTGCTCGCGGTGGGGCTGCTGCTGGTGGCGTTTCCGCCCGCGCACGGCCTCATCCTCTCGACGCTCTATCTGCCGGTGTTCGTGATGCTCGTGGGCCTCATCCTGCGCGGGGTCGCGTTCGAGTTCCGCGCCAAGGCGCGCGACCATCACCGCCGGCTGTGGAACGGCGCCTTCTTCGCGGGCAGCCTGATGACGGGCCTCGCGCAGGGGTTCATGCTCGGGCTCTACATCATGGGCCTCGACCAGAGCTGGCAGAGCCTCGCGTTCGCCTGCCTGACGGCGGTGTTCCTCGCCATCGGCTACAGCTTCATCGGCGCGACCTGGCTGATCCACAAGGCCGAGGGGCGGCTGCAGGCGCGCGCGCTCGGCTGGGCGCGCGGCGGGCTCTGGGGCGTCATCCTCGGGATTGTCGCCGTATCGCTCGCGACCCCGCTGGTGAGCGATCGGATCTTCGGCAAGTGGTTCGCCTTTCCCGAGGTGCTCTGGCTCCTGCCGCTGCCCGCCATCTCGGGGTTCGCGGTCGTCGCGCTCTGGCGGATGCTGCGGCGCATGCCGTTCGAGGGCGACCGGCAGAGCTGGCTGCCCTTCGCGATCGCGAGCGCGCTGTTCGCGCTCGCCTATCTGGGGCTCGCCTACAGCTTCTATCCCTATGTGGTGCCCGAAAAGCTCACGATCTACGACGCGGCGGCGGCGCCCGAGAGCCTGTTCATCATCCTGATCGGGGCCTGTGTCGTCGTGCCCGTCATCATCTGCTATTCGGTCCTCTCCTATTTCATCTTTCGCGGCAAGGCGCGCGAGTTGCGCTATGACTGACGGGCAACCGCCCCTGCGCGCGCTCGAGGTCGCATCGATGGCGCCGCTGGCCGTCGATGCGACCATCGCCTTCATCGGCCACATCGAGACGCCCTGGGCCACGCCCGATGCCTGCCCGCGTCAGGGATCGCCCGACGGCCCCGACTGCTTCGTTGTCGTCAACCCGCCGTGGGAGGCGGCGCTGAGCGGGATCGAGGCGTTCGAGCGGCTCGAGATCCTCTACTGGCTGCACCTGTCGAGGCGCGATCTGATCGTGCAGAACCCCCGGCAGGGCGGCGTGCCGCGCGGCACGTTCAGCCTGCGCTCGCCGATCCGGCCCAATCCCATCGGCCTTTCCCCCGTCCGGCTGATCGCGCGGCGCGAAAACTGCCTCGTGGTGCGCGGCCTCGAATGCGTCTCGGGCACGCCCCTGATCGACATCAAGCCCGACCGCTGCCAGTTCTCGCCCCCCGCCGCAGGCGGTCGCTGACGGGCATTGCCGGGACCGGATCGCATGACACACGGACCAATCGGCCCATCCGCGCGCCGACCATCCGCCACAGACGCCCCGCCCCGAGGACGACCGCCTCAGGCCGCGGCGCGGGCGATCGCGGCGCGGATCATGTCCTCGGCCTCTGCCGCGTCGGCCCAACGCATGACCTTGACCCACTTGCCCTTTTCGAGGTCCTTGTAGTGCTCGAAGAAATGCGCGATCTGCTCGATCAGCACGGGCGGCAGGTCGGTATAGTTACGGATCCCCGAATAGAACGGGTGGAGCGCGTCGACCGGCACCGCCAGAACCTTTTCGTCGAGGCCCGATTCGTCCTGCATCATCAGCGCGCCAACCGGCCGGCACCGGATGATCGCGCCGGGCACGACGGGAACGCTGCCGATCACCATGATGTCGCAGGGGTCGCCATCCTCTGACAGCGTGTGCGGGATGAAGCCGTAGTTGCCCGGATAGAACATCGCCGTGTGCAGGAAGCGGTCGACGAACATCGCGCCCGAGTCCTTGTCGAGTTCGTATTTGACCGGCACGCCGCCGACCGGGATCTCGATCACTGCATGAAGGTCGTGCGGGGGGGTGCGCCCCGTGCTGATCCGCGAGATGTCCATTCCACTGTCCTTGCGCCTGATAATGACGGGCGATTTCCGGCCCGGTCGGACCGGCCAGATCGCGCGGCGACCATAGACGCGCCCCGCGCTGCGCGCACTACACCGCGCCTCGGCGCGCGGTCAACCCGATTGGTCGCGCGCTAGCGGATCAGCCGCGACCACGTCGCCTCGGGCAGGCCCGCGGCCTCGACATGGCGTCGCGTCGCCTCGAGCTTGGTGAAGACATCCTCGAACCCCTCGGCGCGGCCGTCCGGATCGACATAGGCATAGCCCCCCGTGACGTGAAAGAGCGTCACCATGTCGTCGACCGCGTCGGGCACCACGAGGGTGTGCGTCTCGCCCGGCGGCTCGAAGACGTAAGAGCCCTCGGTCGCCTCCCAGTCGTGTTCGAGATAGCGCCAGCGGCCGCGCATCACGAAGGCATGCACCGCCCCGAAATGGCGGTGGCGCGACAGCACCCCGGCGCGGCGCACGCGCAGGAGGTTGACGTAGAAACCCTGGCTCACCGACAGCACGAGCGGGCGGAACCACACGCCCTCGGCCTGCGGCACCCAGAAGCCCTGCGGGTCGTCGATGTCGATCGCGCCCGCCGTCACGAGGTCGGGCAGCATCCCGAAGGGTTGCGGGCGGGCATAGGGGCGCTTGCGCGGATCGTCCGGGGCGGTCATGCGAAGATCTCCGAGGCTGCGGCGTAGTTCACCGGGGTGGCGTGCCAGCCCTCGGCGCGGCGGCGCCAGAAGGCTTCCTTGATGCGCATCGAGACGGGGCCGGGCCGGTCGTTGCCCATGATGCGCCCGTCGATTCGCGACGCGGGCATGATGCCGCCCGCGGTGGTGCAGGCGAAGATCTCATCCGCCGCGCGGAACTCGGCCACCGGGATCGGGCGCACCGCGCAGGGCAGGCCGAGCTCGGCGCAGAGCTCGATCACCGAGGCGCGCGTGATCCCCTCGAGCGCGCCGCGGTCGGGTGTCGCGACCTGTCCGTTCGTCACCGAAAAGATGTTGAAGCCCGCGCCCTCGGTCACGTTGCCGTCGGCATCGAGCAGGATCGCGAAATCCGCGCCTGCGTCGAGCGCCTCGAACTGCCCCTCGGTCAGGTCGCCCCAGTGAAAGTTCTTGACCCGCGGATCGAAGGCCTCGGGCGGGATGCGCCGCACCTCGGGGATCATGAGGTGCAGGCCGCGCTCGATCATCTCGGGGCTCGCGACCCAGACCCATGGCACCGCGAAGGCCATGATGTAGGCGCGCGCGTGCGCCGGGTGGCGCGGCATGCCGGGCGCCGGCGTCGCGCGCACGCAATCCATCGCGACATAGGCCGAACGCATCCCCCCGAGCGCGACCACCCGATGCAGGATCTGCGCGATCTCGGCGTCGGTCTCGCGCGGGGTCATGCGCAGCTTCGCCATCGAGGCGCGAAAGCGGCGGATGTGATCGTCGAGGCGGAAGAAGTTCCCCTCCCACACGCCCACCACGTCATAGGTCACATCCGAGCGCCGATAGCCCCAATGCGTGATCGGGATGCGCGCCTCGGACAGCGGCATGAACGCCCCGTCCACATAGGCCGCCCCGGTGCTGTAGTCGCTCATCTCCGCGCCCTCGTTGCCCTCGCGCGCAGGATGGCCGCGTTCGGCGGCGGATGGAAGGGGGGTCAGGCCGCCCCGCCCCCGCGCCGGGCGGTGTCATAGGCCCGATAGCCCTCCTGGATCGCGATCTGGTCGGCGATGAAGCGCGCATCGTGCCACACGCCCCAGATGAACGACGACCCCCGCCGCGACAGCCACGGCAGCCCGAGGAAATAGACCCCCGGCTCGGACGACACCCCGCGCTGGTGGCGGGGCTGGCCCTGCGCATCGAAGGCATCGACCTGAAGCCAGCCGAAGTCGAGCGCATAGCCCGTGGCCCACAGGATCGTGCCGACCCCCTCGGCCGCCAGATCGAGATCGGCGCGCGGCGCCGTCACGCACTCGGGCATCGGCAGCATCCGCCGCGCGGCCGGATCCTCGGGCAGATCGAGGCCCATGCGCCGCGCCCAGGCGTCGGCCTCGTCGAGGACCGAGAGGTAATTCGCGTCGCCCCGCGCGATCAGCGCGCCGAGGGTGTCGGCAAAGCGCACGCGCCCGCCGTCGAACCCGGCCGTCGGCCCGACGAGGGTGACGCCCTGCGCCGCAAGTTCTCGGAAATCGACCGTGTGGCCGCCATATGCGCCACTGACCGCGATCGCGACATGCTCGGCTCCGCCCGGCGGCACGGCGACGTCCCATTTCCCGAGGACGCCCAGCCACCAGCAATAATCCCGCCCGCGATAGGCGCGCGGCGGCCGGTCGTGCGGCCCGACCGACAGGAACACCCGCCGCCCCGCGCGCACGAGTTCCTCGGCGATCTGCGCCCCCGACGCCCCGCAGCCCACGACCAGCACCGCGCCCGGCGGCAACTGCCCGGGGTTGCGGTAATGGGCCGAGTGGATCTGCGTTACCCCCGCCCCCTCGGGCACGATCGGCGGGATGACCGGACGCTGGAACGGCCCCGTCGCCGCCACCACATAACGCGACGCGACCTCGCCCGCCGAGGTCTCGGCCACGAAGCCCGCGCCCTCGGGGTTGCGCCGCACCCGCGTCACCTCGACCCCGGTGCGGATCGGCGCGTTGATCCGGCGGGCATAGGCCGCGAGGTAATCGGCCATCGCCTCCTTGCTCGGGAAGGCGTCGGGGTCGATCCCCTCGAAGGTCGCGCCCGGAAAGCGGTCGTGCCAGGCGGGCCCGTTGGCCACGAGCGAATCCCACCGACCCGAGCGCCAGCGCTCGGCGATGCGGTCGCGTTCGAGCACGAGGTGCGCGATCCCCTGCGCGCCCAGATGCTCGCTCATGGCGATGCCGGCCTGCCCGCCGCCGACCACCAGCACCCCGGTTTCCTGCCGTTCCATACCCGTGTCCTTCTGTCCGACGGGGGCATGATTACGGGGCGGGCGCGCGCGTTCAAACCAGTTTCTTTCACAGCCCTGCATAGACCCGCGCTAATCAGCCGCGGCGATGATTTGCCTGCGCCTATTCTTCGCGAAGGAATCTCGTGCTTTCCTTCGCGCGCGAGGCGGGGCAATCTCTGCCCGACACCGTCAGCGGGAGGCGCCGATGACCCAGCACGACCCCGGCCTCGCGGCCCTCGCGGAATTGCGCGCGAATGTCGCCGCGCCTTTCGAGCGGGCACACGCCATGCCCAAGTCCGTCTATACCTCGGCCGATTTCCTCGCGCTCGAGGAGCGGCACATCTTCGCGGCCGAATGGCTCTGCGCGGGGCGGGCGGATGCGCTGGCGGAACCGGGCGACTATCTGACGATGGAGATCGCGGGCGAGCCCGTGATCGTGCTGCGCGACCGCGACGGGGCGCTGCGGGCGATGTCGAACGTCTGCCGGCACCGGATGTCGACGCTGCTGACCGGGCGAGGCAATGCGCGCGCCATCGTATGCCCCTATCACGCCTGGACCTACAACCTCGACGGCAGCCTGCGCGGCGCGCCGGCCATGACGCTCAACGAAGGCTTCTGCCGCGAAGATATCGCGCTGCCGCAGGTGCGCTGCGTCGACTGGCAGGGCTGGATCATGGTCACCCTCAACCCCGACGCGCCCCCCCCGGCCGAACGTCTGGCCGAGGTCGAGGCGCTCGTCGGGCACCTCGGCATGGCGCGCTATCGCGAGACCTTCCGCGAGGAGTTCCACTGGGCCACCAACTGGAAGGTGCTGGCCGAGAACTTCATGGAAAGCTACCACCTGCCCGCCTGCCACCACGGCACGATCGGGGGGGCCTCGAAGCTCGAGGAGATGGTCTGTCCCGAGGGGCACGCGGCCTTCAACTATCACTGGATCGTCAAGAACGACAGCGTGCCGCTCGCGCTCGCGCATCCCTCGAACACGGTGCTTCAGGGGCAGGACCGGCGCATCACCTGGCTGCTCGCGATCTATCCCGCGCTGCTCATCACGCTGACGCCCGGCTATTTCTGGTATCTGAGCCTGACGCCCGACGGCCCCGGGGGCGTGCGGGTGCTGTTCGGCGGCGGGATGAGCCCCGAGTGGCTCGCCGACCCCGAGGCGCCGGCGCATCTGGCGCGGGTGCGCGCGCTCCTCGACGAGGTCAACGTCGAGGACAAGGGCTGCACCGAAAAGGTCTATCGCGGCCTTTGCGCGGGGATGTCGGAGCCCGGGCCGCTGTCGCATCTCGAACGCCCGAACTACGATTTCGCCCGCTACATCGCGGGCCGCATGCCCGCCTGACCGCCAGCCGAGGACACCATGGCCCATTACCGCCACCGCCCCTTCAACACCCGCGACACCTATCCCGAACAGAAGCTCGACAACGACCTCGCGCAGGCCGTGGTGGCGCAGGGGCGGATGGTGTTCCTGCGCGGCCAGTGCCCGCAGGATCTCGATACCGCGCGCAATATCAACAGCCACGATCCGGTCGAGCAGACCCACAAGGTCATGCAGAACATTCGCCAGCTGATCGAGGAATGCGGCGGCACGATGGAGCATCTGTGCAAGATCGTCGTCTATCTGACCGATGTGCGCCACCGCGAGGCGGTCTATCGCACGATGGGCGAATACATCCGCGGCGTGCATCCGGTCTCGACCGGGGTTGTCGTCACGGCGCTCGCCCGGCCCGACTGGCTGGTCGAGATCGACGCAACCGCCGTCATCCCGGACTGACGGGCATGACCTTTTCGCTGGTCGCGCGCTGCGCGCAAACCGGACGCTTCGGGATGGTGGTCTCATCCTCGTCGCCCGCGGTGGCGGCGCGCTGCGCCCATGCCCGCGCCGGCGTCGGCGCCGCCGCGAGCCAGAATGTCACCGACCCCACGCTGGGGCCGCGCCTGCTCGATCTGATGGCGGGGGGCATGAGCGCGCCCGAGGCGATGGCCCGCACCGTCGCGACCGCCCCGCATGTCGCGTGGCGCCAGCTTCTGGCCGTCGATGCGGCGGGGCGGACGGCGGCCCATTCGGGGGCGCGCACGCTCGGGATCAACGCGGTGGCCGAGGGGCCGGGGGCGGCGGCGGCGGGGAACCTGCTCGCGAACCCGGATGTTCCGGCCGCGATGCTCGGGGCCTTCGCGGCCGCGGGGGGCGATTTCGGCGACCGTCTGGTGGCCGCGCTGCGCGCCGGGCGCGATGCGGGCGGCGAGGCGGGGCCGGTCAAGTCCGCCGGGCTCCTGATCGTCGACCGCGAGAGCTGGCCCGCGGCCGAGCTGCGCTGCGACTGGTCGGATGATGCCTGCCCGATCGAGGCCGTGGCGCGCGCCTGGGCGGTCTATGCCCCGCAGATGGCCGCCTATCTCGCGCGTGCCCGCGATCCCGAGGCGGCGCCCGCCTTCGGCGTCCCGGGCGAGCGGCGCTGACGCCCGCCCCATGGCCCCGCGCCTCACGCTTCGGCAGATCGACTATCTCGTGGCGGTGGCCGAGACGGGCTCGATCGCGCTGGCGGCGGCGCGGCTCAATGTCTCGGCGCCGACGATCTCGGCCGCCATCGCCCAGCTCGAGGGGGATCTGGGCCTTGCGCTGTTCGCACGCCGGCACGCGCAGGGCATGACGCCCACGGGGGCGGGGCGGCAGATCGTCGAGGCCGCGCGCAAGGTGCAGCTTGCCGTGGCCGAGGTGCACGACCGCGCGGCCGAGTTGGCGGGGGGCTTGCGCGGCCCGCTGTCGGTCGGCTGCCTGTTGACCTTCGCGCAGGTGGTGCTGCCCGGGTTGCGGCGGGGCTTTGCCGCGCGCGCCCCCGATGTGGCCGTCGCCCAGTCCGAGCGCGACCATGCCGGGCTGATCGAGGGGCTGCGGCAGGGCGCGCTCGATGTCGCGCTGAGCTATGCGCTCGAGATCCCGCCCGACCTCGCGTTCGAGCCCTTGCTCGCGCTGCCGCCGCACGCGCTCTTGCCCGAGGATCACCCGCTTGCGGGGCGCGAGGGCGTCACCGCGGCCGAGCTTGCGCCCCATCCGATGATCCTGCTGGACCTGCCCTACAGCGCGGCCTATTTTCTGGCGCTGTTCTCGGCCGAGGGGGTGATGCCGCGCATCGCCGAGCGGACGCGCGACATGGGGGTGATGCGGGCGATGGTTGCCAACGGCTTCGGATTCTCGATCGCCAACATCGGGCTCGGCTCCGACCGGGCGCCGGACGGGCGGCGGCTGCGGTTCGTGCCGCTGCGCACGCCCGTCGCGCCGATGCGCATGGGCCTGATGCTGCCGGGCGCGGCGCCGCGGCGGGCGGCCGTCGCGGCCTTTGCCGCCCATTGCCGCGCGGCGCTGACGCCCCGGAGCCTGCCGGGCCTCGCCGCACCCGCGGGGGCGGAGGGATGAGCGCGATCGAGATCGCGGGCGTCTCGAAATCCTACGGCGCGACGCGCGCGCTCGATGATGTGTCGCTCGCGATCGGGGGCAACGCGTTCTTCACCCTTCTCGGGCCGTCGGGCTGCGGCAAGACCACGCTCCTGCGCTGCATCGCGGGGTTCGAGGAGGTCTCGGCGGGCTCGATCCGCCTGCTCGGCCGCGACATCGCGGGCCTTGCCCCGAACGACCGGCCCGTGAACACCGTCTTTCAGAACTACGCCCTCTTCCCCCACATGACGGTGGCCGAGAACGTGGCCTTCGGGCTGCGGATGAAGGGCGTGCCCGAGGATCGCCGGCGCGCGCGCGCGGCGCGGGTGCTAGAGATGGTGCATCTGGCCGAGCTCGCGCAGCGGATGCCGCACGAGCTGTCGGGCGGCCAGCAGCAGCGCGTGGCGCTCGCGCGCGCGCTGGCGCCCGAACCCGAGGTGCTCTTGCTCGATGAGCCGCTCTCGGCGCTCGACCTGAAGCTCCGGCAGGCGATGCGGATCGAACTCAAGCAGTTGCAGCAGGAAACGGGCATCACCTTCGTCTTCGTGACCCACGACCAGGAAGAGGCGCTGACGATGTCGGACCGCATCGCGGTGATGTCGCGGGGGCGGCTCCAGCAGGTCGGGACGGCGCGCGAGATCTACGAGAGCCCCGTGAACCGCTTCGTCGCCGACTTCATCGGCGAGACGAACGTGCTGCCCGTCACGGTCGAGGCCGTTTCGGGCGGCCTCGCGCGCGTCATCCTGCCCGGGGGCGCGCGGATCGGCTGCCCGGCCGCGGGCCTTTCGCCCGGGGTGCATCACCTCTCGATCCGGCCCGAGCGGATCGGGATCGCGCCGGCGGATGCGCCGGGCACGCTGGCCGCGCGGGTGGAGCGGGTGATCTATCTCGGCACCGACCTGCAACTGGTTGCGCGCCTTGATGACGGGACGGCGGTGCAGGTGCGGCTCCAGAACTCCGCCCGCACCGAGGTGCCCGAGACGGGCGCGCGCATCGGCCTTCAGCCAGAGGAAGGTGCGGCGCGCCTTCTGGCCGACTGATGGCGGGCGGCGGGGCGGCGGCGGGGGGCACGCAGGGGCGCGAATACCGCGCCGTGGCGCTGCCGCTCCTGATGCCCGCGTGGCTCGTCATCGGCATCTTCATGGTGCTGCCCGTCCTGCTCATGGGGGTCTATTCCTTCCTGACCAAGGAGTTCCGCGGCGGCGTGATCTGGGATTTCACGCTCGCGGCCTATGACCAGTTCTTCCTCAACCGCGGCCTCTTCGGCGATGAGCCGCCGACGCTCGAATGGACCTACATCACGATCTTCTGGCGCTCGATCTGGCAGGCGGGGCTTGCAACCGCGCTCTGCCTTGCCGTGGGTTTCCCGACCGCGTGGTTCATCGCGACGCGGCCCATCCGCACGCGCACGATGTGGCTGTTCCTCATCACCGTGCCCTACTGGGTCAACCTCCTGATCCGGACCGTCAGCCTCAAGTTCCTCATCCGCGACAACGGCCCCCTGAACGAGGGGCTGATGGCGATCGGCCTCATCGACGGGCCGCTGCCGCTCGTGAACACGAACCTCGCGGTGCAGCTCGGGCTGTTCTACAGCTACCTGCCCTTCATGGTGCTGCCCATCTATGCTGCGGTCGAGCGGTATGACTTCACCCTCTCCGAGGCGGCGGCCGACCTCTATGCCGGGCGCTGGACGACCCTGCGCGAGATCGTCCTGCCCGCCGTCCGGCCCGGGATCGTGGCGGGCGCGATCCTCGTCTTCGTGCCCTCACTCGGGGCCTTCCTCGCGCCCGACCTGCTCGGGGGGGCCAAGACCTACATGATCGGCAGCCTCATCGACGAGCAGTTCCGCGGCAGTCAGGGCAACTGGCCCTTCGGGGCGGCGGCGGCGATGATCCTGATGTCGCTCGTGCTCGTCGTCCTCATCCTCTATGCCCGGGCGCAGGGGCGGGGGCGTAGGGCATGAGGGGGGTGCGCCACTATCCGGGCTTCGGGGCGCTGACGGCCGCGTGCCTTGTGATGCTCTACGCCCCCCTCGTCGTGATCGCGGTCTACAGCTTCAACGGCTCGACCTCGATCACGCAATGGGGCGGGTTCTCGTGGCGGTGGTATGCCGATGTCTTCACGGGCCCCGAATCGGCGCGCTTCGGGCAGGCGGCGTGGAACTCGATCACCATCGCCTTCCTCGCCGCGACGGCCGCGACGATGATCGCGCTGGCCGCCGCCCTCGCCATGATCCGGGCGGGGGGATTTCGCGGGCGGACGGCGACCTTCGCGCTCATCAACCTGCCGCTCATGGTGCCCGAGATCATCATCGCGGTGGCGACGCTGATCTTCTTCACGGCGATCGGCCTCAGGACCGGCTACCTCACCATCCTGATCGCGCACATCACCTTCTGCATCCCGTTCGCCTATCTGCCGATCGCGGCGCGGATGCAGGGGATCGAGGCGGTCTACGAACAGGCCGCGCGCGATCTCTACGCGACGCGGTGGCAGGCGTTCCGGCTGATCCTCGTGCCGCTGGTGATGCCCGGCATCGTGTCGGGCTATCTGCTGGCCTTCATCATCTCGCTTGACGATTTCATCATCACGAACTTCGTCAAGGGCGCCGGGATGGAGACGCTGCCGACCGCGATCTTCGGTTCGGTCAAGCAGGGGATCAAACCCAACATCATGGCGATATCGACGATGCTGCTTGCGGTTTCGGCGATATTCGTGACGCTGTCATACTTCATCAACCGCATCGGGCAGAGGGCCCGGGGCTGAAACGCAGGGGGCAAGAGATGAACAGATTGACGACGACGGCGGCCGCGCTCATCGCGATGGCGGGGGCGGCGCAGGCCGAGGGCAACCTCTCGGTCTATCACTGGTTCGAATACATCCCGCAGGAGCTGGTCGACAAGTTCACCGCCGAGACCGGGATCACCGTCACCATCGACACCTACGACAGCAACGAGGCGATGCTCGCGAGCCTCAAGGCCGGCAAGATGGGCCAGTATGACGTCGCGGTGCCGGGCGACTACATGGTGCAGATCATGGCGGGCGAGGGGCTGCTTGACACCTTCACCCCCGCAGAGGTGCCCAATTTCGGCAACATCGCGCCGCAGTGGCTCGACGTGCCCTTCGATCCGGGCCGCAAGTCCTCGATCCCCTACCAGTGGGGCTCGACCTCGTTCTCGGTCAACCGCGATGTCTATCAGGGCGATATCGGGTCGCTCTCGATCATCTTCGATCCGCCGGCGGAGCTGTCGGGCAAGATCAACGTCCTCGACAGCCAGGGCGAGGTGCTGGCGCTCGGCTCGATCTATCTCGGCATCCCGCAGTGCTCGCAGGACCGCGATCAGCTCAAGGCGCTGAACGACATGCTGCTTCAGGCCAAGACGCATTGGGCGTCCTTCGGGTCGGACACCGCCAAGGACGTGCTGGTGTCGGGCGATGCCGCGGCGGGGATGATCTACAACGGCTTCTCGGCCAAGGCGCGCGCGGAAGGGGCGAATGTCGAATACGCCTATCCGAAGGAAGGCTTCGTCGTCTGGATGGACAACGTCGTGCTGCTCAAGGATGCGCCGAACCGCGAGAACGCGATCAAGTTCATGAACTTCCTGCTTGATCCCGAGAATGCCGCGGCGGTCACGAACTATGCCGCCTATACGGCCGGCGTGACCGGGGTCGAGCCCTTCCTCGACGAGGCGATCCGCACGAGCCCCGAGAACAACCCGCCCGCCGACGCGCCCGCGGGCAGCTTCATCGCGGTCTGCGACGAGGCCACGCAGAAGCTCTACGACGCGATCTGGACGAACCTCAAGAAGTGAGCCGAGGCCCGGGCGGGGCTTGGCCCCGCCCGTGACGGGCAGGAGGCAGGGATGCGGATCGCGATCTGGCAGGGACCCTCGCCCGCGGGCGACGAGGCGGCGGCCTTTGCCGACCTCGACCGCGCGCTTGGTGCCGCCGCGGCGGGCGGGGCGGCGATGGTCGTCGCGCCCGAGGCGTTCCTGCCCGGCTACAACCGCCCCGACATCGCGGCCGCCGCCCAGCCGCGCGGCGGCGCGTGGCACCGGCGCCTTGCGCAGATGGCGCGCGCGGCGGGCTGCGGGCTGGCGGTGGGCTATGCCGAGCGCGACGGCGCGCGCGTCTTCAATTCGGCCGTCGCCTTCGACGCCACCGGCGCCGAGATCGGCCATTACCGCAAGATCCAGCTCTATGGCGCACGCGAGCGCGCGCTCTATACCCCCGGCGAGGACTACGCGATCTTCGATCTGGGCGGGGTGCGGGCGGCGCTGCTCATCTGCTACGACGTCGAATTCGCGCCCCATCTGCGGCGGCTGGCGCAGGCGGGCGTCACGCTCCTCATCGTGCCGACGGCGAACATGATGCCCTATCTGCATGTCGGGCGCAGCGTCGTGCCGGCCCATGCGATCAACCACCGCATGACGATCGTCTATGCGAACTACTGCGGCGCCGAGGGGGATCTGACCTATTGCGGCGGCTCGCTCATCGCCGCGCCCGATGGCGAGGTGCTGGCGATGGCGGGGCCCGGGGCGGCGCTGATCCTGGCCGATGCGGGGCGCGCGCCCGATCCGGCCCTGATCCAGACACAGCTCGAGGATTATCGCGACGCAAGGATGCCCGATGCCCAAGGATGACGCGACCGGCCGCTATGCCGTGCTGTTCGAACCCGTGCGGATCGGGCCCAAGATCGCCAAGAACCGCTTCTATCAGGTGCCGCACTGCAACGGCGGGGGCTATCGCGACCCCTCGGCCGTGGTCGAGATGCGCCGCACCAAGGCCGAGGGCGGCTGGGGCGTCATCTTCACCGAACAGGCCGAGATCCACCCCACCTCCGAGATCACGCCCTACATCGAGCAGCGGCTCTGGGACGATCGCGACATCCCCGCCCTTGCCCGCATGGCCGAGGCGATGAAATCGCACGGCGCGCTGGCCGGCATCCAGCTTGCCTATCCGGGCATCAACGGGCCGAACGCCTATACGCGCGAGGTGCCGCTCGCGGTCACGGGCGGGCCGATCCTGACCTTCACCCCCGATCCGGTCCACGCCCGGACGATGGATCTGGCCGATATCGCGGCGCTCCGGCGCTGGTTCGTGGCGGCGGCCCGGCGGGCGCAGACGGCGGGTTTCGATGTCATCTGCCTCTATGGCGCGCACGGCTTCGGCATCCTCCAGCATTTCCTGAGCCGGCGCACCAACCGGCGCGCCGACCATTACGGCGGCAGCCTTCAGAACCGCGCCCGCTTCGTGCGCGAGGTCGTCGACGACATCCGCGAGGCGACCCGGGGCGAGGTCGCGCTGACGCTGCGGATGTCGCTGCACGAAGAGGGCGAGGGCGGGTTTTCCAACGCCGAGCTGCGCGAGTTCATCGCCCTCAACCCCGAGCTGCCCGATGCCTGGGACCTCGCGCAAGGCAGCTGGGAGGCGTGCTCGACCACCTCGCGTTTCGGCCCCGAGGGGTCGCAGGAGGATCTGGTGCGCGGCATCCGCGCGCTGACACCCCGCCCCGTCGTGGGCGTCGGCCGCTTCACCAGCGCCGACGAGATGGTGCGCCAGGTGCGCTCGGGGGTGCTCGACTTCATCGGGGCGGCGCGGCCCTCGATCGCGGACCCCTTCCTGCCCGCCAAGATCGCCGAGGGCCGCTTCGACGAGATCCGCGAGTGCATCGGCTGCAACATCTGCGTCTCGGGCGACATGACCCAGGGCCTGAGCCGCTGCACCCAGAACACCGCCTTCATGGAAGAGTGGCGCAAGGGCTGGCACCCCGAGCGGATGCGCCCCAAGGGACCGTCGGGGCAGGTGCTGGTGGTGGGCGCGGGGCCCGCGGGGCTCGAGGCCGCGCATGTGCTGGGGATGCGGGGCTATCGCGTCATCCTGGCCGAGGCGGGCGAGGAACTGGGCGGCCGAGTTGCGCGCGAACGCCGGCTGCCGGGCCTTGCGGCCTGGGGTCGGGTCGCGGACTATCGCGCGGGTCGGATCGCGCCCATGGCCAACGTCGAGGTCTATCGCGCGAGCCGCCTCGGGGTCGAGGACATCCTCGGCGCCGGGGCCGAGCATGTCTGCATCGCGACCGGCGCGCACTGGCGGCGCGACGCGGTGGCGCGCCTCCACCTGTGGCCGATCCCGACCGATGGGGCGATGCCGGTCTTCACCCCCGACGACCTGATGGCGGGCGGCGGGCCCATGGCCGGGCGGGTCGTGCTCTATGATGACGATCATTTCTATATGGGCTCGGTGCTGGCCGAGCTGCTCCTCGCCCGCGGGTGCGAGGTCGCCTTCGTGACGCCCGCGGCGCGGGTCGCGGAATGGACGCTCAACACCCTCGAACAGGGGGCGATCCAGCGGCGGCTGATGGCGGCGGGGGTGGCGCTGCACCTCTCGGCCGCGCCCGAGGCGATCGGGCCCGACGCGGTCGAGATCGGCTGCGTCTGGACGGGCGCGCGGCGCGCGATCGCGGCCGATGCGGTGGTGCTCGTGGGGGCGCGCACGCCCGATGATGCGCTCTGGCACGCGCTGTCGGCCGCCGACTGGCGCGGGGCGGGGATCCGGTCTGTCGAACTTGTGGGCGATGCCGCGGCACCCGGCCCCATCGCCTGGGCGACCTATGCCGGCCGGCGCTATGCCGAGGCGCTCGACGCCCCCGACCGGGGCGAGGCGCTGTCGTTCCGGCGCGAGATCGCGGCGCTCGCCCCGCATGATCCGATCACGCCCTGACATGCCCGCGAGCCGCGAGATCCTCGGCCGCCTCGTCGCCTTCCCCTCGCTCGCGGGGACGCCCAACCACGCCATTGCGGACTGGATCGCGGACCTTCTGGCCGATGCCGGGGCCGAGGTCGTGCGCCTGCCCCGCGCGGATGGCGCGCGCATGGGCCTCGTCGCCCGGATCGGCCCGGCGGTGGCGGGCGGGGTGGTCCTCTCGGCGCATATGGATGTCGTGCCGGTCGCGGGGCAGGCGTGGTCGCGCGATCCCTTCACGCTCCACGCCGAGGGCGGGCGGCTTTTCGGCCGCGGCACGGCGGACATGAAGGGGTTTCTGGCCGCCGCCCTCGATGCGGCCCTCGGTGCCGCGCGCGCGGCGGGGCAGGGGCCGCTCG
>CAYYJB010000040.1:15772-21038 GCA_964472135.1 uncultured Gemmobacter sp.
GCCGCCCTCGATGCGGCCCTCGGTGCCGCGCGCGCGGCGGGGCAGGGGCCGCTCGCGCGGCCGCTGACGCTCGTTCTTTCCTATGACGAGGAGATCGGCTGTCGCGGCATCGCCGAGATGGCGCCCCGCCTCGCGTCGCATCTCCCCGCCCCCGCCCTCGTGCTGGTGGGTGAGCCGACCTCGATGCGGATCGTGACAGGGCACAAGGGCAAGATCGCGCTCGATGCCGTCTGCACGGGCGAGGCGGGCCATTCCGCGCGCGCGCCGCTGCACATGAACGCGCTGCACCTCGGGGCCGATTTCCTCGGCCTCTTGCGCGCGGTGCAGGCCCGCATCGCCCAGGGGGGGGCGCGCGTGCCGGGCTACGAGGTGCCGCATGCCACGGTGCATGCGGGCATCATGGCGGGGGGCGCCGCCCTCAACATCGTGCCCGAGCGGTGCGAGATCGGGTTCGAGATCCGCCACACCGCCGCCGAGGATCCCGACGCGATCCTGTCGGAGATCCGGGCCGGCGCGGCGGCCATCGTCGCCGCGGCCCGCCATCCCGCGGCCGCCATCAGCCTGAGCGAGCGCGCCCGCTATCCGGGCCTCGAGACGCCCCCCGATGCCGAGGCCGTCTCCGTGCTCCGGGCGGTTCTGCCCGCCGGCACGCGCGTCGCGCGCGTCGATTACGGCACCGAGGCGGGATTTTTCGCGGCCCTCGGCTGGCCCGCGCTGGTTTGCGGCCCGGGGTCGATGGCCGAGGCCCACCGCGCCGACGAATGGCTGGAGGAGAGCCAGCTCGCCGCCTGCGAGGCGATGCTCGCGCGTCTGGTGGCGACGCTGCGCTGAGGGTCAGCCGCGGCCGCGCCCCTCGAACCGCGGCAGCATGGCCGAAAAGTCGCGCCCCGCGCCGTCCTCGTCCTCGACGAAGCGGCGATAAAGCTCGGCCGCGAGCGCGCCCATCGGCGTGTCGGCATCGGCCGAGGCGGCCGCCTGCTGCGACAGCCGAAGATCCTTGAGCATGAGGTCCGCCGCGAAGCCGGGGCGATAGCCGTTGTCGGCCGGGCTCTGCGGCCCGACGCCCGGGGCGGGGCAATAGGCCGTCATCGTCCAGGACTGGCCCGATGAGGTCGAGACGACATCGAACATCTTCTGCCGCGCCAGCCCCAGCCGATCGGCCAGCGCGAAGGCCTCGCAGGTCGCGATCATGGTCACGCCCAGGATCATGTTGTTGCAGATCTTGGCGGCCTGGCCGGCGCCTGCCCCGCCGCAATGCACGGCCTTGCGGCCCATCACCTCGAAGAGCGGCAGGACGGCCGCAAACGCCGCATCGGACCCGCCGGCCATGAAGGTCAGCGTTCCCGCCGCCGCCCCGCCCACCCCGCCCGACACCGGCGCGTCGAGCGACCCCAGACCCGCCGCCGCCGCGGCCTCGTGCAGCCAGCGCGCGCTCTCGACATCGACGGTCGAGCAATCGCAGAGCACCGCGCCCGGCGCCATGGCGGGGATGACCTCGGCCGCGACCCGGCGCAGGATCGCGCCGTCTGGCAGCATGGTGATGACGACCTCGGCGCCCCGCGCGGCCTCGGCGGCCGACGCCGCACCCGCGACCCCCTCGGGCAGGGGCGCGCGCAGATCGAAGCCCGCCACCGCATGGCCCGCGCGCGCGAGGTTCGCGGCCATCGGCGCGCCCATGTTGCCCAGCCCGACGAACCCGATCTTCATGCGATGTCCTCCCATATCCGCCACTCGGGGCCGAGCGGGGCGAGCATCGCCGCCACCTCGGCCGGATCGACCGCCCCGGGCCCGGCATGCCGCCAGCGCGGGGTGCGGTCCTTGTCGATCACCTGCGCGCGCACGCCCTCTAGGAAATCCCCCGCCTGAAGGGCGCGGGCGGTAAAGCGGAACTCGCGCGCGATGGCGGCGCGCAGGTCGCGGTCCTCGCGCGCGGCGCGCACGATCGCAAGCGTCGCGGCCATCGAGAGGGGGGCGTTGCGCGCGATCGCCGCGCGCGCCGCCGCCGCCTCGGGCGTGTCGATGGCGCCGAGTGCGGCCGCGATGTCGCCGACCGTCGGGGCGGCGAAGGCCCCGTCCAGCGCCGCCATCGCCGCGGCAAGGCGAGAGGCCGGCGTGGGGTGGTCGGGAATGGCCGCCGGATCGCCCGTCGCCACCAGCGCGCGCGTCAGCGCGGGCCAGTCGGCCTCGGGCACGAAGCGGTCGGCAAAGCCCGCCCAGATCGCATCGCCCGGCCCCATCCGCGCCCCCGTCAGGCCGAGGTATTCCCCCGCCCGCCCCGGCGCACGCGCCAGGAGCCACGATCCGCCGACATCGGGCACGAGGCCGATGCCGCATTCGGGCATCGCGACCTGCGAGGTCTCGCCCACGATGCGATGGTGCGCATGCCCGCCCACGCCGACGCCGCCGCCCATCACGAACCCCTGCATCAGCGCGACGATGGGCTTGGGCCAGGCCGCGATCTTGGCGTTCATGCGGTATTCGTCGCGCCAGAAGCGGCGCGCGGCGTCGAAATCGCCCGCCCGCCCGGCATGATACATCGCCGCGATGTCGCCGCCCGCGCAGAAGGCCCGCGGCCCCTCGGCGTCGATCAGCACGACCCTGACGGCCGGATCGTCGCGCCAGGCATCGAGAGCGGCCTCGATCGCGAGCGACATCGCATGCGTCAGCGCATTGAGCGCCTGCGGCCGGGCAAAGGTGATGCGCCCCGCCACCCCCTCGATCCGCACGGCCAGATCGGTCATCCGCGCCCCCCGATCAGGCTGCGCGCGACGATGAGGCGCATGATCTCGTTCGTGCCCTCGAGGATGCGGTGCACGCGCAGGTCGCGCACGATCTTCTCGATCCCATAATCGGCCAGATAGCCATAGCCGCCGTGCAGTTGCAGGCACTGATCGGCGATGCGGCTGCAGGCCTCGGTCACGAAGGCCTTGGCCATCGCGCAGGCCTTGGTCGCATCGGGCGCGCCACGGTCGAGCTTCCACGCCGCCTGGCGCAAAAAGAGGCGCGCGGCCTCGATCTCGATCTCCATCTCGGCCAGGCGGAACTGGAGCGCCTGGAACTGGTCGAGCGTGCGGCCGAACGCCATCCGCTCGGCCATGTAGGCGCGCGTGCGATCGAGCGCGGCCTGCGCCCCCCCGAGCGAGCACGCCGCGATGTTGAGGCGCCCGCCATCGAGCCCCTCCATCGCGAGGCGAAATCCCGCCCCCTCGGGCCCGAGCAGCGCCTCGGCGCCGACCGCGCAGCCGTCAAGCTGCACCTGCCGCGTCGGCTGGCTGCGCCAGCCCATCTTGTCCTCGAGCGCCCCGAACGACAGCCCCGGGGCGCCTGCCTCGACGATCAGGGCCGAGATGCCGCCCGGCCCCTCGCCGCCCGAGCGCGCCATGACGATATAGGCATCCGAATAGCCCCCGCCCGAGATGAACGCCTTGGTGCCGGTCAGGCTCCATCCCTCGTTCGTGCGCTCGGCCCGGGTGCGCAGCGCCGCCGCATCCGACCCGCTGCCGGGTTCGGTGAGGCAATAGGAGAGGATCGTTTCCATCCCGACCGCGCGGCCGAGCAGGCGCGCCTTTTGCGCCGCCGTGCCGTGGCGGTCGATCATGGTCGCGCACATGTTGTGGATCGACAGGAAGGCCGCGACCGAGGGGCAGGCCATCGAGAGCCCCTCGAACACGAGCGCCGCCTCGAGCCGGCCGAGCCCCGCGCCCCCGGCCGCAGCCGAGACGCAGAGCCCCCCGAAGCCCAGCGCGGCAAGCTTGGGCCAGAGATCGCGGGGGATCGTCCCCTCGGCCTCCCACCGGCGGGCGTGGGGCGCGATGTGTTCCGCGCCGACCTCGCGCGCGAGCGCGAGGATGGCTTGCTGCTCTTCGGTCGGCGCGAAATCCATCCTGCCCCCCGGCCGGCCTCAGTCCATCTGCTTGAAGTTGAAGGCGGCACCTTCCTTGATGCCCGAGGGCCAGCGCGCCGTCACCGTCTTGGTGCGGGTGTAGAAGCGGAACGCGTCCGGCCCGTGCTGGTTGAGATCGCCGAAGGAGGATTTCTTCCAGCCGCCGAAGGTGTGATAGGCGAGCGGCACCGGAATGGGGAAGTTCACCCCGACCATCCCCACGTTCACCCGGTTCACGAAATCGCGCGCCGTGTCGCCGTCGCGGGTGAAGATCGCGATGCCGTTGCCGTATTCGTGGTCCATCGCGAGCTTCAGCGCCTCTTCGTAGCTCTGCGCCCGCACGGTCGAGAGGACCGGCCCGAAAATCTCGGTGCGGTAGATGTCCATCTCGGGCGTGACGTGGTCAAAAAGATGCGGGCCGACGAAGAAGCCCTTTTCGTAGCCTTGCAGGTTGAAGTTGCGGCCATCGACGCGCAGCTTGGCGCCCTGCGCCACGCCCGTTTCCACCAGCCGCAGGATGTTGGCCTTGGCCGCCGCCGTCACGACGGGGCCATAGTCGATGTCGGCGCCGGCCGTCCACGGGCCGACGCGCAGCTTCTCGACCTTGGGCACGAGGCGCTCCATCAGCGCGTCGGCCGTCTTGTCGCCCACGGGCACCGCGACCGAGATCGCCATGCACCGCTCGCCCGCCGCGCCGTAGCCCGCGCCCACCAGCGCATCCGCCGCCTGGTCGAGGTCGGCGTCGGGCATGATGATCATGTGGTTCTTGGCGCCGCCGAAGCACTGCACGCGCTTGCCCGCCGCGCAGCCGCGCGAATAGATGTAATGCGCGATCGGGGTCGAACCGACAAAGCCCACGGCCTGGATGACCGGATTGTCGAGGATCGCGTCCACCGCTTCCTTGTCGCCGTTGACGACCTGCAGGATCCCGTCGGGCAGCCCCGCCTCCTTCATCAGCGCGGCCAGCATCATGGGCACCGAGGGATCGCGCTCGGAGGGCTTGAGGATCATCGCGTTGCCGCAGACGATGGCGGGGGCGAGCTTCCACATCGGGATCATGGCGGGGAAGTTGAAGGGCGTGATGCCGGCCACCACCCCGAGCGGCTGGCGCAGCGAATAGAGGTCGATCCCAGGCCCCGCGCTGTCGGTGAACTCGCCCTTGAGCAGGTGCGGCGCGCCGATGCAGAACTCGACCACCTCGACCCCGCGCTGGATGTCGCCCTTGGAGTCCGCAAAGGTCTTGCCGTGCTCGCTGCTCAGCACCTCGGCGAGCTTGTCCATGTCGCGGTTCACGAGGCGGACGAATTCCATCATCACGCGCGCCCGCCGCTGCGGGTTGGTCGCACCCCATTTGGGCTGCGCCGCCGCCGCCGCCGCCACCGC
>CAYYJB010000041.1:0-20739 GCA_964472135.1 uncultured Gemmobacter sp.
CGCGCGCAGGGTGCAGGGCCGGGCGCGCGGTGTCAACCGCGGCGCGGGCCCTTGTTCGGGGTTTCGTCCGGGGTTTCAACCCGCGCGCTGGCGTTCCCAGGTCCCGGATGTCTCGGTCCAGTACTGCGTCTCGATCCCCGCCGCGCGGAGCCTGCGCCATGCCCCGCGGGCGGCCTCGAGCGCCGCGGGGTCGGCGCCGTCGAAGACGAGGCAGGCGCGCGCCACGCCCGCCACCTCGGCGGGATCGGCGCCCGCGCCCTCGGCGAGGATCAGGCAGGCGCGCCCCTCGGGCAATGGCCCGCCCGCGAGGATCAGCGCCGGCTGGTCGGCGTCATGCGGGCCGCCCGCGCGGCCGTGGGGCACAAAGCCCGCATCCCCGCCCTGCAGCCAGAGCGCCCGGTCGAGCGCCTCGGCCACCCCGTCGTCGGGCGCGCGCACGGCCACCCGCCAGCCGCGGGCGAGCGATTTCTCGATCAGCATCGCGATCGCGGCCTCGGGGCGCGAGCGGGTGAGGTGGTAGAAGAACGCCTCGGCCATCGCGGGCGCGGCCGGTCAGCGCTCATACCGGTCGCGGATCATCCGGTCGAGCGAGAGCACCCCCCACCCCGTCGCGCCCTTGGGCCCGTTGGCGGTATCAGCCTTGACGAGGGCCGTTCCCGCGATGTCGAGGTGCATCCACGGCGTGCCGGGCTTGACGAAGCGCTGAAGGAACTGCGCGGCGGTCACCGCCCCGCCATCGCGGCCGCCCACGTTCTTCATGTCGGCGATGTCGGATTTCAGTTTCTTGTCGTAGGCCTCGCCCAGAGGCATGCGCCAGGCGCCCTCGCCCTCGGCCGCCGCGGCGGCGAGGAACCCCGCGCAAAAGGCATCGTCATTGGCGAAGACGCCCGCGTTCTCGTGGCCGAGCGCGATGATGATCGCGCCCGTCAGCGTCGCGAGATCGACCATGCCCGAGGGCTTGAAGCGTTCCTGCGCATACCAGAGCACATCGGCCAGCACGAGGCGACCCTCGGCGTCGGTGTTGATGACCTCGACCGTGTCGCCCTTCATCGAACGCACGACATCGCCCGGCCGCTGCGCCCGGCCCGAGGGCATGTTCTCGACCAGACCCACGAGGCCCACGACATGGGCGCGCGCCTTGCGCAGCGCGAGGGTGCGCATCGTGCCCGCAACGGCCGCCGCCCCGGCCATGTCCATCGTCATCTCTTCCATGCCGGCGGCGGGCTTGATCGAGATCCCGCCCGTGTCGAAGACGACCCCCTTGCCCACGAGCGCGAGCGGCGCGCCCTCGGCGCCCTTCCAGACCATGACGACGACCTTCGAGGGGCTCTCGGACCCGAGGCCGACCGCGATCAGGGTGCGCATCCCGAGGCGTTCGAGATCTTCCTCGTCCAGCACCTCGACCTCGACGCCAAGCTCGCGCAGCCCGGTCAGGCTGTCGGCGAAGGTCTCGGTCGTCAGCACGTTCGCGGGCGCGGCCACGAGGTCGCGGGCGTAAAAGACGCCCTCGGCGCGGGCCGCGATCGGGGCGGCGGCGGCGCGCGCGACCGCGTCCGCGCGCGGCAGCATCACCCGCACCGCGCCGGGGCGCTTGGGTGCCTCGCTGCGCTGGTCGGCGTAATCATAGGCCCGCAGCAGGATGCCGAGGCCGAGTTCCTCGGGGTGCGCGACCCCTTCGGCCAGAACGACCGCGCCCTCGGGCCCGAGGCGCGCGCCGATCGCGACACCCGCCTTGCGGCAGGTGGCCGCGCTCGCACGCGGATCGAGGCGGATCAGCTGCACGGCGGCCGCCTGCATCCCGGCGGGATAGGCGATATCAAGGCCCTCGCCGGGCTTGAGCTTCTGGAACGGGGCGGCGGCGGCCGCGCGCGCGAGCGTCCCCCGCATCAGCCGGTCCACCTTGCGCGCCCCCCGGCCGAGCCGCCCGCCCTCGGCGGCAAAGACGATGACGCGTCCCGTCGCTTCGGCGAGGGCGTCGAGGTCGGTCAGATCGAAAGAGAGCGGGGCGAGCGGGGTCATGGGGCACCGGATCGGTTGGTGAAAATGATCATCGGACCCTACACGCCGGTCGCGGTCCTTGGCCAGAGGGCAGTTTCCCCGGCGTCATCTTTGCTCTAGGCTCGGCGCGCGGTCCGGATTGCGGGCCGCGCCGCCGCAGGGTCGCGACGTGCCCCGATTCGACCGCTACATCCTTGGCCAGCTGCTCGCCATGTTCGCCTTCTTCACCCTCGTGCTGACGGGGGTGATGTGGGTCAACCGCGCGGTGCTCCTGTTCAATCGGCTGGTCACCGAGGGGCAGCCGCTCGGGCTGTTCTTCGAGATGTCGGCGCTCGCGCTGCCCAACCTGATCCGGCTGGTGGTGCCGGTCGCGGCCTTCGTCACGGTCCTGACGCTGACGAACCGGCTCAGCCGCGACAGCGAGCTCGTGGTGGTGCAGGCGGCGGGGTATTCGGCGGCCCGGCTGATGCGGCCCTTCGTCGTCTTCGGCATCGTCGCGGCGCTGACGGGGGGCGTGCTCATGCACATGCTCGTGCCCGCCTCGCGCGATGCGCTGGCCCGGCGCGAGGCCCAACTCGCGAGCGACCCGACCGCGGGGCTCTTGCGCGAGGGTGTTTTCCAGTTCCCCGCGGACGGCATCAGCTTCTACGTCCGGCAAGTCGGGGGCGACGGTTCGCTCGAGGACGTCATGATCGCCGATGATCGCGTCGCTGGGGAACGCACGCTCTATGTCGCCGACAGCGGACGCATCCAGACCGCGCCGTGGGGCCTGCAACTCCTGCTCGAGCAGGGCACCTCGCAGCGCATACATCTTGAGGACGGCCGCCTTGATCTGACCCGCTTTGCCGCCTTCACCTTCCAGTTCGAGACGCGCCCCGCCGGCGCGGACGGCGGCGACGGCACCCTTGCCGCGACAACGACCCCCGGCCTCGTGACCGGGGGCGCGGCGCTCGCCGCGCGGCTCGGGGTCGGGCCGGTCGATGTGGCGGCGGAAATCCAGCGGCGCAGCGCGCAGCCGATCTCGGCCTTCGTCGCGACGCTGCTGGCCTTCGGCGCGCTGATGTCGGCGGGCTTCAGCAGGTTCGGGCTCTGGCGGCGGATGGTGCTTGCGGTCGGTCTGCTCATCGGCTTCCAGATGATCGAGACGGCCGCGCTGGCGCGGGTCGCGCTCGCGCCGACCTCGTGGCCGCTCTTGTGGGTGGCGCCCGCTGCAGGGATCGGCATCGTCGCCCTGCTGATCTGGCTCGCCGACCGGCCGCGCCGCATGCGGGGGGCGCCCGCATGACCCTCGCGCTCTATTTCGCCCGCCGTTTCGCGATCGTGTCGGGCAGCGTGATCGCGGGCCTCGGCGCGCTCGTCGTGCTGTTCGAGACGATCGAGCATCTGCGGATCTATTCGGCCTCGGGCATCGGCCTGCGGCGGGCGCTCGGGATGGCGGCACTCGCGATGCCGATGCAGCTTTATGCGCTCCTGCCGCTTGCGACGATGCTCGGGGCGGTCGCGCTCTTCGTCGCGCTCGCGAGGTCGAGCGAGCTCGTCGCGACGCGCGCCGCCGGACGCTCGGCGCTGCGCGCCATCGCGGGCCCGACCGCCGCGGCGCTCGCGCTCGGGCTTGTGGCGACGAGCATCGCGAACCCGCTCGCCGTCGCGAGCGCCGAGGCCCACGACCGCATGATCGACGCCCTGCTCGGCCGCGCGCCGGTCGAGGTCGGCTCGATCGGGCGCGAGGGGCTATGGCTCAGGCAGGCGACCGAGGCGGGCCAGATGGTGATCCGCGCCGACGGCGTCAACGCCGACGGCAGCGTCCTCAGCAACACGATGTTTCTGGAACTCGGCCCCGACGGGCTGCCGGTGCGGCGGATCGATGCCGGCCGGGCCGAATTGCTTGCTGGTTCGTGGTCGCTCCAAGAGGTGAAGCTGTGGCGGCTGGAAAGCGACAACCCCGAACGGGACGCCGAGACATTCGCGACCGCCGCGATCCCCACGGATCTGACGGCGGCGCGCATCCGCGACAGTCTCGGGCGGGCCGAGGAGGTGTCGGTCTGGGACCTGCGCACCGCGATCGGCGCGCTCGAGCGGGCGGGGTTCTCGAGCACGGCCTTCCAGATGCAGTTGCAAAGCCACCTCGTGCTGCCTGCGATGCTGGCGGCGATGGTGCTGGTTGCGGCGGCCTTCACCCTCGGGCACGGGCGGGGCGGCGGGACGGGGCTGCGGGTGCTCGCGGCGGTGCTCGCGGGGTTCGCGACGTTCATCCTCGCCGATTTCGCCTCGGCCCTCGGGGCGAGCGGGCGCATCCCCGTCGTCATCGCCGCATGGATGCCGCCGGTAGTGGCGGCGCTCTGCGCGCTGACGCTGCTCTTGCATCTGGAGGACGGCTGATGCGCCGCTTCGCGCCCCGCCTCGCCGCGCTGTTGGTGGCCGTCGCGCTCTGGGCGGCGACGGCGCATGCCCCTGCCGCGCAGGAGGGGCCCGCGACGCTGATCGCGGACCGGGTCGAGGTGCTCGGCGATGACAGGCTGGTGGCCGAGGGCTCGGTCGAGGTCTATCACGGCGTCCGGCGACTGACGGCGCCGCGTATCGTCTATGACCGCGCGGCGGGCCGCATCTTCATCGAGGGCCCGGCGATCCTGACCGAGGGCGATGCGATGACGCTGGTGGCGTCCGAGGCCGATCTTGATGACCGGCTGCGCTCGGGCATTCTGCGGGGGGCGGAACTCACGCTGTCGCGCGCGCTCCGGATCCGGGCCGAGGTGGCCGAGCGCGAGCGGCTCGACGGGCTGACCCGCACCCGCCTGAGCCGCGCGGCGGCATCGTCTTGCCGGGTCTGCGATGATGGCCCGCCCCTGTGGGAGATCCGCGCCCGGCGGGTCGATCACGACACGCAGTCGCGCCGGCTCTATTTCCGCAACGCGCAACTGCGCGTGGCGGGGGTGCCGGTGCTCTGGATGCCCTATCTGAGCATCCCGGATCCGACGCTGCGGCGCGCGCCCGGTCTGCTCCGACCGCGCTTCATGATCACGACGGCGGGGGGCGCGGGGCTCGAATTCGGCTATTTCCAGCCGATCGGGCGCAGCCGCGACCTGACGCTCTATCCCTTCATCGGCGATACCGGCACGCAGCGGCTCCGGATGCGCTATCGCGAGGCACTGCCGTGGGGGATGCTCAACATCGACGGCGCGCTCGCGCGCGAGCGCGCGACACCCGGCGTGCGCGGCTATGCCGAACTGAAAACCGGGGCGCCCTTGCCGCGCGGCTTCAGGCTCGAGGTCGCGGCGCGGGCGATCGGTCAGGGGGCGATCCTGCGCGACTGGGGCATTTCCGATGCCGAGCGCCTCGAGGTCGAGAGCACCCTCTCGCGCACCAATCGTCTCGGCACCTCGAGCGCCCGCATCCTGAGCTGGCGCGCGACGCGCGACGGGGCGACGGGGACGACGCGCGACAGCGGGCTCGTGCTCGGCACGGGGTCCGAGTTGCGCCGCTGGCTGCGCCTGCCGGGCGAGGCGGGGCGCATCGACGCCGGCCTCCAGATCAACTTCGACCGCGCCGACACGCAGAGCTCTGGCACGACATCGCTCGCGCGGACGGGGCTCGCGATCGGCTGGCGGGCCGACCGGGTGCTGCCGCTCGGGTTTCTGGCCGCCGCCTCGGTCAGGCTGGATGCCGATGCCTATCGGGTGCAGCCGGTCACGGATCCGACCTTCAACGTCTCGCGGCTGCGCCCGGCGGCGCTTGCCGAACTCCGCTGGCCGTTGCTGCGCCGCGGTTCCGGACATGTCGACGTGCTCGAGCCCGTGGTTCAGGTCGTTTTCGCCCCCCGCATCGATGAGGCGGGCGTCCCGAACCGCGACAGCCTCGTGCCCGAACTCGACCGGGGCAACCTGCTGTCGTTCTCGCGCTATCCCGGGGTGGACCGGCGCGAATCGGGCAACCGCGCACAGTTCGGCCTGGGCCTGACCCGGCGGCTGGAATCGGGTTCCTCGCGCGAGATGGTGGTGGGCGGCATCGTGCGCCCGCGCGCCGACGCCCTGTTTGCCCCCGCCTCGGCGGAAACGGGGTGGAACGGCGAATGGCTCGTGGCGGCGCGCCTCGACGGGGCAGACGGGCGCACCCTGTCGGGGCGGGTCGTCCTCGATGCGGCGGGGGCGCCAGCGCGCAGCGACATCGGCCTGACCCAAAGCCTGCGCGATCTCGACCTGAGCACGA
Source organism: uncultured Gemmobacter sp. (assembly GCA_964472135.1). Lineage (GTDB taxonomy): Bacteria > Pseudomonadota > Alphaproteobacteria > Rhodobacterales > Rhodobacteraceae > JAUREX01. The sequence continues at coordinate 6,202 of CAYYJB010000041.1, forward strand.
GCTGGACCTGGGCCGCCGCCGACCCCGACAGCCCCGACCTGCGCCTGCGCACCGACATCTCGAACCTGTCGGCGCAACTGACGGCCCGGCTCGGGCGGCACCTGCGGGCGGATGCGTCGGGCTATTTCGACGTCGTCGCGGGAAAGGCGACGGTAGGCCGGCTGGCGCTTGCCTACATCAACGAGTGCCTGCGCGCGGATCTGTCGTTCGACACGCGCTTCACGGCAACCGAGGGGCTGCTTGAATCGAGCGAGGTCGCCTTTTCGTTCGAGTTGCTCGGCTTCGGCGGCTCTCCGGCCGGGCCGCTGCGCGCCTGCCGCACGCCCGCGGGCGCCGCGCGGGCGGCTGATGGTGATGTGATGGGCGCGATCATCGACCGTCGCACCGATTTCATGCGATAAGGGTTGCGCAACCGTCTTCGGTAAAACAAGAAGGTCCAGCATCAGCGGAGTCGTCCCGACCATGCGCCGTTTCCTTGCCATCGCAGCCCTTGCCGCCCTCGCGACGGGCATCTCCGCGCCCGCCGCCCGGGCGCAGGTCAATCCGTTCGAGCCGGTCCTGATCGTCAACGGCAGCCCCGTCACGGCGTTCGAGTTCTTTCAGCGCCGCCAGTTCCTGCGCGCGCTCGGGATTCAGGGAGACCTCGATCGGCAGGCGGAATCGGCCCTGATCGACGAGCGTCTGCAACTGGCCGAGGCGGCGCGGTTCGGCATCGTCGTGGGCGAGGCGGAACTGCGCGACGGCATGTCGGAATTCGCCGCGCGCGCGAACCTCTCGGCCGAGGATTTCACCGCCGCGATCGGCCAGGCCGGCGTCGCGCCCGAGACCTTCCGCGAATTCGTCCGCGTCGGGCTGGCGTGGCGGCAGGTCGTGCGGGCGCGCTTCGGGGCGCAGGCGAACGCGGTCGCCGAGGGCGAGGTCGACCGCGCGCTGTCGGTGCCGGCGCAGCGCGGGGTCGTGCGCGCCGAGATGTCGGAAATCGTGCTGCCGGCGCGCGCCGAGGCCCTCGCGGACGAGATCCTCGCCTCGATCGACGGGGCGGAGGCGTTCGAGCGTGCCGCACGCGCCCATTCGGTCGCGCCCAGCGCCGAGCGCGGCGGCCGCATCGCGCCCGTGCCACTTGCCTATCTGTCGCCCGCGATGGTCCAGAGCGTGGCGCAGGCCGGTGCCAACGCGCTGCTGCCGCCGGCCCGAACGGCCGAGGGGATCGTGCTGCTCTTCCTGCATGGCACCGACCGCTTCGATGCGGTGACGCCCGCGATCACCGAGGTCGATTATCTCTTGGTCCGCCCCGCGCCCGATCCGTCCGCACTAGCGGGGGTCGGCGATTGCGCGACGGCCTACGCCCGCCTTGGCGATGGCGCGACGCTCGACCGGAAGACCCTGACCGAGGCCGCCCTCACCGCGCCCCACGCGCTGACGCTCGCGCGCCTCGATCCGGGAGAGGCCGCGCGCGTCGCGGGCGGCGAGGACGACGGCGCGCTGATCCTGCTCTGCGCGCGCCGCCTCGTGTCGGGGCTGTCGTTCGGGGATGGCGTGACGGCCAGCGGCGTGCAGGGCGAACGGCTCCGCACCGGCGTGCGCGAGACGCTGCGCAACCTGCGGCTGACCGAGCTTGCCGAAAACTACCTGCGCGACCTGCGCGCCGATGCCCAGATCACCCGCCCCTGAGGCCCCCCCCGTCGCGGTCAGCTGCGGCGAGCCGGCCGGGATCGGGGCCGAGCTTGCGCTCGCGGCCGCGCGCGCGCCGCGCCGCCCGCCGTTCTTCTGGATCGGCGATCCGCGCCATTTGCCCGCGGGCGCAGCCTGGCGCGAGATCGCGCAGCCCGCCGATGCGGCGGCCGTGCCGGCGGGCACGTTGGCGGTGCTGCCGCTGCCCTTCGCGGGGCGGGCCGAACCGGGCCGGCCGGATCCGGCCAATGCCGCGGGTGTCGTCTCGGCGATCGAGGCGGGCGTGCGCCTCGTGCAGGCGGGTGCCGCGAGCGCGATCTGCACCCTGCCCATCCACAAGAAGGCGCTGCAGGACGGGGCGGGCTTCGGCTTTCCGGGCCATACCGAATATCTCGCCCATCTCGCGGGCGGGGTCGAGGTCGCGATGATGCTTGCGGGCCGCGGCCTGCGCGTCGTGCCCGCGACGATCCACATTCCGCTGGCCGAGGTGCCGCGCGCCCTGACGGCCGAGCGCATCGCGGGGGCGATCCGGCTGACGCACGCCGCGCTCCGGCGCGATTTCGCGATTGCCGCGCCGCGCATCGCGGTCGCGGGCCTCAACCCCCACGCGGGCGAAGGCGGCGCGATGGGGCGCGAGGAGATCGAGCTGATCGCGCCGCTCCTGCAGGCGCTGCGCGCCGAGGGGCTCGACCTCGCTGGCCCGCTCCCGGCCGACACGATGTTCCACCCGCCGGCGCGGGCGCGTTATGACGCGGCCGTGTGCATGTATCACGATCAGGCGCTGATCCCGATCAAGACCATCGATTTCGCGGGCGGGGTCAACATCACGCTGGGGCTGCCCTTCGTGCGCACCTCGCCCGATCACGGCACGGCCTTCGACATCGCGGGAAGGGGCATCGCCGATCCGGCCTCTTTCCTCGCGGCGCTGCGGATGGCGGCGGCGATGGCCGCGCGGCGGGGGCGGCGCGGCTGATGGCGGCGATCGACGGCCTGCCGCCCCTGCGCGAGGTGATCGCGGCCCATGACCTCGGGGCGCGCAAGGCGCTCGGGCAGAACTTCATCCTCGATCTGAACCTGACGGCGCGGATCGCGCGCGCGGCCGGAAACCTCGCCGCCTGCGACGTGCTCGAGATCGGGCCGGGCCCCGGGGGCCTGACGCGCGGCCTTTTGGCCGAGGGGGCGCGCCATGTGGTCGCGATCGAGAAGGATCCGCGCTGCCTGCCCGCGCTGGCAGAGATCGCGGCCGCCTATCCCGGCCGCCTGACGGTGCTTGGCGGCGATGCGCTGACGCTCGACCCGCTGCCGCATCTGACGGCTCCGGTGCGGATCGTGGCGAACCTGCCCTACAATGTCGGCACCGAGTTGCTGGTGCGCTGGCTCACCCCCGCCGCCTGGCCGCCGTTCTGGACCTCGCTCACGCTCATGTTCCAGCGCGAGGTCGCCGAGCGGATCGTGGCCCGGCCCGGCGGCAAGGCCTATGGGCGGCTTGCGATCCTTGCCCAGTGGCGGGCCGAGGCGAAGATCGTGCTGACACTCCCGCCCGAGGCGTTCACGCCGCCGCCCAAGGTATCCTCGGCCGTCGTCCATCTGACGGCACTGCCCGCGCCGCGCTATCCGGCCGACCCGGCGGTGCTGGCGCGGGTGACGGCGGCGGCCTTCAACCAGCGGCGCAAGATGCTGCGCGCGAGCCTGCGCGGCCTTGCCCCCGATATCGAGGCGCGCCTGGCCGAAGCCGGGATCGAGCCCACGCTGCGGGCCGAGGATGTGCCGATCGAGCGCTTCTGCGCGCTTGCCCGCGCGCTTTGTCGCTGAGGGTGGGCATGGCCGCGCCGCGCGGGGCGCGCTAGGGTTGCGGCCGAAGGGGGACCGGATGCACTGGCTGGCACCACGCGGAATGCTCGGGCTCGGGCTGGCGCTGGCCTTCGGGGTGGCGGCGGCCGCCTCCGAGGGCGGGGGGCCGACCGCCCCGCCGCCGCGCCCGGCGCCCGCCGACCTCGTGCGGCTGCACCCCGATCTGCCGGCCGATTTCCGCGACTGGCTGCGCGCCTTTCAGCCGCGCGCGGTGGCGGCCGGCATCTCGCAGGTGACGCTCTCGCGCGCGATGCCCACCATCCGCCACCGTCGCGACGTGATCGATCTCGACCGCAATCAGTCGGAGTTCACCCGCCAGATCTGGGATTACCTCGACAACGCCGTATCGGACGCCCGGGTCGAGCAGGGCCGCGCGCTGCGCGCCCGCCACCTTGAAACCCTGCGCGCGATCGAGGCGCGCTATGGCGTGCCGCCCGCGATCGTGCTGGCGATCTGGGGGATGGAGACAAATTTCGGCGGCTATCGCGGCCGCACGCACATCCTCTCGGCGCTTGCGACCCTCGCGCATGAGGGGCGGCGGGGCGCCTTCTTCGAATCCGAGCTGATCGCGGCCCTGCGCATCATCGAGGCGGGGGACGCCGATCCCGCCACGATGCGCGGGAGTTGGGCGGGGGCGATGGGGCATACGCAGTTCATGCCGACCTCGTATCTGGCCTATGCGGTCGATTTCGGCGGCGATGGCCGGCGCGATGTCTGGTCCGGCGATCCGACCGATGCGCTGGCCTCGACGGCCGCCTTCCTCGCCGCCGAAGGCTGGCAGGAGGGTGAGCCCTGGGCCTTCGAGGTGACGCTGCCCGAGGGGTTCGACTTCGAGGGGACGGGACGCGGCCGCCGGGCGGGTGTCGCGGAATGGATGGGGCGCGGGGTGCGGATGCTCTCGGGGGGGCCGCTGCCCGATCACGGGCCCGCCGCCATAATCACGCCTGCCGGGGTGCGGGGGCCGGCCTTCATCGCCTATCGCAATTTCGATGTCATCGCGCGCTACAACCGCGCACTGTCCTATGTCGTGGCGGTCGCGCATCTCGCCGACCGGATCGACGGGCGGGGGCCGTTCAGCCGCGGCTGGCCGCGCGGGGAACCGGCGCTCGGCACCGCCGACCGGCGCGCGCTGCAGGAGGAGCTGAAGCGCACGGGGTTCGATCCGGGCGGCATCGACGGGCGCATCGGTCCGGCCACGACGGATGCGCTGCGCGACTGGCAGCGCACCCAAGGCATGATCGCGGACGGCTTTCCGACGCGCGCGATCCTCGAGCGTCTGCGCGAGGCCCCGCCGTGCCAGTGCTGATCCTGATCGGGGCGCCCGGGCGCGGCCTGCCGGGGGCCGTCGCGCGGGATCTCGCGCGGCGGGCGGGCGCGGGCGATCTGCGCTGGCTGGCCGCGGGCGAGGCGGCCGAGGCGCCCTTGCCCGCCGTCCCCCCCGACCCGGCCGACCTGCGCGCCGAGGCGGACGCCGCGGGGATCGACCTCGCGATCCTGCCCGAGGGCGGGCGGCGCAAGCGGGTGCTGCTTGCGGACATGGACAGCACCATGATCGGGCAGGAGTGCATCGACGAGCTTGCCGCACTCGCCGGGGTGGGCGCGCGCGTCGCGGCCGTCACCGCCCGCGCCATGCGGGGCGAGATCGGGTTCGAAGCCTCGCTGACCGAACGGGTCGCGCTGCTTGCGGGCCTGCCCGAGGGGGCGGTGGCCGAGGTGCTGGCGACACGGATCACCCACGCGCCGGGGGGGCGGGTGCTGGTCGCGACGATGCGCGCGGCGGGGGCGCATTGCGCGCTCGTCTCGGGCGGGTTCACGGCCTTCACGGCGCCGGTGGCGGCGGCACTCGGGTTCGACGAACACCGCGCCAACATCCTCGAGGTCGCGGGCGGGCGCCTGACGGGGCGGGTTCAGGCGCCGATCCTCGGGCGCGAGGCCAAGGCGGAGGCACTGCACGACATCTGCGGCCGGCTCGGCTGCGCGGCGGGCGATGTGCTGGCCGTCGGGGACGGGGCCAACGACCTCGCGATGCTTGCCGCCGCGGGGCTCGGCGTCGCGCTCCATGCCAAGCCCGCCGTCGCGGCGGCGGCGCGCGTGCAGATCAACCACGGCGATCTGACGGCGCTGCTTTACCTTCAGGGCTATGCGCGCGCCGATTTTGCGGCCTGAGCGGGCGATCCCGCCTTCGCCGCCGCAGCAAGGTCGCGGGCCAGCGCGAAGGCGCCCTTGATCCGCTCGGGCGCGACCCCCCAGTCGCGCAGGACGACGAGGCGGTTCTCGCGCACCTTGGCGCGGCCGGCCTCGGCGCGGATGAATTCCGCGAGCCCCGCGGGGTTGGCGAAGCGGTCGGCGTGGAACTGCACCGTCGCGCCCTTTGGCCCGGCATCGAGCCGCGAGATGCCCGCCCGCTTGCACATCGCCTTGATCCGCATGACGAGGAGGAGCGTGTTGACCTCGCGCGGGAGGGGGCCGAAGCGGTCGATGAGTTCGGCCGCGAACGCCTCGAGCGCGACCTTGTCGGCCAGCCCCGCCAGACGGCGATAGAGGCCGAGCCGCACCTCGAGGTCGGGGATGTAGCTTTCGGGGATCATCACCGGCACGTCGAGGTTGAGTTGCGGCGACCAGTCGCCCTCATCCTCGGGCAGCGGCACCTCGCCCGCGCGGAGCCGCGCGATCGCCTCGTCGAGCATGTTCTGGTAAAGCTCGAAGCCCACCTCGCGGATGTGGCCCGACTGTTCCTCGCCAAGCAGGTTGCCCGCGCCCCGCTGGTCGAGGTCGTGGCTTGCGAGGGTGAAACCCGCGCCGAGGCTGTCGAGCGAGGCCAGCAGCTTCAGCCGCGCCTGCGCCTGCGGCGTCAGCGGCGCGCGGGGCTTGGTGGTGAGATAGCAATAGGCCCGCACCTTGGCCCGCCCGATCCGGCCGCGCAGCTGATAGAGCTGCGCCAGCCCGAACATGTCGGCGCGATGGACGATCATGGTGTTCGCGGTCGGGATGTCGAGGCCCGATTCGATGATCGTGGTCGCGAGCAGCACGTCGTATTTGCCGTCGTAGAAATCGTTCATCCGCTCATCGAGGTCGCCCGCCGCAAGCTGGCCGTGGGCCACCACGACGCGCAACTCGGGCACCGCGGCCGCGAGCGTCTCGGCCATCTCGGCGATGTCGGCGACGCGGGGGACGACGACGAAGGATTGCCCGCCCCGGAAGTGCTCGCGCATCAGCGCCTCGCGCAGGGTCACGCTGTCGAACTCGCTCACATAGGTGCGGATCGCGAGGCGATCGACCGGGGGGGTCGCGATCACCGACAGGTCGCGCACGCCTGCGAGCGACAGTTGCAGCGTGCGCGGGATGGGCGTCGCGGTCAGCGTCAGCACATGCACGTCCGAGCGCATCTCCTTCAGCCGTTCCTTGTGGGTGACGCCGAAATGCTGCTCTTCGTCGATGACCAGAAGCCCGAGCCGGGCAAAGCGCACCCCCTTGGCGAGCAGCGCGTGCGTGCCCACCGCGATGTCGACCGTGCCATCGGCGAGCCCCTCGCGCGTGGCCTGCGCATCGCGCGCCGAGACGAAGCGCGAGAGTGGCCGGATCTCTACCGGAAAGCCGCGGAAGCGTTCGGCAAAGCTGCGGTAATGCTGACGCGCGAGCAGCGTCGTGGGCGCGATGATGGCAACCTGCCGGCCCGACATCACCGCGACGAAGGCCGCGCGCATCGCGACCTCGGTCTTGCCGAAACCCACATCGCCGACGACGAGCCGGTCCATCGGGCTGCCGCGGCCCATGTCGTCGATGACGGCCTCGATCGCGCCCAGCTGATCGTCGGTCTCGACATAGGGGAAGCGGGCGCAGAAGGCATCCCAGATCCCCTCGGCCGGGGTCAGCACCGGGGCGGCGCGGACGTGCCGCTCGGCCGCGACGCGGATGAGCCGGTCGGCCATGTCGAGGATGCGCGCCTTGAGGCGCGCCTTGCGCGCCTGCCACGCCCCGCCCCCCAGCCGGTCGAGCGTGCCCTCTTCGGAGCCGTAGCGCGACAGAAGCTCGATGTTCTCGACCGGCAGGAACAGCCGGTCGCCGCCGGCGTATTCGAGCGCGAGGCAATCATGCGGCGCGCCGAGTGCCGTGATGCGCTCTAGCCCGCGGAACCGCCCGAGCCCGTGTTCGACATGCACCACGAGATCCCCGGGCGACAGCGCCTGCGCCTCGGTCAGCATGTCGGCGGCGCGCGCCTTGCGCCGCGGGCGCGAGAGCGCGCGCTCACCCAGGATGTCGGCCTCGGTGATGACGCTGAGCCCCGGCGCCTCGAACCCCTGATCGAGCGGCCAGACCGCGAGGAACAGCCCCCCCTTGCCCTCGGGGATGGCGCGGGCGTCGGCGACGGGCTGGGCGCCGGTGACGCCCTGATCCTCGAGAAGCCCCGCCATGCGCTCGCGCGCGCCCTCGCCGAAGGTGGTGACGACGACCTGCCCCTGCATCCGGCGCACCGCGACATGGGCGGCGAGCGCCTCGAAGAGGCCGGCGTTCGCCTGCGTGCGTTCGGGGGCGAAGTTGCGCCCCGGCCGTCCGCCCGCGTCGATGACGCCCGGCCCCGGCGGCAACCGCGCGGGCGCGAGTTGCACGACCCGGCGCGGCGCGAGCGCGGCCGTCCAGGCGGCATCGTCGAGATAGAGAAGCCCCGGCGGGGCGGGCTTGTAGGCGCTCTCGCCCTTGCGGGTATGGCCGAGCGCCTCGGCGCGCGCCTCGTGCTGGTCGGCGATGGCGCCGGCGCGGGCGGCGCGCGCGGCCTCGGCCTGATCGTCGAGGATGACGGGCGCGCCCGGCAGATAGTCGACCAGCGGAGAAAGGCGGTCGTGAAAGAAGCCCAGCCAGTGCTCCATCCCTGCGTGCCGCCGCCCGGCGCTGACGGCCTCATAGAGCGGATCGTCCGACCCCGCCGCCCCGAAGGCCGCGCGATAGGCCTGACGGAAGCGGGTGATCGCGGCCTCATCGAGGATCACCTCGGACATGGGCACGAGGTCCACGCCCTCGAGCCGGTCGGTCGAGCGTTGCGAGGCCGGATCGAAGCGGCGGATCGCATCGATCTGGTCGCCGAAGAAATCGAGCCGGACGGGCCCCGCGCCCCCGGGCGGGAAGATGTCGACGATGCCGCCGCGAAAGGCGCAATCGCCCGGCTCGGCCACCGTCGCGGTCGGTGCAAAGCCCATGCGGGCAAGCCACGCGCGCAACTGCTCAGGCGCGATCCGGTCGCCCCGGCGCAGGCTGAGGCTCGCCTCGGCGACCGTCTCGGGGGCTGGCACGCGCTGCGTGGCGGCCGAAACGGTCGTGAGCAGCACGAGCGGCCCGCGCGGCCCGCGCGCGAGCGCCGCGAGCGTCGCCATCCGCCGCGCCAGCACATCGGCATTGGGCGAGACGCGATCATAGGGCAGGCAATCCCAGGCGGGAAAGTCGAGGACCGCGAGCCCCGGCGCAAGGAAGGCGAGCGCCGCGCGCATCGCCTCGGCGCGCCGGTCGTCGCGGGCGATGTGGATGACGGGGCCGCCCGCGGCCTCGGCCTCGGCCGCGACCAGCCGGGCATCGAAGCCCTCGGGGGCGCCGCCCGCGAGGATGCGCGCCGGCTCGGGGTGCCGCTGGGCCATGGGCTCCGTCCTCCTGCGATCCATCAGCCCGCCCTGCCCAGAACCGTGCTCGCGCCCCAGAAGGCCGCGACCGCAACCGCGAGGATCGCGAGCGCGCGCATCCGCAGCCGATGGGCGCGCATCAGCGGCCAGGGCGCGGCCCCGACGGGAAGGGCCGCAAGTTCGCGCAGGAGTGCGGCCTCGCGCAGGGTGCCGAGCGCGGCGGGGCCGAGGATCAGCACCCCCGCCTGCGCGATCTCGAGCCCGTAGCCAAAGCCCAGAACGGCGAGCAGCGCGAGGCCAAAGCCCACCACCGCAGCCTGCCAGGGGCGCGGGTGCGCGGCGGCCGAGCCCCTGCGGGCGCATTCGCGCGCCAGCATCGGCGCGCCCTCGGTCGCCGCATCCGCATCCCCCGCCGCCGCGCGGTCGATGACCGCGACTGGCACGCCGAGCACCCGCGCCGTCGCCTGCGCCCAGAAGAGCACGACGAACAGCCAATACCACAGGCTGTCGAAGGCGCCGATGTCGAGCATCAGGATGGCGGCGAAGGGGTCGGGCACGGGAACCTCTGGGGTGGTGCGCCCCATAGCGCGCGCCCCGGCCGGGCGCAATCGGCGCGCGGGCTTGCCAGACCGGGCGCGGCATGGCACCCAAGGTATCGGAAACCACCGAGATGCCGATGCCCGACCAGCCCCTCGCCCACGCCCCCTTCCCCGCCGCCCGCTTTCGCCGCCTGCGCCGCACGGCCGCGCTGCGCGACCTCGTGCAGGAAAACCGCCTGTCGGTCGCGAACCTGATCTGGCCCGTCTTCATCCGCGACGGCGAGGGGGTCGAAGAGCCCGTCGCCTCGATGCCGGGCGTGGTGCGCCGCTCGCTCGACCGGCTGGTCGTGGCGGCGCGCGAGGCGCGCGATCTGGGCATTCCCGCGATCTGCCTCTTTCCCTACACCGACCCCGCGCTCCGGACCGAGGATTGCGCCGAGGCGTGGAATCCCCTGAACCTCACCAACCGGGCGATCCGGCTCCTCAAGGCCGAGGTGCCGGACATCGCGGTGATGACGGATGTCGCGCTCGATCCCTACAATGCGCTCGGCCATGACGGGCTGGTGCGCGACGGCATCATCCTCAATGACGAGACGAACGCGGCACTCGTGCGCATGGCGCTCGCGCAGGCCGAGGCGGGGGCCGACATCCTCGGGCCGTCGGACATGATGGACGGCCGCATCGGGGCGATGCGCGCGGCGCTCGAGGCCGCGGGTCACCGCGATGTCGCGATCCTGTCCTATGCCGCGAAATACGCGAGCGCCTTCTACGGCCCCTTCCGCGACGCGGTCGGGGCGGGAACGCGGCTCGTGGGCGACAAGAAGACCTATCAGATGAACCCCGGCAATTCCGACGAGGCGCTGCGGCTTGTCGCGCGCGATCTGGCCGAGGGGGCGGACATGGTGATGGTCAAGCCCGGGATGCCCTATCTCGACATCTGCCGCCGGGTGAAGGACGCCTTCGGCGTGCCGACCTTCGCCTATCAGGTCTCGGGCGAATACGCGATGATCCGCGCCGCCGCCGCGAACGGCTGGATCGACGGCGAGAAGGCGATGGTCGAGAGCCTCCTTGCCTTCCGCCGGGCGGGCTGCGACGGGATCCTCACCTATTTCGCCCCGGCGGTCGCGCGGCTGATGGCAGGCTGAGGGGGTGGGTGGGTCGTGCCGCCGTCCGTGACCGGCGCGCCCTGAAGGAGGCGACCATCGAACCTGCCAAGCGACGCGCGCCCTCGCGATGAAGCCGGTTGCGAACCGTGCCTGGCTTCTGATCCTGCCGGCGCTGGCCGTGATGGGCTTTGTTGGCGTGCTGCCGCTGGTTGCGGTCTTCAACTATTCTTTCCACGACATCTTCACGCTCAGCGATGTCCACTGGGTGGGCGTCGAGTGGTATGCCGAGATCGTCGCCTCCGACCGCTTCCGCGAGAGCCTCGCGCGCAGCCTCTTGTTCTCGGCGCTGGTGATCGGCATCCAGGTGCCGCTCGGGGTCGGGGTCGCGCTGCTCTTGCGCCGGTCGCGGCGGTCGGGGGTGGCGATGCTGATGCTGCTGGCGGCGCCGCTCGTGGTGCCGTGGAACATGATCCCGATGATGTGGCTCAACCTCGTCGATGCGCCGGCGGGGCTGATCGGGCGGGCGTTCGATGCGCTCGGAATCGATTTCGACCGCAAGTTCGACCCGCTGCACACCTGGATCCTGATCCTCGTGATGGATTGCTGGCACTGGCTCGGCCTTGTCGTGATCCTCGCCTATGCCGGGCTGTCGGCCATCCCCGAGGCCTATTACCGCGCGGCGGCGATCGATGGGGCGTCGCGGCTCGACGTGCTGCGCCATATCGAACTGCCCAAGATCGCGGGCGCGCTCGGGGTCGTGCTGCTCTTGCGTTTCGTGGACAGTTTCATGATCTACACCGAGGCCTTCGCGATCAACGCCGGCGGGCCGGACCGGGCGACGCATTTCCTCGCCATCGACCTCGGCGAAGACATCAAGGGCTTCAGCTATGGCTCCTCGGCCGCGCGCTCGATGATCTATTTCCTGATCGTCATCACCGTCGTGTGGTGCTTCGCGCGCATCGCGGCAGGTCGGCGGCAGGAGGCGGGTGCATGAGCGTGGCGGGCGCGCTTATACGCGTCGCGGCGCTCCTGCTGCTCGGCGCTTTCGTGCTGCTGCCCTTCGCGCAGACGGTGCTGCTGTCGTTCGTCGCCACCCTTCCGCACGAGGATGTGCCCGAGGGGGCGCTGAGCCTCGTGAACTATCGCAACATCCTCGCCTCGCCCGCGCTGATGGCCGCGCTTGTCAATTCGGCCATCTATGTGGTGCTGAACGTCGCGCTCTGCATCGTCGTCGGATTGCCGGCGGCCTATGCGCTGTCGCGCTACCGCTTCGTCGGCGACCGGCATTTCCTCTTTCTGCTGCTTGCCTTCCGCATGACCCCGCCGGTCGTGCTGTCCTTGCCGGTGTTCATCCTGTTCGCGCAATTCGGGCTGGTGAACTCACCCGTGGGCATCGCGCTGGTGCATTGCCTGTTCAATCTGCCCATAGCGATCTGGATCCTCGAGAGCTTCATCTCCGCCGTCCCGCGCGAGCTTGACGAGACGGCATTCATCGACGGCCAGCGCCTTCCGGGGTTCCTCGTGCGCCACCTCATCCCCGCGATCGCGCCGGGGATCGGGGTTGCGGCGTTCTTCTGCTTCATCTTCTCATGGGTGGAGGTCGTCTTTGCCCGCGCCCTGACGGTGACGGCGGGCAAGCCCATCACCATGGCGATCAACGCGCTGTTCGGCTTTCAGACCGACGTCGGCCTCGTGATGGCGATGACGGTCGTGTCGCTGGTGCCGGGCGTTGCCATGATCTGGTTCGTGCGCAACCACATCGCGCACGGCTTCACCGTGCGCGGATCCTGAGGGGCCCCCGCCCTGCCCCACCGTGGTGCCGGGCAGGGTCGCACCGGCCGGGATCAGCCGTCGTCTTCGCCCGTCTCGGCGATGCGCGCGACCGAGACGACCTCTTCGCCCACGGCCGTCGCAAAGACGCGCACGCCCCCCGCCGCGCGCGAGCGGAAGGAGATCCCCTCGACCGGGCAGCGGATCGACTGGCCGGTCGAGGTCGCGAGCATGATCTGGTCGCTGCGCTCGACCGGGAAGGCCGCGATCAAGGGACCGCCGCGCATCGCGCGGTCCATCGCCATCACGCCCTGCCCGCCGCGCCCGCGCACCGGGTAGTCGTGGCTCGACGACAGCTTCCCCGCCCCGCCCGCGGTCACGGTCAGGATCAGATCCTCGGCCGCCGACATCTCGGCGAAACGGTCGAGCGGCATCTGCCCGGCCTCGACGATCTCTTCCTCCTCGTCGGCCTCGGGCGCCTCGTCGAGCGCGCCTTCCTGCGCGCGCCGCATCTTGAGATAGGCCGCGCGTTCCTCGGGGCTCGCCTCGAAGTGGCGGATGACGGCCATCGACACGACTCGGTCGCCCTCGGCCAGCCGGATGCCCCGCACGCCGGTGGAATCGCGGCCCTTGAAGACGCGCACGTCGGTCGTCGGGAAGCGGATCGCGCGGCCGCCCGCCGTCAGCATCAGCACATCGTCGCCCTCATCGGCGATGCGGGCGTTCACGAGGCTCACGCCCTCGGGCAGCTTCATCGCGATCTTGCCGTTGCGCATGACGTTCACGAAATCCGACAGCGCGTTGCGCCGCACGTCGCCGTCCGAGGTCGCGAAGACGATCTGCAGCGCCTCCCATTCGGCCTCGGGCACATCGACGGGCATCAGCGCCGCCACCGACACCCCCGCCCCGATGGGCAGGATGTTGACGATCGCCTTGCCCTTCGCCGTCCGCCCCGTCAGCGGCAGCCGCCAGGTCTTGAGCTTGTAGACCATCCCGTCGGTCGTGAAGACCAGAAGCGGCGTGTGGGTGTTGGCGACAAAGAGGGTCGTGACGACGTCGTCCTCCTTGGTCTGCATCGAGGCGAGGCCCTTGCCGCCGCGCCGCTGGGCGCGGAATTCGGCCAGCGGCGTGCGCTTGATGTAGCCGCCCGAGGTCACGGTCACGACCATGTCCTCGCGCTCGATCAGATCCTCGTCCTCCATGTCGCCCGACCAGTCGGCGATCTCGGTCCGGCGCGGGACCGCGAAGGCCGCACGCACCTCGCGCAGCTCGGCCGCGATGATCGCCATGATCCGCTCGCGCGAGCGCAGGATGTCGAGATAGTCGCGGATCGATGCCGCGAGGGTCTGCAACTCGTCCGTCACCTCCTGCACGCCCATCGCCGTCAGGCGCTGGAGGCGCAGATCGAGGATCGCGCGCGCCTGCGTCTCGGACAGGAAATAGGTGCCCTCGGGCGTCACGCGGTGCTCGGGATCGTCGATGAGGGCGATGTATTCCGCGATCTGCCCGGCGGGCCAGGCGCGCGTCATCAGCCGCGCGCGCGCATCCGCCGGATCAGCCGAGGCGCGGATCGTCGCCACCACCTCGTCGACATTGGCAACCGCCACGGCAAGGCCGCACAGCACATGGCTGCGCTCGCGCGCGCGCGCGAGTTCGTGCGCCGTCCGCCGGGCCACGACCTCTTCGCGGAAGGCGATGAAATGGGTCAGGAAGTCGCGCAGCGTCAGCTGCTCGGGCCGCCCGCCGTTCAGCGCCAGCATGTTGCAGGGAAACGACGTCTGCATCGGCGTGAAGCGGTAGAGCTGGTTCAGGACCACATCGGGTGTCGCATCGCGCTTGAGCTCGATCACCACCCGCACGCCGATGCGGTCGGATTCGTCGGCGACATGGGCGATGCCCTCGATCTTCTTGTCGCGCACCATCTCGGCGATCTTCTCGATCATCGCCGCCTTGTTGACCTGATAGGGGATCTCCTCGACGATGATCGCGAGGCGG
>CAYYJB010000042.1:0-4112 GCA_964472135.1 uncultured Gemmobacter sp.
GTGAAGGCGGCGGCGAAGATCATGAACTACACCAAGACCGCCATGGAGCAGCGGATCATGAAGGACATCCGCAAGGCCGACAAGGAACTCATGCAGTCGATCCAGGACAACATGTTCGTCTTCGACAACCTCATCATGTCGGACGACCGCTCGCTCCAGACGCTGCTGCGGTCGGTCGATACCGAACTGCTGACCCTCGCCCTCAAGGGCGCCGACGAGGCGCTGCGCGAAAAGCTCTTCGGCTGCATGTCCACCCGCGCCGCCTCGAACATCAAGGACGAGATGGAGGCCCTCGGCCCGGTCCGCCTGACCGATGTGCAGGAGGCGCAAAAGCAGATCATCGAGGTCGCGCGGCGGCTGTCGGACGAGGGCACGATCGTCCTTGCCGGCCGCGGCGGCGACGAGATGGTCTGAGGCGGCTGAAGCGTGGAGGCGGGCATGTCGGCCGAAGAAGCGACGCGCGCGCTCGACGAGGCGGAGATCGCCTCGCTCGTGCGGCTGGCGGGGCAGGGCAGCTATCAGCCCGATACCAAGCTCACGCCCCGCAAGCCGGCCGCATTCCGCAGCCGCAGCCTGCTCGACATCGCGCGGCAGGCCACGCCCGAGCCCCCGCCACCCCCGCCCGCCGCCCCGCCGGCCGCTGCTTCCACCGCCGCCCCCACGCCTGCACCGACGCCCGCTCAGGCTTCGCCCGTCCCGCACGAGGCCCCGCGCGCTATCGCCGAGGCCGAGGTCATCGCCGAATTCCCCGCCGCGCCCCCGGCCGCGGCTGAACCGGCCCCACTCGCACCTCCGCCGCCGCCCGGGATCGACCCCGAGCTGGCCGCGCGCGAGCGCGAAGAGGCCTATATCAGCGGCTTTCGCGCCGGCGAGGCGCAGGCCCGCCGCGAGATCGAGGGCGAGACGGTTGCCGCGCTTGCCGCGCTCGATGCCGCGGCGCGCGCCTTCATGAACCCCGATGCGGCCATGGTCGCGGCCCTGCAGTCGGGCCTGCGCGCGGCGGTGCTGGGGCTTGCCTCGGCGCGCGCCGGGGTCCGGATCGACGAGATGCCCGAGGCCTTCCTGCGCCGCATCGAGGCGCTGGTCGAGCAGGTGCAGGCGGACCTGCGCGGCACGGTCCTGCGCCTCAACCCCGCCGACGCGGCGGCCATCGCGCCGCTGATCGGGCGCTCCGAGCTTCTCTCCGAGGCGCGGATCATCTCTCGCGGCGATCTCAACCGTGGCGATGTCGATCTCTCGATCGGGGGCTTGCGCATCGTCGATGCCCTGCCGGTCCGCCCCGAGGTTGCCACGAAGCCCGCCGACGCCCCCGCCGACGCCCCCGCCGACGCCCCCGTGGCCCCCCCCGAGCCGGACCCCGCGACATGAGCGTGATCGAACGCCTTCTGCCTGCCCTCGGGGCGATCCCGGCCGAACGGTTCCAGACCGCTTCGGGGCGGGTCACGCGCTTTGACGGGCAGGTGGTCGAATGCCACGGTTTCCCTGTTTCCGTGGGGGCGATCTGCGCGGTCGAGGGCGCCGACGGCAGCAGCGTCGATGCCGAGGTGATCGGCTTTCGCGAAGGTCGCAACCTCTTGTTCCTGCATGAGTTCGGTGCCCGCATCGAGGTCGGGGCCCGCGTGCGAGAGCGCGACGAGGGCCGCGAGGTCGCGGTCGGCGACGGGCTGCTCGGGCGTGTCGTCGATGCGCGCGGAGAGCCGCTCGACAACGGCCCCGCGCCGGTTCTGGCCGAACGCTGGCCGCTGCTCGGGCGGCCGAGCAACCCGCTCGGCCGCGCGCCGGTGGCCGAGCCGCTCGATGTCGGGGTGCGCGTCGTCAACGCGCTGCTGACCATCGGCAGAGGCCAGCGCGTCGGCATCGTCGCGGGTTCGGGCGTCGGGAAATCGGTGCTGCTGTCGATGATGACGCGCTTTTCCGAGGCCGATGTCATCGTCGTCGGCCTGATCGGCGAACGCGGGCGCGAGGTCGGCAGCTTTTACGAGACGGTGATGCGCGCCGAGACGCGCGGCAAGGTCTGCATCGTTGCGGTGCCGGCCGACCGCTCGCCGCTTCTGCGGATCAGGGGCGCGAATTATGCGACCGCGATCGCCGAATATTTCCGCGACAAGGGCAAGAATGTCCTGCTGATCATGGATTCGCTCACCCGCGTGGCCCATGCCCGCCGCGAGGTCGGGCTCGCGCTCGGCGAGCAGCCCACCGCCAAGGGCTATCCGCCTTCGGTCGTCTCGATGATCCCCTGCCTTGTGGAACGCTCGGGCACGGGGCCGGCGGGCGGCGGGTCGATCACGGCGCTTTATACCGTGCTGGCGGACGGCGACGACACGACGGCCGATCCCGTCGTCGACACGGCGCGCGCGATCCTCGACGGGCATATCACTCTCTCGCGCAAGCAGACGCAGCTTGGCATCTATCCGGCGGTCGACATCGGCGCCTCGGTCAGCCGGGTCATGGGCGAGATGATGCCCGCCCGCCACATCAAGGCGGCGGCGATGTTCCGGCGCCTCGTCACGCTCTATCTCGAGAACCGCGACCTCATGCTCATGGGCGGCTACACGCCGGGGCAGGATGCCGACCTCGACCTCGCGGTGGCGCTCTGGCCCAAGATCACGGCCTTCGTCGGGCAGGCCCCGGATGAGCCGGCGCGCTTTGCCCAGACGCAGGCCGCGCTCTATGATCTGGTCGCGGGCTGAGATGGGCGACCGCGCGCGGCTGATCGAGCTTTTGCGCAAGCGCGAGGTCATGCGGATGCGCCGCGTCTCGGCAGATCTCGGCGTCACGCATGCCGAGCACGGCAGGACGACGGCGATGGCGGAAAAGCTTGCCGAGATGATCGCCGAGAACGCTCCGCCGAAGGGTGAGATCACCTCGATGACGCTCCGCGCGCGGCTCGGCCTCGGGGTGAAGCTCGAGGCGCAACGCGAGATCGTCGAGAACCGCGCCGAGTTCCTCGACAAGGAGTTGCAGCAGACGCGCCGGAAACTCGCGCAAATGAAGCGCCGCGAGACCATCTATGGCGACAAGGCGGCGCATGAGCGGCAGGGCACGGCCGAGGCGCGCGACACCGCCGCCGAGCGTCTGCTGCCGCCAGGGCGCCGCGGCCGTCCGCTCTGAGGTTCATCTGGCATCATCCTTGCAGACACTTTCCGAGCTATGCCGCCACGCGCGGCGTCACAGGCTGGACAAATGACAGGCATCGCGATCGGATCGGACAAGGCATCGCTCGACGGAGCAGGCAAGGTTGCCGGCGCCGGGCGCCTCCTTGCCGGGGTCGGCGCCGGCCCGAAGGGCGATCCTTTCGCCGCCCTCTTCGGGTTCAGCCTGATGCCTGAAACCGTCACGGGCGCCGAGGGCGCGATCGCCGTTCCGGTCGCGCCAGGCGCCGAGAGCACGAGCGACGGGTCGCCGCATCCGACCGTGGCGATGCCCGAGGAAACGGCGGTTCATGCCAAGGCGCTGCCGATGGATCCGTTCGGCGACATCATCCCCGCTCCGCTGGTGGATGCAGACGCGGAAGCGGACCCCAACGCGGTCGCCGACGCCGACGCCCATGCGCTTGCCGAGGGGCATCAGGCGGACGCCTATCTGGCGCCGATCCCGATCCCGATCCCGATCCAGACCGACCCGGCCGCGTCGCTGGCGGAGGCACCCGTCGCGGTTGCGGCAGCGGCCCTTTCGGGGGATGATGCGGCGCAGGTGTCGGTCATTCAGGTGGCCTCGGCTGCAGCAGATGTCGGCCCGGCCCGGCCCGACGCGGCGCAGGTCGCCGCCGATGCCGGACGCGTTCCCCCGCGCACCACCACGCCTCGGACGCGCGCGACTCCAAGCGGGCTCGGTGCGGCGCCGTCAGAGGCGCCGCCCGCCGCCGCAGTTTCCCGACCAGCCGTGGCGGACGATCCCGCCGATCCATCCGTGTCCGCCGGGGCTGCAGCGCCCGGTCCGCGAGTGGCCGGGACGGCGCCCGACCTCGTGCAGGCTGCGCCGATCGAACCCCCGGCGACACCGGGCGCAGGGGCGTTGCCGGGTGCTGTTTCCGAACCGTTGCCCGAGAACGCAAACGACCAATTCCCAGCCAAGCCGGATGCACGCCTCGCCGCCCTGCCAGGCGCGCCCGC
>CAYYJB010000042.1:4212-20732 GCA_964472135.1 uncultured Gemmobacter sp.
ACCAATTCCCAGCCAAGCCGGATGCACGCCTCGCCGCCCTGCCAGGCGCGCCCGCGCGGCCAGTGGCCGCGGGGCTTGAGCGCGCGCCCAAGGCGGCGCCCACCATTTCTGCCCCGCCTGCCACCCCGTCTGCCACCATGCCTGCTGCAGCATCTGCCGCCATGCCCGAAGGCGTGCCCGGCGGCGCGCAACCCTTTGCGGTCGATGCAATCGCGCGGCAGGTCGGCGGCCCCGCGCCCGCCATCCCGACCGATGCACCGCCGACAGGGGCGGCCGTGCCGCGCCCGCCCGAGCTGCCGGCTGCACCCGTCGCTGCGGTGGCCGCCAACGTGCCGCCGCCGCCGCGCCATGACATGACGGCCGAAGCTGCCGGGGCGGCGCCGATCGCGCCGCAAGCGACCGCCACCACCCTGACCGAGGGTGGCCCGCCCGACCAGGGCGCGGCGGCGAAGCCCGCGGCCGCGACCGATGCGAGCCGTGCCGCCGAACCTGGGGCCCAACCCGAGCGCGGTGCCTCGGCCGCACCGCAGGCCAACGCCGGCGCCGGGGGCGACGGGGGCCAGAACGGCCAGAACGGCCAGAATTCGGGTCAGAATTCGGGTCAGAATTCGGGTCAGAATTCGGGCCATAACGCGGCGCAGACGGCTGGGGCGATCGACGCGTCGCGCAGTGCGGTGCGGGTCATCCTCGATACGCGGATGCAGGATTTCGAGGCCCGCCTTGCGCGCGAGGTCGAGACGGCGGTCCGCGGCATGCGCAGCGGACTGGAATTGTCGCTCCGGCCGCGCAACCTTGGCGAGGTCAAGGTCAAGATCGAACTCGTGCAGGATCGTGCCCAGATCCAGATCGTGACGGAGACGGCGGCCGCCGCGCGGCTGCTAGCCGGGGGCGAGGAGAGGCTGTCGCAAATGCTCGACCAGTCGGGCATCCGCCTTGGCGCGATGGTCGCGCAGGCGGCCGGCAATGGCGGGCAGGGGGGACGGGGCGGCGATCGCGGATCGCGCGGCGCGCCCGCCAGCGCCATTTCGGAGCGCAAGGCGGCCGAACTGCGCGGATCGGTTCCGGCCGCTGTCACGCGTAAACTTGAAGATACCGAAACGTCAATTAATCTGATCGCCTGACGGCGCCGCAGAGGACCAGAACCATGCCCGATCAACCCGCCGATGACGGAAAGAAAAAGAAGGGTGGCCTCGTCAAGATCCTGGGCCTCGTCGGCGCGGGCCTCGGCCTCGTCGGGGTCGGGCTCGGGGCGGGTTTCTTCATCTTCGGCAACCCGGCGCCGACGCCGTCGCAAGAGATCGAGAGCATCATCGAGCGCAAGCTGATGGAGAGCGGCCAACTCGCACCGCCACCCGAGGAAGAAGCTGCGGCCGAAGGCGAGGCCGGCGCCGAAGGCGAGGCGGGGCCGAAGCTCAATGTCAAGGAAGTACCCGAGGTCGAGGTCTTCGTGACCTCCTATTACGAATTCCCCGGCACCTTCACGACGAACCTGCGCAACTCGCGCAAGTTCCTTCAGGTCGGCATCGGGGTTTCGACGCAATACGACCAGACGGTGATCTCGAACGTCGACAGCCACCAGCTTTCGCTGCGCTCCGAGATCCTCGGCACCATTGGAGAATTCACCGAGGAAGAGATCCAGGGCAAGTCCGGGCGCGATGCCCTGGCGCTGCGGTTGCAGGCCGCGATCAACGCCCGGCTCGAGGTGCTCGAGGGCTTTGGCGGGGTCGAGACCGTCTTCTTCACATCCTTCATCCTTCAATAGGCGGGAAGGCGCGCCAAGATGCCATCGTCGCGCAGACTGACGACCGAAGAGGTCGATGCCCTGATCGAGGGCCTCGGGGGCGGGGCGGAGCCGGCTGGCCCCTCCATCATCTCGGCCGGGGCGGAGGTGCGCTCCTTCCAGTTCGGCGCGGACGAATTGTCGCTCCTTGGCGACTATTACGCGCTCAGGATGATCAACGAACGCTTCTGCCGCTATGCGCGCTCGGTCTTTCTGCCGATGCTGCGGGTGCAGCCGCGCATGTCTTCCTTTCCGCCCGAGGTGAAGACCTTCGACGAATACGCCCATGGGGTCGAGAGCTTCGTCAGCCTCACGAACAGCCGGATGGAAGAGCTGCGCGGCGCGCAGCTGACGGTTCTGCCGCCGCATTTCATCGCGCTGCTGACGAATTCCTATTACGGCGGTTCCGTCACCGCGATGAAGCGCAAGTCGGGCGAGTTCACCGCGACCGAGCAGCGCGTGATCGAGATCGTGACCGAGGGCCTCAACGAGGCGCTGTTCATGGCCTGGCGCGACCTCATGCCCGTGCACTTCACCGTGCAGGGCCGCGAGGAGAACATCCAGTTCGCCTCCTTCGTCGATGGCGGCGACACGGTCATCGTCTGCACCTTCCTCGTGCAGCTGCCGAAGGGCGACCCGGTCAGCTTCGACATCATCTATCCGTTGCAGACGCTCAAGCCCATCGCCTCGCAGCTGCGCTCGCGCGTGCAGTCCGACAAGGCGGGCGACAACCTGTCGTGGCGCCAGAAGCTCGAGCGCGCGATCCTCAACATCCCGCTCACCGTCACGGCGCGGCTGGCGCAGCCCACGGTGTCGATGCGCAGCCTGATCCAGATGCAGCAGGGCCATGTCTTTCCGATCCAGCTTGTCGGCAAGATCGACGTGCTGGTCGAGGGGCGCCCGATGTTCGAGGCCGATCTGGGCGAGATGAACGGACAGGCGGCGCTGAACCTGCGCAAGCGCATCAAGAAGCCGGCCGACTGAGGCCAAGCAAGGAGATCGGCGATGGCCGGGTCGAACGACGACATGATGGGGGGCGATGCCGAGGGCGGCGCGCGGCGCACCGACCGGGCGGCGGTCGAGAACCTGCGCGTGCTCGAGAGCATCGAGGTGGAACTGACCGTCGAGGTCGGGCGGGCGGAGATCACGATCCGCGACCTGCTGCGCCTCAACGAAGGGTCGGTGATCGAGCTCGATCGCCTCGCGGGGGATCCGCTCGACATCCGCATCAACGGCACCATGGTCGCCAAGGGCGAGGTCGTGATGGTGGGCGAACGCTTCGGCGTGCGCGTGGGCGAGATCGTCGAACCCGAAAAGCGGATGGAGAGCATCTGACGGCGGGCTGACACCCCGCCCGTCGGCGGGCCGTCACCACACTGCCCGTCACGCCCCCATCCGCCTGCCGGACGGCCCGCCCGGCACGTCGGGCCGCAGTTGGCCCGAAACTTGCCTTCCTATCCGCAAGGCCATCAAGGCGGAGCGGACCCATGGCGGGCATCGATGCATCGCAGATCGTGATCGTGCTGGCGTTTCTGGCGCTGCTGGTCGTGCTGCAGGTCTGGGTGCGGCGCAACCGCGAGGGGCTCGGGGCGAAGCTGCGCGCCGGGCGCGAGGTCGAGATCGTCGAGACGGTGGCCATCGCGCCGCAGGAACGACTGACGCTGGTCCGCATCGGGACGCAGCGGGTCCTGGTCTTGAGCGCGCGCGGGGCGGGCGCGCAGATGCTGCCGCTCGGGCCCGACAGTGCGCCCCCGCCAGAGGGGAGCGCGCCATGATCGGGCCGCGGATGCTGTTTGCATGGGCGCTGGGTCTTGGCTTGCTTGCCGATCCGGCCGTCGCGCAGGTCGCGCTGGGCGATGCGATCGCGGGCCTGCCGGCGCTGACCTCCGAGACGGGTGAGGACGGCGCCACGACCTATTCGCTCTCGCTCCAGATCCTCGCGCTGATGACGGCGCTGACGGTGCTGCCCTCGATCGTGCTCGGGGCCACCTCGTTCACGCGCATCATCATCGTGCTCTCGATCCTGCGCCAGGCGCTCGGGACGCAGCAGACGCCGCCCAACCAGGTGCTGATCGCGATCGCGCTGTTCCTGACGTTCTTCATCATGGCCCCGACCTTCGGGGTCATCTACGACGATGCGATCACCCCCTTTCTCGAGGAGAGGATCACCGCCGAACAGGCGATCGTAATCGCGAGCGCGGTGATGAAGCAGTTCATGGTGCTCAACACGCATGAGGATTCGCTCCTGCTCTTTGCCGAGATGGCGGGTGACGGGCCCTATGAGAGCACCGCCGACATCCCCTTTTCGACGCTCCTGCCGGCCTTCATCACCTCTGAGCTGAAGATGGCCTTCCAGATCGGCTTCCTGCTGTTCCTGCCGTTTCTGGTCATCGACATGGTGATCGCCTCGATCCTGATGTCGCTCGGGATGATGATGCTCTCGCCGATGCTCGTCTCGCTCCCGTTCAAGCTTCTGTTGTTCGTGCTGGTCGACGGCTGGTCGATGACGGTCGGATCGCTCGCGGCGACCTTCGTGCAGGGTTGAGAGGACAGGATGGATTTCGACAGCAACGTGGAATATCTCCGCCTTGCCTATTGGCAGATCGTCATCATGGCGGGGCCGATCCTCGGGGTGGCGCTGGCGGTCGGTCTGGCGATCGGCCTCGTGCAGGCGGCAACCTCGATCAACGAGATGACGCTGAGCTTCGTGCCAAAGCTCGTGATCGTCGTGCTGACGATGGCCCTCCTTTCGAGTTTCACGCTGACGCAGATGACGGATTACTTCGCCTTCATCTTCGACGAAATCGTGCACCTGCGCTGAGATGCTGCCGGTCGTCCCCCTCGATTTCGGCATCCTGCCCGGCACGGGGTTGCAGGGGCTACTCGACCTGCTGTTGCAGGGCTTCGTGACGACGCTGCGGATCGGGGCCTTTCTGCTCGCCGCGCCCTTCTTCGGGTCGCGGATGGTGCCGCTGCCGGTCCGGATCGTGTTTGGCGTCGCGATTGCGGCGTTTGTCTTCGATCAGGTTGCCGTCCCGCCGGTCGAGGTTCTGACAAGCCTGCGGATCGTGCCGATCGTCATGCAGGAACTGGCGATCGGTCTGACGGCGGGGCTGATCCTGACGATCATCTTCTCGGCCGCCTCGGTCGCGGGGGACAAGATCGCCTCGACCGCTGGCCTGTCGTTCGCGGCGCAGGTCGATCCGACCGGCTCGGGCCAGACCCCGGTCGTGAGCCAGATCTTCATGCTGTTCCTGATCATGGTTTTCCTTGCGCTGAACGGGCATCTGGTCGCGATCGGCATGATACTCGAGAGCTATCGCACGGTGCCGATCGGGGCGTCGGTGGCGCTCTGGCCGCTTGCGCAGATCGGGGTGGATGCGATGGGCACGATGTTCGCGCTTGCGGCCTCGATCATGCTGCCGGTCGCTGCGATGCTGTTCCTGCTCAACCTCGTGATCGGGGTGGTGACGAAATCGGCGCCGCAACTCAATCTCTTCTCGTTCGGCTTTCCGATCACGCTGATGGCGGCTTTCGTGCTGCTGTTCCTGTCGGTCGGGGGGCTGGCGCAGGCGTTCAGCGACCTCATCCGCGACGCGCTCGGGGTTCTCGACACCATATTCGGGGGGCTCGCGCGTGGCTGAGAACGACGACTCCCAGGAAAAGACCGAAGAGCCGTCCCAACGACGGCTGGAAAAGGCGCTTGAGGACGGCCAGATCCTGACCTCGAAGGAGGTGATGGTGTTTGCGAGCACCTTCTCGGGCATGCTCCTCTTCGGAGCGGTCACGATGATGGTGCCGCAGGTGCTCGAGGGCTGGCGCGGGTGGTTCCAGCTGAACCCGGCCGAGTCGCTCATCGATCAGATCGGCGCGCGGGTCAGCGAGGCGACGACGGTCTTTCTGGTGGCGTCGCTGATCTTCGGGGTGCCGCTGCTGATTGTCGCGCTGGTCACGCAGGGGCTGGTCGGGGGGCTGCATTTCGCGGCGAAGGCGATGGAGTTCAAGGGCTCGCGGATCGATCCCATTGCGGGGCTCGGGCGGATCTTCTCGATCAAGGGACTGATGGAACTCGTGAAATCGGTGCTGAAGGTTGTGCTGCTCGGGGCGGCGACGGCCTTTGCCCTATGGGCGCTGTTGCCCTCGATGCTCGTGCTGTCATCGGCGGGTCTTGCGAGTGCCTCCGAACAGATTTTCGTCAATGTCTTGCTCGTGCTGGCGGCGGCGGTCTGCGTGCTGGGGCTGATTGCGGTGCTCGATTTCTTCTGGTCGCGCTACCAGCATTTCGAGAAGCTGCGGATGAGCCGCAAGGACATGCGCGACGAGAACAAGGAGACCGAGGGCTCACCCGAGATAAAGGCGCGCATCCGGCGCCTGCAGATCGAGGCGACCCGGCGCGCGGTCCAGTCGGCGCAGGCGCTCGAGAAGGTGGCCGAGGCGCGCGTCATCGTCACGAACCCGACGCACTTCGCCGTCGCGCTGAAATACGACGCGGGCGATGCGGGCGCGCCGATCGTGCTGGCGATGGGTCGCGGGCGGATGGCCGAGATGATCATCGCGCGCGGCGAGGCGGCGGGCGTCACGGTGCTGCGCAGCCCCCTCCTGGCGCGCGCACTCTTCTTCACGAGCGAGATCGGGCAGGAGATCTCGGAAAAACTCTATACCGCGGTGGCGGCGGTGCTGGCCTATGTCTATCGCATCGACCGGGGCGAGGATCTCGAACAGCCCGAGATCGACCTGCCGCCCGAACTGCGGTTCGCCGAGGATGGCCGACCGCTCGAGGGCAGGGGGTAGCGCGCCATGCGGATCCGCAAGCGCGAGCGTACGCTGGGCGACATGATCTCGACCGCCGTATTTGCCGGCATGGGCCTGTGGCTCGGCGGCGAGGCGCTGCTCGCGGCCGAGGCGGGCGTCATCTGGAAGGCCATCGTGGTGGGCGTCTGCGCGGGGCTGTGTATCCTTGCCGCCCTTCGCCATGTGATCGCGTCGATCTGGCTTGCCATTTTCGGGGACGGGCGATGACAAGACCCACGCAAGAGGTGCGCTGCGCCCTCTGCCGCCACTTCTTCGTCACCTATGAGCCACAGCACCCCTGGGGGTGCCGGTCGTTCGGGTTCAAGTCTGCGAACCTCCCCTCGCAGGAGGTCCTGATGGCAACTGGCACGGTTTGTGCTCGGTTCGAAGCCAGACCGACCGTCGCGCGCGGTCCGCAGAGCGTCAGGAGGTCGCGATGAGCGAGGACACAAAGGCCATCGAGGAAAGCATCAAGATCGCTCTCGATGCGGCCGACGCGGCCACGAACGTCACGGCCGAGTTCGAGACGATCCGCAAGCAGAACGAGGCAACCGCACGCGAGGTGAAGAAGGTGTATCGCTATGCCATTGCAGTCTTCGCAAGCTCGATGATCGGGGCGGCGGCGGTGCTCGTGCTCGCCGCTCTCATGTATTACCGCACGCTGAGCGAGATGCAGACCGCCAACAATACCTCGCTCGAGGCGCTCGTGATCTTTGCCGAGAACGTCGACAAGCTTGTCGGCGCGGTGAACGGGGTCGAGGGGCTCGACGACGGGCAGGCCGAGATCGCGGCCGCCGTCGGCGCGGGAACCGAGGTGCTCGCGCGGATCGAGACGGCGCTCGCGGGGCAGCCCGAGGCCATATCGGCGGCGCTGAGCGGGCCGGACATGGAAAATCCCGGGCCGCTCGGGCGCATGTCGGCCGATCTTGGCGGCGCGATCGAGGCCGGTTTCGCAGCACAGGCCGAGGCGCTCGGGCGGATCATCGACGAGCTTGGCCGCGACATGGCCGCGGCGGCAGGCGAGGCAGCCGCCGGCGAAGGCGGCGCGGACGCACCCGCCGCACCCGATCCGACGCAGACCGCCCTGACCGAAATTCTTGCCAAGCTCGAGGCGATGACTCTGCTTCAGCAGGAGATCTCGGCCAAGATCACGGCCGTCCAGAACCGCCCTGCGCCCGCGGCCGCCCCGGCACCCGCGGCACGGCCGCGCGCCCCCGCCGCGCCCGCCGCCGGCGGCGACATCATCAAGTTCCCCTGAGCGCGCGCCGATGGCCGGGAACGATCAGGCCTCGGCGCGCGCTCAGGCAGGGGCCGCCGGCGCGACGCTCGAGGGTGTCGCGACCGTTCCCACCCTTCTGCGGATCGAGAAGAACGGCCTCTCGCGCCTCGGGCGGTCCATGCGCCTAAAGGAGGGCGATGTGCTGGTCGCGATCGACGGCAAGCTGTTCGCGGGCGATGTCGACGCGCTCCAGAAGTTCTTCGAGGACGCCGAGGCGGCCGCGGACGAGGCCGATGTCGATCCGGTCTGGCTGCTGACCTTCTGGCGCAACGGGGCGTTCTTTCACCAGCGCTACGCCACCCCGCTGCGCGGCGGCTTCGACCATTGCCCGCCAGACACCTCGCTCGAGATCGTTGGCGCGTTCCGCAGCGTTTCCTACGGCCCGCTGCCAAGCTACGAGAATTTCGAGATCTTTCGCGAGATAAAGGCCAAGGTCGCCGGCATCCACTCGACCCGGCCCGATCCGCTCGCGACGACGCTGCCGCCGCTGTGGATGCTCAACCATCGCCTCTATTTTCCGATGGTCGGGGTGCTCGTGGCCTATGGCGTGACCCTCCTTACGCACTGGTCCTTCTTCCTCGCGGCGCATCTGCTGCTGGTAATCTACACGCGGCGCGCGCAGATCAACCTTCTGCGCTCCTACCAGCTTTATCGCGACCGGCTCTATTGGCACACCCTGGCCGAGACCGACGAGCTGCGCGCGCGCGCCAATTATCGCCTGCTCGATCCGGATGTGCGCTTTGTCGACGAACCGGCCAAGAAGCCGTCGCGGCGCCGCAAGAAGGCGAAGGCCGCGGAAGAGGCCGAGAAGGCCTGAAGCGCCCCTCAGGCCAGCAAGTTCACGAGCGCGCCGTAGCGCGGCGCGTCGCGGTGCAGGTTCGATAGCCGCGCCATCTTGCTTGCCGCGCTATCGTGAACGTAGACGGGCGCGAGGATGCTGCGTGCCACGAGCGCGTTCTCGGTCGCGATCGCCGAAGGCGCCTGGCCCGGATGATAGATCCTTCCCGCGAAACCCTCGGCCGCGGACGCCTCGCGATAGCTCCGCAGCGCAAGGGAATGCGTCCCGCCCCCCGGCGGATCGACCCCGAAGCGCGTCTGGCGCAGGTCTGGCACAGCGCTTGCAAAGTGAGGTTGCGGGCTGGTCAGCGGCCCTCGTTCCGGCCCCGAGATCGAGGGGGGCAGCATCGGGGCGGCGCTGATCGGCGTTGCGAGCATCGGATGTTCCGCGGGGGCGACCCTTCGCCCGCAGGAGAGAGATAGCATGAGTGACGTGGCCTCGCTACAGTCCTATCGCCTGCGGCGCTATCCGCATCGCGATTTCCGCATCGACCCGGTGATGACGATCTACGTCGCGCTCGACGGCATGCTGAAGGGCTTTGCCCGCCTGCAGTCCGCGCCCGAGTCCGAACGTGGCGCGGTGGCCGAGGCCGAGCGCCTGCGGATCCTGCGCGGTGTCGATTTCATATTCGAAAGCATAGACTTGCGCGCCGGCGGTCTGGCGTCGGGGCTGATATGCCTGCTGCTTCGGCACCTGCGCGAGCGGCTGGTCGAGGGCTTTGCCGCCGGGCAGACCCAATTCGCGGCCGAAGAGGGGGTGCTGCGCGATCTGCACGCGCTCTTCGCTTTGCACGCCAACGGAAAGCGCGATCATGGATGACGTCGCAACGCGGTTGGCCGCGCTCGGGGCCGATTTGCGCCACGCCGCGCTCGAGGGCGATTCGCCCGCCGTGCTGCGGCTCGACGATGAGCGGCGCGCGCTGCTCGCGGCGATCGAGAGCCAGCCGACCCCCGCGCTGCGCCGGACGCTCGCCGAAGAGATCGCGGCCGACCTGCGCGCGATGGCGGCGCTGCGCGAGGCGATGGGCGAGATGTCGCGTGCCCGCCGGGCGCGCAGAACCTATGGCAGATCCCGATCAGCCTGATCGGAAAACTGGCCCATCGGCGCGGGTTGTGCTATCATTCGTGCAGCAACGGAGGGGATGATGTTCCTCGTCAGATCCAATCGCGCGGTGCAGCGCGCGCCTTGCCGCAAATGTGCCTGGATCAGGGGCTTCGTGTTCGTCGCCTTTGCGCTGATGGTTGTTCTGCCGATCCTCGGGCCGAAATTGCCGCTGCTCGCGGAGTTGAGCGTCTGGCATTTCGTCGCGGCATTATGGACCTGGGGTCTTTTCGTCAGCGCGGCGAAATGGATCGAATGGCGCCGCGAGCGGCGCGCGACCGCCGCATCGTCGCCTCAGGACGCGATGCCCGAAGCGGGCGCGCGCTCCTCCGCCGAGAGATAGGCCGACAGATCGGCGCGCAGCCAGCGCTCGGGACGGTCGTCGGCATCGAAGAAGCAGATCTCGATCAGCATCTCGCCGATCGGGCCGGGGGGCAGCAGCGGCAGGGACGGGACGGGCGGGCAGATGGGCGCATTCATCGCGGGGTCCTCCGGGGTCGATATGCTGACAGGAAGCAAGTTGCGTGCCACGGCGCGCGTCGCGCGGCCTTGCAGAGGGGAAATCAGAAACCGATATGATCGTTGCACGCGCCAACAGGAGCACCCCCGATGAACCCCTATGTCGCCGCTGGAGCCATCCTCTTCTCCATCCTCGGCGCTGCGGGGGGAGGGGTGGCCTTGTGGCAGAACTGGCCCGCATCCGGCCCCCCGACGCCGATCCAGGCCGAGGTGACCCTGCGCAACACCTGCCCGGTCGGTGACGAGGTCTTTGTCGTGCACGCCCCCGCATCGGGCCGCTGGGCCAGGTTCACCAATGGGGTAGCAACGATCGCGGCGATCCCCGGAGAGCCGCTGCGCCTGCGCATCGCGCCCGGCTTCGATGATGTGACCTATGCCGGCTATGACGAGCCGGCCGCCCGAAAGGTCGAACTGATCGCCGACTGCGGGTCGAGCGAGCGCCAGCAGATGATCAACCGCGCGATGCGCGATACCTTCAGAAACTAGTGCAGGACAGAGAGTAAAACTTTGGCCAAGAGCGACGTTTCTCCTGACAGCAAGGTAATGGGGCTTCAGGAGCGCAAGATGAACTTCTCGGTGGCACGCGATCTGTATTCCAAGACCCGCGCCGTGGGCTACGAGGATGTCTCCGACCCCCACGAGATCATCCATCTGACGCTGCGCGAGCTGCGCCGGAGCCTCGGCGTGCTGGCGCAGGACAAGGTGGTGGCGACCGAGTTGCGCAACACGCACATGACGCGCGCCTTCACCGCGATCTACATCCTGCAGTCGAGCCTCGACTTCGACGCGGGCGGCGATATCGCGGCGAACCTCTTTCGCATCTATGAATTCTGCCGCACGCAACTGACGCTCGCCTTCCGGCGCGATCCGGCGGCCAACCTTGACAAATGCGTGCAGTTCATCGACGAGATTACCGCAGCCTGGGGTGAGATCGCCGAAAAGTCCCGCTGAAGGGGCAGACCGGCGCCGATCTCGGGGAAA
This sequence comes from uncultured Gemmobacter sp., assembly GCA_964472135.1. Classification (GTDB taxonomy): domain Bacteria; phylum Pseudomonadota; class Alphaproteobacteria; order Rhodobacterales; family Rhodobacteraceae; genus JAUREX01. The sequence goes on from CAYYJB010000042.1 coordinate 15,502, forward strand.
CGGATTCACCAGCGGGGAACGGCATGCGCTTTTGTCCAGAGTGGGTCTTTTCCATGATCGCTGCGCTGATCGCGCAACGATACCTGCAGACGAACCTCTCGCTGCGGGCCTACTCGATCAAGTATGCCGAGGTGCTCAGCCAGCGCTATGCCACCATCCCGCCCGACGCGCTCGAATATGTGGCCGAGGGGATGCTGCGGCTGATGCTCGAGGCCGAGGTGGATGACGCGGTCGCGGTCCTGCATGGCTACAGTCACTTTCGCGTGACGACGCATTACAACGGCTCGCCGCGCAAGATCCGGCGCGTGTTCATGAGCCAGCTCGACGGGCTCAAGCAGCTGAACTACGACGCCGAAAAATGCGTCAAGATCTTCAAGCCCTATGTCTATTCGCTGCGGATGAAGCCCGCGCTCGCCGCGCCGCCGGGCTGGAACTGGACGCGGATCGAGGATGGCGACTGGCTGTGCAAGATGCCCGAGGTCGAGGTCTCGATCTTCGACGGGCTCTGAGGGCGCGCGGGCGCCTCAGTCCTGCTTGTTCCAGGCGTCCATGATCGACTGCATGTATTCGCCCGTTCCCTTCACGCGCGTCACGATCTGTTCCATCGCCGTGAAGCGGGCGAAGTAGCGCTCGCGGATCGAGGCCTCGCGGTCCTCGAGGGCGGTCAGCTCATCGTCGAGTTCGAAGCCGCGATCAGAGAATTTCTGCTCGCGCTGGGTGATGTCCCCCGTCTTGGCGATGAGGGTGTCGGCGAAGTCGCGGATCTGTTGCAGCACGCTGCGCCCGAACATCACCGTGGTGTCCTGCGCAACGCCCGACTCGAGCCGTATGGTGACGCCGGCGAAGGGGCCGGTCGCGGCGTAGAACTCCTTGGCCGGCGAGACGCCGGAGCGCGTGATGAGCGAGGCGCCGTTCAGCGTCGCCGTCGTGTCGTCTACATAATCGAACGCGTAGACGCCGGGGGGCGGCGTGGCGCGGGCTGTCGTGCGCACCGAGATGCCGGGATCGGTCGCCTGGTTGAGGCTCTGGAACACCGCGCGATAGATATGGCGGTTGTTCTCGTAGGCGGCATTGAAGGTCGCCTCGTCGACCTCGAGCGTGCCGTCGCGCTGCGTGCGCACCCCGATCTGCGAGAGATAGACGGGATCGGCCGCGAAGCCCACGATCGGCTGCGTCGTGATCGCCGCGAGCCGCCGCCCGATCGCCATGATCGTCGGATCGCCGACGAGCGGCCCCGACGGCGCGCCGTTGACCCCGCGCTTGGTCGCCTCGGTGATGATGGCCTTCGTCTCGTTCAGACGCTCGACCAGCGCCTTCAGCTCGGCCAGCGCGATATCCTGCCGCTCCTCGAGCTGCACCCGGGCGGCGGAGGTCATCGTGTCGGTCAGCGTCAGCGTCGCCCCCGGCACGAGGTCGTCGATGACATTGCTGCCCCGGGTGATGGTGATGCCGTCGAGCGTGAGGACCGCATCGGCGGCGGCGACCTTTTCGGTCCGGGCCGCAAGGTTGAAGGCAAGATCTCCGGCCGTGGCGCTGTTGCCGCTCGGCGTGATCGTAATCGCCTTCGCCGCGCCGATGTCGGATTTGACGACAAGCGAAAAGGCGTTTGTTCCCGTCGCTACCACCGAGGCCGAAACGCCGTCTAGATCATCGAGCGCGGCCGCGATGTCCGATATGGTGTCGCCAGCGCTGACCGTCAGGGTCGTTGCAGCGGCGCCGCCCACGCTGACCTGGAGCGTTCCGGCATTCACAACCGAGAGCGCGCTGGAAAACCCCGAATATTCCACAACCTGGGCAGCCGCCAGTTGGGTTACCCGGAGGTTCGAATCGAACGCCGTCGCCTTGGATGCGTCTGTGATCGCGATCGCGATCGCGTCCGAGGCGCTGCGGGCGTCATAGGCCTGGCCCGCGCCCGTCACCGACAGCGACGTCGACAGCCCCGCGAGTTCGGCGCGCAGCTTGCCGATTTCCGAGACCTGGAGGTCGTTCTCCTCGATCTGCTTCTCGATCTTCGTGCGCTTGGGCACGATCTCGGCATCGACGAGCGAGCCCACGATCTGGGTGATGTTCAGGCCCGATCCGCGGGAGTTCAGCGCGCTCAGATAGTCGACTGCCATCGTCTGCCCCGTCGGTCCTTCCCTGTCTGAAACGGCGGCGCGGCGCCAAGGATTAGCGCGCCGCCCGCATCAATATTCGATCTCGATCTCGATCCTGCGGTTGCGCTCGCGCCCCTCGGGGGTTGCGTTGTCCTCGACGGGCTTCGTCTCGCCATAGCTGACCGCGCGCATGCGGCCGCCATCGACAAGGCCCGTGGCCTGGATAGCCTGCACCACGCTCGACGCCCGCCCCGCGGCGAGGTCCCAGTTGTCGCGAAAGAGCGAGGTCGAGATCGGCACGTCGTCGGTATGGCCCGCGACGGTGATCGTGCTCTCGCTGCTCATCGAGGCGAAGGCGATGCGGTTCATGATGTTGACGGCCTCGGCCGTCAGGTCGGCCGAGCCGGACGGAAACGCGCCCCCCGCGCCGACCGTGACATAGACCTTGCCATCGCGCTGCTCGACCTCCACGAGGCCTTGCGCGATCTCCTCGCGGAGCGCGACCTGAAGCTGGTCGACGGCGGCGCTGGCCTGCTGGGCCGCCGCCTCGGCCTTCGCGGCCGCCTCGGCGGTCTCTGGCGTCGGGCTTTCCCCCTGTCCGCTTGCCGCCTCCTGCGCGGCGGCCGCAAGCTGGGCGAGCTGCTGCTCGAGGCCGCCGAACAGAACCTCGGTCTCGGCCTGGCCCGAGGCCTGGCGCGCCTCGGCGAGCGCGGCGAGCGTTTCCTGCACGAGCGAGGGCAGATCCTTGGCCTCGGTATCCTGCGAGGGGAAGTTGACGACGACATTCTCGCCGTTCATCTCGACCTCGACCTCGCCGCTCTCGATCGCTTCCTGAAGGGCCGAGGCCAGCGCCTGGGCGTCCATCTCGCCGTCCGAGCCCGCCTCGCCGGTCTGGCCGGTCTGGGCGCCGCTGCCCTCGGCCTGGCCGTCGCGGTTCTGGGTGTCGCCGTCGACCGCATCCTCGGTCTTGGTCTGAAGCTCGAGCTCGGGTTTTTGCAGCTCGGTCGTCTGCTGCGTCATCTCATTGGTGACGGAGGGGCTGGGCGAGGGGCTGAATTCGAGTTGCAGAAGCGTCGTGCCCTGCGGCTGTTCGACCACCGGCACGACCTTCTGCACGCCGAAGGCGTTCTGGAGCGATCCCGAGATCTGCTTGAACTTGGGCACGTTGAATTCGGCGAACGACAGGATCAGCACGAAGAACGCCATGAGCAGCGTCGCCATGTCGGCGAACGTCGCCATCCAGGCCGGCGCGCCGACCGGGGGGCACTTCGGGCACTCCTCGGGCGGGGCCTCCTCGACTTCCTCGACTTCGGCTGCCTTGGCGGCCATGGCGTGATCCCTCCGGTCGCGGGGCGGCTATCAGGCGGCCTCGAGCTTGGCCTGCATCTTGGGCGGCAGGTTCGTCGCCATCTGGTCCTGGATGTTGCGCGGGCTCTCGCCGCGGGCGATGCCGCGCAGCCCTTCGACCACCGCCTCGCGATAGGTCGCCTCATACTCGGTGTATTTCTCGAGCTTGGTCAGCATCGGCATGAACATCACGTTCGCGATGAAGGCCCCGTAGAGCGTCGTCAGCAGCGCCACCGCCATCGCGGGGCCGATCGACTTCGGGTCGCCCATGTTGCCGAGCATGAGCACGAGGCCCACGAGCGTCCCGATCATTCCCATTGCGGGGGCGAGGTCGATCCAGGCCTTGACACAGCCCTGGTTGGCAGAGTGGCGCCCCTTCATCGACTTGATCTCGGCCGTCAGCTGCGAGACGAGCTTCTTTTCATCCGCGCCGTCGACCAGCATCTGCAGGCCCTTCTCGAAGAACTTGTCGGGCACCGCCTGACCTTCGAGCGCCATCATCCCGTCCTTGCGCGCGATCGCCGACAACTCGACCATCCGCTTGATCATCACGTCCATCTTCTTGACCGGCGGCAGGAATGCCTTGCCCATCGCGCCGAAGCTGCCCAGAAACGTGGGCAGCGGCGCGGTATACATCGCGGCGAAGAAGGTGCCCCCGAACACGATCAGGATTGACGGCACATCGATGAAGGGCCCGACGCCCCCCCCCGTAACCATCGCGCCGACGATCATGCCGGTTGCGCCAAGAAAACCGATGAGCGATGCGAGATCCATGTGGCGGACTCCGATGGGCAGAAGTGACCTGGAGAGCTATCCAAAAATCATACCATCTGGCACGGAACGGCGATAGAAGTTGACGGGCAAACGCCGCGTCAGGAATTTGACAGAACTCAGGGTTCGCCATACTTGACGGCCCCGGGGTGCGCTGCGATGGTGACGCATGGTCCGACCGCTCGCCCTCATCGCACCAGCCGCCTTCGTCCTCGGCCTGTCCTGGGCCGGCGGGGCGGCGGCGCAATTCTATGCCAAGGATCTCTACGTCACCGACCTCTCGCGCGGGATCGAGTGGCTGCGCTGCACCGTCGGCCAGCGCTGGAACCCCGAGACGGGCCGCTGCGACGGCACCGCGGTCAAGCTCAGCATCGACGCGGCCGCCGAGGCCATCGCGCAGGCCGAGGCGCAGCTCGGCCCCGGCTGGCGGCTGCCCTCGCGCGCGGAACTCGAAAGCCTCCTCTGCCCCGAGTGCGAGGGCACCAGGATCGACCCCGTCACCTTTCCCGACACGCCGGCCGATTCCTTCTGGACGTCCGACCGCAACTGGCTCGCGCCCCGCCACGTCTGGAGCGTGAACTTCCGCACCGGCCACAGCTACGGCCGCTTCTTCCCCTATCAGGAACTCGCCGTCCGCCTCGTGCGCGACCGCTGAGGGGCGCCCGCGGGTTTTTTCGCCCGCCCCTCTAAACAATCCCCAATCCGGTCGTTTCCGAATTCAGGCGCCTGACGGCGCGGGATGTCTGCGGAGGCATCGACCGTCAGGCCCGGACCGGAAGACGAACCGCCCAACCGGGCACGGACCGCCTCCGCACTGAACCGCGCCGCACCGGCGCATGAGAGGAGACTGAGATGGGGATCTCGATCAATACCAACGTCGGCGCGCTGTCGGCCTCGGCCGCGAGTGCTGCGATCAACAAGTCGATGGAAACCTCGATGGAGCGCCTGTCGACCGGCAAGCGCATCAACACGGCGGCAGATGACGCGGCCGGCGTCGCCATCGCCTCGCGCCTGACC
>CAYYJB010000043.1:0-20428 GCA_964472135.1 uncultured Gemmobacter sp.
GCAGCGCCGCGGCCAAGCCCTCTGCGAGCGCGCGCCAGACGTGATCGATGCGCGGAATGCGCCGGACTTTGTCTTGCGCGGTCAGCCAGACAGGCAGCGGCGGGATGTGGGCGCCGAGGTCGAGCTCCTCGACCAGCGGATCGGCGCGGGCAACGGGGCGCAGGCAGAACCCGATGCCACCGCCGGCGCGCACCAGTTCCCAATAGGCGCTCTGATTGTCGCTCCGTAGCGCGAAACGCGCCGCTTCGGGCCGCCAACCCTGCGCGGCCATGCCCTGACGGATCAGCGGGTTGCGATCATAATCGACGATCGCGTGGCCCATCAGGTCGGCCATGGCCCGGGGACGCCCTGCGCGCTCGAGATAGCTGCGCGCCGCGAAAATGCCGATCTCGATGTCGCCCAGATGCCGGGCCACGAGGTCGAGCTGGTGCGGCCGATACATCCGCACCGCGATGTCTGCACCACGGAAGGCGAGGTTCTCGCTTTCGTCAGACGGCATGAGGACCAATGTCAGGTCCGGCGAATCTTGTGCGATGCGCGCCATGATTTGCGGCAGCAGGTGGTGGGCCACGAAGACGCTCGCGGCGATGCGCACCTCGCCCGAGATTGTGGGTGACTGCGCCTTGGCACCAAGCGCCAGATCGCGCAGACTGACCTGCATCCGGCGCGCGGGTGCGAGCAACTCCTGCCCGACCGGGGTCAGCGCCAATCCGAGCGGGTGCCGGCGGAAGAGTTCGACACCGAGCCGCGCCTCAAGGGCCCGGATGTGGCGGCTGAGCGTGGGCTGGCTCTGGCCCGTCGCCCGGGCACCGGTGGTCAGAGACCCCGTCTCGGCAACGGCGAGAAATGACCGGATCAGCGACCAATCCGGAAGATCGGCATCGAATGACATGCACATTTGCATATCATGCATTCGCCTCCATGCAATTCCGCTCTGGTGGGGGTGCGCGTAGGTTCAGGTCGAGGCGACATCGCCAAGGAGCGCACCCAAATGACGGGAACAGTCCTGATCCTCGGCCCGAGCGGACGTTTCGGCCGCCATTCTGCCCGGACCTTCGCCGAGGCGGGCTGGTCGGTCAGATGCTTCGACCGGCAGCGCGACGACCTGATGGGGGCGGCGAAAGGCGCGGATGTGATCGTGAACGCATGGAACCCGCCCTATCACGACTGGGCGGCGCAGGTGCCGCCTCTGCACGCTGCAGTCCGCAAGGCAGCGCTTGCGGCGGATGCCACCGTGATCGTGCCCGGCAACGTCTATGTCTTCGGCGCCCGGACGCCGGCCCCCTGGGGCACTGACGCACCCCATGCGGCGACGAACCCGCTCGGCCGCATCCGGATCGAGATGGAGGCCGCCTATCGCGCCGACGGGGTGCGCACCATCCTTTTGCGCGCGGGCGATTTCCTCGACACCGAACCGAGCGGCAACTGGTTCGACCGGATCATGATCCGGAAACTGCCACGGGGTCGTTTCGTCTGCCCGGGCGACCCGGATGTGCCCCATGCCTGGGCCTTTCTGCCCGACCTCGCGCGTGCCGCCGTCGCGCTGGCGGGAAAACGCGCCGATCTGCCCCGCTTTGCCGATGTGCCCTTCCCCGGCTACACCCTGTCCGGTCGCGAGATGCACGCGGCGCTGGAGCGCATCAACGGCCGGACGCTGCGGCTCGACCGGATGAACTGGCTGCCCCTGCGCCTTGCTGCGCCCTTCTGGCCGATGGGGCGGTGCCTGCTCGAGATGCGCTATCTCTGGTCGACGCCGCACTGGCTCGAGGGGGAGCAGATGCGCGGGCTGCTCCCCGACTTCGACGCCACGCCGCCGGAGGTTGCCCTCGCGCGCGCCATATTTGCGGCGGTCAGAGACGGATCGCGCACGTCATAGCCTGCCCCGGGGCGCTTGCAGACGGCAAAGCGCCCCGGGTGGCGAAGTCGGGACGGGGGCCGTCAGGCCCAGGGGCGGAGGGTGCGCGCGCGCGCCTCGAAGGCGTCGATCGCCGCGACCTTCTCGAGCGACAGGCCGATGTCGTCGAGACCGTTGACGAGGCAATGCTTCTTGAAGGGGTCGATGTCGAAGGAAAACACCGTCCCGTCGGCGGCGGTGACGGTCTGGGCGGGCAGATCGACGCTGATGCGGGCGTTCGCGCCCTTTTCGGCGTCCTTCATCAGATGCGCGACCGCCTCGGCCGACAGCGTGACGGGCAGGATCCCGTTCTTGAAGCAGTTGTTGTAGAAGATGTCGGCGAAGGAGGTCGAGATCACGCAGCGGATCCCGAAATCGAGGAGCGCCCAGGGCGCGTGCTCGCGGCTCGAGCCGCAGCCGAAATTGTCGCCCGCGACCAGGATCTGCGCCTGCCGGTAGGGTGGGCGGTTCAGCACGAAATCGGCGATCTCGTTGCCCTGCCGGTCATAGCGCATCTCGTCGAAGAGGTTCACGCCCAGCCCCGTGCGCTTGATCGTCTTGAGGAACTGCTTGGGGATGATCATGTCGGTGTCGATGTTGACGAGCGGCATGGGCGCCGCGATGCCGGTCAGGGTGGTGAACTTGTCCATCTCGCTTCCTCCGCTCAGACCGTTTCGCCCATGATCTCGCGCACATCCGTGAGCCGGCCGGTGATGGCGGCGGCGGCGGCCATGGCGGGGCTCATGAGGTGGGTGCGGCCCTTGTAGCCCTGCCGGCCCTCGAAGTTGCGGTTCGAGGTCGCGGCGCAGCGCTCGCCGGGGGCGAGCTGGTCGGGGTTCATGCCAAGGCACATCGAGCAGCCCGCGAGCCGCCATTCGAAGCCCGCATCGACGAAGACCTGCGCGAGCCCCTCCTCCTCGGCCTGGAGCCGCACGAGGCCAGAGCCCGGCACGACCATGCCGCGCACGCCCGGCGCGAGCCTGCGGCCGCGCAGGATCGCGGCGGCGGCGCGCAGATCCTCGATCCGGCCGTTCGTGCACGAGCCGATGAAGACGGCGTCGATCGGGATGTCGGCAAGGCGCGTGCCGGGCTTCAGCCCCATGTAGTCGAGCGCGCGGCGCGCGGCCTCGACCTTGCCGCCCGCGAAGTTCTCGGGGTCGGGGACGGTGGCGGTGATGGGCAGCACATCCTCGGGGCTGGTGCCCCAGGTGACGACGGGGGCGATGTCGCCACCCGCGAGGGTCACGACCTTGTCGAAATGCGCGCCCGCGTCGGTGTGGAGCGTCCGCCACCAGGCGACGGCGGCCTCCCAGGCGGCGCCCTTCGGCGCGTGGGGGCGGCCGCGCAGATAGTCGAAGGTCTTTTCGTCGGGCGCGATCAGGCCCGCGCGCGCGCCGCCCTCGATCGCCATGTTGCAGACCGTCATGCGCCCTTCCATCGAGAGGGCGCGGATCGCCTCGCCGCAGTATTCGATGACATGGCCGGTGCCACCCGCCGTCCCAGTCGCGCCGATGACCGAGAGGGTGATGTCCTTGGCCGTGACGCCGGGCGCGAGGGTGCCGGTGATCTCGACCTTCATGTTCTTCGATTTCTTCTGGATCAGCGTCTGGGTCGCGAGCACATGCTCGACCTCCGAGGTGCCGATGCCGTGGGCGAGCGCGCCGAAGGCCCCATGCGTCGCGGTGTGGCTGTCGCCGCAGACGATGGTGGTGCCCGGCAGCGTCCAGCCCTGTTCGGGGCCGATGATGTGGACGATCCCCTGGCGGATGTCGGACACGGGATAGTAGTGGATGCCGAAGTCGCGCGCGTTGCGGTCGAGCGCCTCGACCTGGATGCGGCTTTCCTCGTTGTCGATGCGCGTCTCGCGGCCGGCGGTGGTGGGCACGTTGTGGTCGGGCACCGCGATCGTCTTTTCGGGGGCGCGCACCTTGCGGCCGGCCATGCGCAGCCCCTCGAAGGCCTGCGGGCTCGTGACCTCGTGCACGAGGTGGCGGTCGATATAGAGAAGGCAGGTGCCATCATCAGACTGGTGGGCGACGTGGTCGTCCCAGATCTTGTCATAAAGCGTGCGGGGGGCTGTCATGGCTGGTGTCCGTCGCATGGAATGTTCCGGGGCATGGGGCTCGGGCGGCGCGCGCGGGCGCCTCAGCGGCTGCCGCCGGCCGAAAGATGCGCGGCATGGAAACGGTCGCAGAGCCGCTCGTGGTCGGTGATGTCGAAGACGCGCGTCATGGGCCTTGCCTTAGCGCCACTCCGCCCCTTCGGCAAGCACCATGACCCCGTGCGCTTGACCCGGACGGCAGGCATGCACATATCCCGCCCTTCTGGATCCGTTGGACGGGATGGGCAAGGCGATGGCATGGATGCGAAACTTGGCGGCGGCCCTTGCGCTGAGCGGTGCGCAGGCCGCGAGCGGCGCCGAACCAGGCAGCCACGGCGGCTATGAAGGGCCGCCCTATCGCGTCGAACGGGCCGAGGGGGCGATCGAGTTGCGCAGCTATGCCCCCCATCTCGTCGCCGAGGTGACGGTCGATGGCGACCGGTCGGCGGCCGTGCTGCGGGGCTTTCGCATCCTCGCGGGCTATATCTTCGGGGGTAACGCCGAGGGCCGCGAGATCGCGATGACGGTCCCGGTCGCGCAATCGCCGGTCCTGCCCCAGGGCGGGCTGGTCGGGTCGGTGCGCGATGCCGAGCGCGGTCCCTGGACCGTGCGCTTCATGATGCCGTCTGATTTTCGCGCCGATACCCTGCCCGTGCCCGAGGATGGCCGCATCCGCTTTCTGACCACACCGGCCGAGCGCCAGATCGTCGCGCGCTTTTCGGGCATACCGACCTCGGGCTCCTTCGACAGCCACGCCTCGGCCCTGCGCGGCTGGGCAGAGGCGTGGGGGCTGGTCATTACCGACGGGCCGCACCTCTATTACTACGACGACCCGATGACGCTGCCGTGGAACCGCAGGAACGAGGTTGCATTCGGCGTGCGCTAGGGCATGTCGCGCGTTGAGAAGCGCGCGCGGAAGTGGTAGTATGATCCAATGGCGGGCGCCTCGCGCCCGCATTTCGCAGGAGTTGGGACGCTGTCCGATCACGCAACCGCCGACGTCACCCGCGATGGGGTGGCCGCAGACGCTCTCCTCGCCTGCATTCTTGCCTCGCTTGACGACGACAAGGCCGAAGAGATCGTCACGATCGACCTGCGTGGCCGCTCGGCCTTCGCGGATTATATGGTCATCGCATCGGGGCGCTCGACCCGGCAGGTGGCGGCGATCTCGGAAAAGCTGACCGAGCGCCTCAAGCGCGACCTCGGCATACTGTGCAAGGTCGAGGGGCGCGAGACCGCCGACTGGGTGCTGATCGACGCGGGCGACGTGGTCGTGCATGTCTTCCGCCCCGAGGTGCGCGCGTTCTATCAGATCGAGAAGATGTGGCAGAATCCGGCGGCGCTGCGCCCGTCGGCGGGCACCGTGGCGGTGCCCGTGCCGGCGCAGGGCTGAATGCGCCTGAGCATCTGCGCCGTGGGCCGGCTCGGCCCCTCGGCGCCCGAGCGGCCACTGATCGATGACTGGTGCGCGCGCTGCGAACGAACGGGCCGCGCGCTCGGCCTCGGACCCGTCCGGATCATCGAGGTCGACGATCGGCGCGCGTCAGGGCTTGCGGCCGAGGGTGCCGCGCTTCGGCGCGCAATCCCTCAAGGGGCCGTGCGCGTCGTGCTCGACGAGCGGGGCGAGATGATTTCGTCGACCGCGCTCGCCGATCGTCTGGCGCGCTGGCGCGACGGTGGACGGGGTGAGGTCTGCTTCGTGATCGGCGGGGCCGACGGGAGCGATCCGGCGCTGCGGTCCGAAGCGGATCTCGTGCTTTCCTTCGGTCCGATGGTCTGGCCGCACATGCTCGTGCGCGCGATGCTGGCCGAGCAGCTCTACCGCGCGGCGACGATCCTCGCCGGTGCGCCCTATCACCGGGCCTGACGGCTCCGGCTTGCCGGCCCGTCGCGGCTGGGGCATCAATCGGGGGCGCGGCTGCGGTGTCGGTCGCACCGGTCGGCTATGGCTGGGAGGCATTTATGACGTGGTCCTTTTCCATCGGACGCTTTGCCGGCACCGAGATCAGGGTGCATGCGACCTTTTTCCTGCTCGTCGCCTGGATCGCCGCGAGCGCCTGGGCCGAGGGCGGCGGCGCGGTTGCGGCCGCCTCGGTCGTCTTTGTCGCGGCGCTGTTTGCCTGCGTGATCGCGCATGAATTCGGCCATATCCTGATGGCGCGCCGCTACGGCATCCGCACGCCGGACATCACGCTCCTGCCGATCGGCGGGCTGGCGCGGATGGATTGCCTGCCCGAGCGGCCCGGGCAGGAGATCGCGGTCGCCCTTGCCGGTCCGTGTGTCAACATCGCGATCTGGGCCGCGATCATGCTCCTCATGGGCCCCGAGGATCCGATCTCGAGCGCGGCGGCGCTCGAGGATCCGGCGGGCGGGTTCTGGGCGCGGCTAGCGGGGATCAACCTGCTGCTGGCGGTCTTCAACCTCGTGCCCGCCTTTCCGATGGATGGCGGCCGGGTGCTGCGGGCACTCGTCGCGCTGCGCATTGGGCGGCTGCGCGCTACCCGCCTCGCGGCCCGGATCGGCCAGGCCATCGCCTTCGTGTTCGGGATCGCGGGCCTCATGGGGGGCGGGCCCGTCCTGATCCTGATCGCGGTCTTCGTCTTCCTTGCCGCGGGCGCCGAGAGCGCCGAGGTAGAGATGCGCGCCATCGCGCGGGATCGTTCAGCGAGCGATGCGATGATCCGCCATTTCGTGACGCTCGGGCCGGACGACGCGCTGGGCACGGCTGCGGATGCCGTCGTTCGCACGACCCAGCACGAGTTTCCCGTCATTGCGGCGGACGGCAGCCTCGCGGGGTTCCTGACGCGGGGGGCGCTGATCGAGGCGCTGGCGGGCAAGTCGGCGCCCGCGCGGGTGCGCGACGCCATGGCATCGCCCATTCCGACGCTATCGGCCGAGGCGCCGCTGCTCGAGGTGATCGGGGCGCTCCAGAGCAGCAGGGCACCCGCGGTCGGCATCGTCGATCGGGGCCGGCTGTGCGGCTATGTCACGGTCGAGAACCTCGGGGAAATGGTCATGCTGACAACGAACAAACAAGCGAATTGATCGCCGCGGCGCAGCAAGGAGCTTGAAAGACGGCCGAGGTTTTCCTATCATCAGAGTGGATTTGAGACACTCTAATTCAAAGCTGAGAGGAATTGAAAGATGCGCAAGTCGCTGTCCGAACTGCCGTCACTCTCGTCCGCCGCCAGGTTGCGCCAACTCCTAAAGGAACTCGAGGCCGAACTCGGCCTGTTCGAGCTGACCGAGGCCGAGCGCGACGTTCTCTATGCCGCCCGCATCGCCAGCCGCCTTGAGGCCGACGGCTCGCAGGTTTTCGCCTCCGAAAACCTGCGCGAGCACGGATTCGTCGACGAGATCGCCCCGGCGACCTTCTATCGGGCACTGAAGGCGCTTCGCGATCGCGGTTTCATCCGTCTCGCGCCCGGCCACCGCAAGAACCACTATGTGCTCGATTTCGATCCGGCCGCGCGCGAGGTCGCGTTCGAGGGGCAGCCCCTGCCGCACGAGGCCTGAGCGCGCGTTCCGTCGCATGTCGGATAGGGTCGGCATCTGGCTGGCGCTGCTCGCGGCGGGGCTGATCGGCGTCGATCTGCTTGTCACCGGGGGGGCGGGGGTGATGTTCCTCGCGCGCCGGCTCGATTCGCAGATCGCCGCGATCGCATTCTGGCGCTGATCCCAGATCAGACCGCGAGCACGACACGCCCGCCGGCCGCCGTCAGGGCAGTGGCGATGGGCACGGGCGGGGCGCGGTCGGTCACGACCAGATCGAGCGAACCGAAACCGCAGACCCGCACAAAGCCGCGCCCCCCGAACTTCGATGCATCCGACACCACGATCCGGCGTTCGCCGCATGCCAGTACGGTGCGGGCGAACTCTGCCTCGTGCAGGTCGAAATCCATCACCCCCTCGGCGTCGATCGCACCCGCCGAGATGATGGCGTGGCGCACCTGAAAGCGCGCGACGAACTCGATCGCCGACGCGCCGAAGGCGGCACCCGAATCCGGCCGCAACTCACCCCCCGCCATGAAGACGCGGTTGCCGTTCCGAGTCGCGAGGGTGCGCGCGATGTCGGATGAATTGGTCACGACCGTCAGCCGCCGGTGCCCGACGAGGGCGCGCGCGAGAAAGCTCGTCGTCGTGCCGGTGTCGAGCATGAGCGTGTCGCCGTCGCGGATCGTCGCCGCCAGGTGGCGCGCGATCGCGGTCTTGGCGGCGGCGTTCTCGCGCATTCGGCGGGCAAAGGGCGCCTCGCCGAACATGCCGGCGAGCCCGACCGCGCCATGCATCCGCACGACCGACCCCGCATCGGCCAGCGGGCGCAGATCGCGCCGGATCGTCTCGGCCGAGACGCCGAGCGCGCGCGCGATCGCGCCGACCGAGCTGCTGCCCTCGGCCTCGAGCAATTTCAGGATGTCGCCGTGGCGCCGTGTCTGCATCATGCCCCCAATGAGGCAGAAATCCACGCCGAACGGGCAGAAGCAACACAAATCTCCACAAACGGAATTGACATGCGTGGGCTTCGGGCCGCAACCTTCGCCGACAACCCAGCGCCGCAACGCTCCGGCATGGATCAACGCGCACATTCGACAGGGAGAGACAGATGACCGCATCGAAGCACTCCCTCGCGGCCTTCGGGCTGGCGGGGTTCATCACGGCGGCGGGGGCCCTGCCCCTGGCGGCCGCGGATTCGACCGATCCGATCAAGCTCACGCTGCACGACTGGACGGGCCAGCTCATCACCACGCAGCTCATGGGCGAGGTGCTCAAGCAGGCCGGGCTGAACGTCGAATATGTCCAGGCCGACTATCTCGCGCAGTTCGCGGGGCTCGAGACGGGCGATCTGCACGTCGCGATGGAGATCTGGGAGACGACCGGCCGCGAGGCGATGGACGCCGCGACCGCGACCGGCAAGGTCGAGGTCTTCGGCCCGACCGGCATGAAGGCCAAGGAAGAGTGGTGGTATCCGCTCTACATGAAGGAAAAATGCCCCGGCCTGCCCAACTGGGAGGCGCTGAAGGATCCCGCCTGCGCCGAGGCCTTCGCCACGGCCGAGACCGCGCCCAAGGGCCGCTATCTCGGCGGCCCCGTTACCTGGGGCGGCTTCGACGAGGAGCGCGTGGCGGCGCTCGACCTGCCCTTCGAGGTGATCCACGCGGGCACCGACGCGGCGCTATTTGCCGAACTCGAGAGCGCATATCAGCGGCAGGCGCCCGTCCTGCTCTGGATCTACGCCCCGCACTGGGCGCCCGCGAAGTATCAGGGCGAGTGGGTCGAGTTCCCCGAATACACCGCCGCCTGCTATACCGACGCCGCATGGGGGTCGAACGCCTCTGCCACGCATGATTGCGGCAAGCCCTTCGGCGAGATCTGGAAGGCCGGCTGGGCGGGGGTCAAGGACACCTGGCCGACCGCGCACAAGGCCATCAGCGCGTTTACCATCGACAATGACGAGATGGGCGCGATGATCACCGAGGTCGACCTCAACGGCAAGTCGATCGAGGAGGTCGTCGGCGCCTGGATGGCCGCGAACGAGGGCCGCTGGAAAGCCTGGATCGGCCAGTAACCGCAGACCGCGACAGCCCCCGGGCGGCCGCATTGCCGCCCGGGGTCTCTTTTTCACGCCGCAGCCCCCGCATGACCGATCCCACCCCGAAACTCATCTGCCGCGACGTCTGGAAGGTGTTCGGGCCGCGCGCGGCCGAGACGCTTGCCACACTCGGCCCCGCCCCCGAGCCGGGCGCGCTTGCCGCGGCGGGCCTCGTGCCCGCGGTGCGGGGGGCGACGCTTGCCGTCGCCTCGGGCGAGATCTTCGTCATCATGGGGCTGTCGGGGTCGGGAAAATCGACGCTCGTGCGCTGCATGTCCCGCCTTGTTGAGCCCTCGGCGGGCGAGATCCTCTTCAACGGGCAGAACCTGCTCGCGGCCTCGGACGCCGAGATGATCGAGATCCGCCGCCACAAGATGGGCATGGTGTTCCAGCACTTCGCGCTGCTGCCGCATCTGAGCGTGCTCGACAACGTGGCCTTTCCGCTCGCCATCCAGGGGGCGGCGCGCGCCGTGCGCGAGGCGCGCGCGCGCGAGATGGTGGCGCTCGTGGGGCTCGCGGGGCGCGAGGGGGCTTTCCCGCGCGAGCTGTCGGGCGGCCAGCAGCAGCGGGTGGGCATCGCGCGCTCGCTCGCGGTCGAGCCGGAGCTGTGGTTTCTCGATGAGCCCTTCTCGGCGCTCGACCCCCTCATCCGGCGCGAGATGCAGGACGAGTTCATCCGCCTGCAATCGGTGCTGAAAAAGACCATCGTCTTCATCACCCATGATTTCGACGAGGCGATCCGCCTTGCCGACCGCATCGCCATCATGAAGGACGGCGCGATCGTGCAGATGGGCACGCCCGAGGAAATCGTGCTGCGCCCCGCGACGGATTATGTGCGCGAGTTCACCCGCGCCGTGCCCAAGGCCAAGGTCGTGCGCGCGGGCTCGATCATGATCGCGGGGCCGGCGGCGGCGGATCTGCCGGCGGTGAGCGCGCGCGCCGCCATCGCCGATGTCGCGCCGCGCTTTCTCGACGGGGCGACCGCGCTGCGCGTGGTCGATGAGGCGGGGGCGACGGCGGGCCTCTTGCGGCAGGTCGATGTCGTGCGGCTGATGCTCGGCGGCGGCCCGGGATGAGGGCGCGCCCGACCCTCGGCCCGCTCGGCGCGCTGGGCGTGGCGGCGGCGGCGCTCGCGCTCATCTGGGCGCTCGCGCCGCTGCTGCCGGGCTGGGCGGCGGAATGGCCCAAGGCCGCGATCCTGCCCGCCGCGCGCTGGATCGGGGCAGCGGTCAAGTGGCTGACGGCCGAGGCCGCGATCGGCCCGCTCGCCTTCTCCGACCTCACCCGCGCGGTCGCGGCCGCGATCGATGCGCCCTATCGGCTTGTCCTCTCGGCGCTCTCGACGGGGTTTCTCGACGGGCAGGGAAGCACGGCGCGGGTGATCCTGCCCCCGCTCGCCTGGGTCGCCGTCACGGGGATCTTCGCGCTCCTCGGCCACCGCTTCGGAGGCTGGCGGCTCGCCATCCTCCAGATCGTCTGCATGGGCTTCGTCGCGGTCTTCGGCCAGTGGGCGAGTGCCATGGTCACGCTGGCCTCGATCCTCGTCGCGGTGCCGATCGGGGTGGCGGGGGGGCTTGTGATCGGGATCGCGGCGTGGCGGCGGCGGTGGGTCGAGCGCGCGATCGCGCCCGTCCTCGATCTCATGCAGACGATGCCGGTCTTCGCCTATCTGGTGCCGATCCTGATCCTCTTTGGCTTCGGGCCGACGGCGGCGGTGGTGGCGACGCTCATCTACGCCATGCCGCCGATGACGCGGATCACGACGCTCGCGCTGCGCCGCGTCGCGCCCGAGATCCACGACCTCGGCCGGATGGTGGGCTGCACCGAGCGCCAGATGGTCTGGCGCGTGCTCGTGCCCGCCTCGCGCGAGGCGCTGATGGTCGGGGTGAACCAGGTCATCATGCTCTCGCTCAACATGGTCATCATCGCCTCGATGATCGGGGCGGGGGGGCTTGGCTTCGATGTGCTCGCGGCGCTCCGGCGGCTTGATTTCGGCGCGGGGCTCGAGGCGGGCCTTGCCATCGTGGCGCTCGCGATCGCGCTCGACCGGCTGAGCCAGGCGGCCGCGCATGGCCGGCCCGGCGCGCCGGCGGGCGGGCGGCCCTATCTGGTCGCGTCGGCGGCGCTCGTGCTCGGCGCGGGGCTCGCGGGCCTCGTGCTGCCCGGCGTGCAGAATTATCCTGAGGCGCTCCGGCTCTCGACCGGCGCGTTCTGGTCCGAGGCGATGGCGTGGATCAACGTCAACTATTTCGACACGCTCGAGGCCGCGAAGAACGCGGTGCTCGTGCATCTGCTGATGCCGGTGAAGCGCTTCATGCTGGCGCTGCCCTGGCTTGGCGTCGCGGCGGGGCTCGCGCTCATCGGCTGGCGGCTCGGGGGGGTGCGGCTCGGGGTGCTGGCGGGGGTGCTCACGACGCTGATCGCGGCAACCGGCCAGTGGGAAAAGGCGATGACTACCGTCTATCTCTGCGGGGTCTCGACGCTGATCGCCATGGCGCTGGGCGTGCCGATCGGCATCGCGGTCGCGGGGCGCGAGGCGCTCTGGCGGCCGGTGCGGGCGGTGATCGACACGCTCCAGACGCTGCCCTCCTTCGTCTATCTCATGCCGGCGGTGATGCTGTTCCGCGTGGGCGACTTCACCGCCATGCTCGCGGTCGTGGCCTATGCGGTGGCGCCCGCGATCCGCTACACGGTGCTTGGGCTCCAAGGGGTCGATCCGCGCCTGATCGAGGCCGGGCGCGCCATGGGCTGCACGCCGCGGCAGATCCTGACGCGCATCCGCCTGCGGCTCGCGCTGCCCGAGATCCTGCTCGGCCTCAACCAGACGATCATGTTCGCGCTCTCGATGCTCGTGATCACGGCGCTGGTCGGCACCCGCGACCTCGGGCAGGAGGTCTATATCGCGCTGACCAAGGCCGACCCGGGGCGGGGCCTCGTCGCGGGGCTCGCGGTTGCCTTCATCGCGATCGTGGCCGACCGGCTGATCCAGGCGGGCGCCCGGGGCGCGCGCGCGCGACTCGGCCTTGCAACGGGAGGGGGGGCATGATCCCGGACCGCCTGCGCGCCCTGCCCTGCTGGCGGGGCGAGATCGCGGCCGAACCGTTGCGCGGTGGCCTCTCGAACGAGATCTGGAAGGTGACGGACGCGGCCGGGGTCCATGTCGCGCGCTTCGGCGCCGACTATCCATGCCACCATGTGCGCCGTGCGCGCGAGGCCGAGGCCGCGCGCGCGGCCCACGCGGCGGGCTTTGCCCCCGAGGTCGAGCATGCGGGGCCGGGCGTCATGGTCACGGCCTTCGTTGAGGGGCGGACCTGGCAGGCGGCCGACCTCTGCGCCGAACCCGAGCGGGTGGCCGGGATCCTCGCGCGGTTCCACCGCGACATGCCCGCCCATGTCGCGGGCGAGGCCTGCATCTTCTGGCCCTTTCATGTGATCCGCGACTATGCCCGCACGCTGGCGGCGGGCGAAAGCCCCTTCCTGCCCGATCTGCCGCGGCTGCTCGCGCTGTCGGCCGCGTTCGAGGCGGCGCAGGTCGCGCTCCCGATCGTCTTCGGCCACCACGACCTGCTGCCCGCGAACTTCCTCGATGACGGCGCGCGGCTCTGGCTCATCGATTTCGAATATGCGGGCTTCGGGACGGCGATGTTCGATCTGGCCGGGGCCGCCGCCAACGCGGGCATGGACGCGGCGGCATCCGGGCGGCTCTTGCACGCCTATTTCGGGCGCGCCCCCGACGGGGCGCTCATGCGCGCCTTCGACGCGATGCAGGGCGCGGCGCTCGTGCGCGAGGCGATGTGGTCGATGGTCTCGGACATCCATCTCGCGGCACCCGGCGTCGATTACCGCGCCTATGCGCGCGAGAACCTCGAACGCCTTGATGCCCTGCTTGAAGTCTACACCGCAACCCACGGAAAGATCATCACATGACCCTCCCCGGCCATGCCCGCGTCGTCGTCATCGGCGGCGGCATCATCGGCTGCTCGACCGCCTATCACCTCGCGCGCGACCACAAGGCCGAGGTCGTCGTGCTCGAACAGGGGCAGATCACCTCGGGCTCCACCTGGCACGCGGCGGGGCTCGTGGGGCAGTTGCGCGCCTCGGCCTCGATCACCAAGGTGCTGAAATACTCGGTCGACCTCTACAAGGGCCTCGCGGCCGAGACGGGCCTCGAGACGGGCTGGAAGATGTCGGGCTGCCTGCGGCTCGCGACGAACGCCGACCGCTGGACCGAGTTCCGCCGCCTCGCCACCACCGCGCGGTCCTTCGGGATGGAGATGCACCTCATCTCGCCCGAGGAGGTGCGGCGGATGTGGCCGCTGATGGATGTCTCCGACCTCGTCGGGGCAAGCTGGCTGCCGACCGACGGGCAGGCGAGCCCCTCGGACATCACCCAATCGCTCGCCAAGGGCGCGCGGATGCACGGGGCGCGCTTTTACGAGGGCGTGCGCGTGACGGGCTTCCGGATGGATCGCGGCCGCATCACCCATGTCGAGACGACGGCCGGCACCATCGGCTGCGAGACGGTCGTCAACTGCGCCGGCCAGTGGGCGCGGCAGGTGGGCGCGATGGCGGGGATCACCGTGCCGCTCCAGCCCGTCCGCCACCAGTACATCGTGACCGAGCGCATCGAGGGCCTCTCGCCCGATGCGCCGACGATCCGCGACCCCGACCGGCGCACCTATTTCAAGGAAGAGGTCGGCGGCCTCGTGATGGGCGGCTACGAGCCCGACCCGCAGCCCTGGACGACGGGCGATGTGCCGGACGACTGGCAATTCCGCCTCTTCGATGACGATTTCGACCATTTCGAGCAGCACATGACGCAGGCCATCGCGCGGGTGCCCGCACTCGCTGAGGCGGGCGTCAAGCAGATGATCAACGGCGCCGAGAGCTTCACGCCCGACGGCAACTTCATCCTCGGCCGGGCGCCCGAATGCGCCAACATGTATGTGGGCGCGGGCTTCAACGCCTTCGGCATCGCCTCGGGCGGGGGCGCGGGCTGGGTGCTCGCGGAATGGGCGATGACGGGCGAGGCCCCGCTCGACCTCTGGGTCGTCGACATCCGCCGCTTTGCGGGGCTGCATGCCGACCGCGACTGGGTCTGCGCGCGCACCTGCGAGGCGTACGGCAAGCACTATACCGTCGCCTTCCCGCACGAGGAATACGACAGCGGCCGGCCGCGCATCGTCTCGCCGCTCTATGCGCGCCTCAGGGCCGCGCGGGCGGTCTTCGGCTCGAAGCTCGGCTGGGAGCGCCCGAACTGGTTCGCCCCCGAGGGGGTGGAGGCGCGCGACATCTACGCGATGGGGCGGCAGAACTGGTTTGCCCATGTCGGGACCGAGCACGCCCACGTGCGCGAGGCGGTCGGGATCTTCGACCAGTCCTCCTTCGCGAAATACGAGATCACGGGCCGCGATGCGGGCCGCGCGCTCGACTGGATCTGCGCGGGCAATGTGTCGAAGCCGCCGGGGCGCGTGACCTATACCCAGCTTCTGAACTCGCGCGGCGGGATCGAGGCCGACCTGACCGTGGCGCGGCTGGCCGAGGATCGCTTCTATGTCGTGACGGGCACGGGCTTTCGCACCCACGACCTCGGATGGATCCGCGACCACCTGCCCGAGGGCGGCGATGTCGCCCTGCGCGACGTGACCGAGGAATGGGGCACCCTCTCGCTCATGGGGCCCGGCGCGCGGCGGGTGCTCGAACGGGTGACGGCGGCCGATGTCTCGAACGCGGCCTTTCCCTTCGGCCATGTGCGCGAGATCGAGATCGCGGGCGCGCAGGTGCGCGCGGTCCGGATCACCTATGTCGGCGAACTCGGGTGGGAGCTGCATGTCCCCCTTGCCGCGACGGGTGCGGTCTATGACGCGCTGATGGCCGCGGGCGTGCCCGAGGGCATCCGGCCCGTGGGCTACCGCGCGCTCGAATCGCTCCGGCTCGAAAAGGGCTATCGCGCCTGGTCCTCCGACATCACCCCCAATGACACGCCGTTCGAGGCGGGCCTCGGCTGGGCGGTCAAGATGGCCGCGAACACCCCTTTCATGGGGCGCGCGGCGCTCGAGGCCGCGGCGGGCCGGCCGCTCGCCAAGCGGTTTGCGGGCTTCACGCTGGCCGATCCCGCGGTCGTCCTTGTCGGCCGCGAGACGATCCTGCGCGACGGCGAACCGGTCGGCTATCTGACCTCGGGCGGGTTTGGCTACACGATCGGGCGCAACATCGGCTTTGGCTATGTCAGGAACCCCGCGGGCGTCGATGACGCCTTCCTGCGCGCGGGCCGCTATGAGCTCGTGGTCGCGGCCGAGGTCCACCCGGCCGAGATCACGCTCGGGCCCCTTTACGATCCCGAGGGCGCGCGGGTGCGGGCCTGAGACGCCCCGCCACGGTTGCCTGACCCGTGCCGCGCCGCTAGGGTTCCCCGAACGAAAGAGGCATGAGATGCGATTCTTGAGTGCGGAGAGCGTCGCGCAGGCGACGGCGGCCCTTGCGGCGGAACCGGGCATCGCGCGGGTGCTCGGGGGCGGAACGGATCTGCTCGTGCAGATGAAGTCGGGGATGGTCGAACCGGCGCTGATCGTCGACATCAAGCGCATTCCCGGCATGTCCGAGATCGTGGCCGAGCGCGACGGCGGTTTTCGCATCGGCGCGGCCGTCTCGGGCGCGCGTCTGGGCGAGCATGCGGCGCTGCGCGCGGCCTGGCCCGGCGTGGCCGAGGCCTTCGCGCTGATCGGCTCGACCCAGATCCAGGGGCGCTGCACGATGGCGGGCAATGTCTGCAACGCCTCGCCCGCGGGCGATTCGGTGCCGGCGCTGGTCGCCGCCGGCGCGCGGGCGCGGATCGAGGGCCCGCAGGGCGCGCGCGAGGTCGAGGTCATCGAGATCGCGGCCGGCCCCGGGCGCACGACGCTGCAAAAGGGCGAGATGGTGACGGCCATCTTGCTGCCGCCGCGCGGAACGCGGGCGGGTGACGCCTATCTGCGCTTCACCCCGCGCAGCGAGATGGACATCGCCGTGGCCTCGGCGGGGGTGAACCTGACCCTCGGCGCCGATGGCAGGATCGCGGCGGCGCGCGTGGCGCTCGGCGCGGTCGGGCCAAAGGTCGTGCTGTGCGCAACGGCTGCGGCGGCGCTGATCGGGACGCGGGCCGAGGATGGCGCGCTTGCGGCGGTCGCGGCGGCGGCCTCGGAAGCCGCCCGCCCCATCGACGACAAGCGCGGCACGGTCGCCTTTCGCAAGGCGACCGTCGGGGTTCTGGCACGGCGGGCGGCGCGCATCGCGCTTGCCCGGGCGGAGGGCACGGCATGACGGCGCTGCACATCACCACGCGGATCAACGGCGATCCGGCCGAATTCCTCTGCGACCCCGACGAGACGCTGCTTGACGCGCTGCGCGGCAGGCTCGGGCTGACCGGCAGCAAGGAAGGCTGCGGGACGGGCGATTGCGGCGCCTGCACGGTGTCGCTCGACGGGCGGATCGTCTGCGCCTGCCTCGTGCTCGCGGCCGAGGCCGAGGGGCGCGAGGTCGGCACCATCGAGGGGATGGCGACGGGCGAGGTGCTGCACCCGCTCCAGCGCGCCTTCATCGACCACGCCGCGCTGCAATGCGGGATCTGCACGCCGGGCATCCTTGTCGCCGCGCGCGACCTGCTCGTGCGCAACCCCGACCCGACCGACGAGGAGGTGCGATTCTGGCTTGCCGGAAACCTCTGCCGCTGCACGGGATATGACAAGATCATCCGCGCCGTTCAGGCCGCGGCCGCCGAGATGAGGGGGAACTGACATGGCATTCGACACCCCGCGCAAGGATTTCCGCATCGTCGGCACGCGCCCCCCCCGCCCCGACGGGGTCGAGAAGGTGACAGGGCGCGCCCTCTATGGCGCCGATGCGGTGGCGCCGGGGATGCTGCACGGCGCGATCCTGCGCAGCCCGCACGCCCACGCCCGCATCCTCGGGATCGATACCTCGGCCGCGCTCGCGATGCCCGGGGTGAAGGCCGTGGTGACGGCGGCAGATTTCGCGGCCGACCCCGACCCGTCGGTGGCGGACGTGCAGGAAAACTGCCTCGCCCGCGACCGCGTCCTCTATGACGGCCACGCCGTCGCGGCGGTGGCCGCTACTTCGGCGGCGCTGGCCCGGCGCGCGGCGCGCGCGATCAGGGTTGAGTATGCCCCCCTGCCCCATGTCACCGAGATCGAGGCGGCGCTCGCGCCCGATGCCCCCGCGATCCGCCCCGGCGCGGCGGATGAGAGCGTGCCCGAAGGATCTCCGCCCAACATCACCAGCCACTGCGAATTCGGGCATGGCGATCTGGAGGCGGGCTTTGCCGCCGCGGATGTCGTGATCGAGCGGCGCTTTCGCACCGAGGCCACCCATCAGGGCTATATCGAGCCGCACGCCTGCCTTGCGGCGACGACCCCGGACGGCAAGGCCGATCTGTGGTGCTGCACGCAAGGCCAGTATCACGTCCGCACCCTCTGCGCCGCCATCGTGGGGATGGAGGCGAGCCAGCTGCGCGTCACCGCCTCCGAGATCGGCGGCGGCTTCGGCGGCAAGACGACCGTCTTCATCGAACCCGTCGCGCTCGCGCTCTCGCGCAAGGCCGGGCGGCCGGTCAGGATCGTGATGAACCGCGACGAGGTCTTCCGCGCGACGGGCCCGACGGTCGCCTCGGTCATCGATGTGCGCATCGGCATGACGAAGGCGGGCCGCATCACCGCGGCAGAGGCGCGGCTGCACTATACCGGCGGGGCATTCCGCTGCGGGACGGTCGACTTCGGCGCGCAGGCGGCGTTTGCGGCCTATGACCTCGGGGCGGTGCGCGCGGCGGGCTGGAACGTGCTGACGAACCGCCCCAAGGAGGCCGCCTATCGTGCGCCCGGGGCGCCGCAGGCGATCTTTGCGGTCGAGAGCGTCATCGACGAGCTGTGCCAGACGCTCGCGCTCGACCCGCTCGAGGTGCGGCTCGCCAATGCCGCGCGCAAGGGCACGCGCGCCTCATACGGGCCGACCTATCCCGACATCGGGCTGATCGCGACGCTCGAGGCCGCGCGCGCGCACCCCCATTACAGCGCCCCGCTGAAGCCCGGACAGGGGCGCGGGATCTCCTGCGGGTTCTGGTTCAACTTCGGCGGCAACACCTGCGTCAGCCTCAACATCAACACCGACGGAACGGTGGGCGTGACCGAGGGCAACCCCGACATCGGCGGCTCGCGCGCCTCGATCGGGATGATGGCAGCCGAGGAACTCGGGATCCCGCTCGAGAAGGTGCGCACGATCATCGCCGACACCGCCTCGCTCGGCCACAACGACGTGACCGACGGCAGCCGCGTCACCTTCGCGGTCGGGCTCGCCACGATCCGGGCCGCGCGCGACGCGATCGGCAAGATGTGCGCGCGCGCGGCCGCGATCTGGGGGATCGCGCCCGAGGCGGTGGAATGGGTCGATGGCGCCGCGGTGCCCGCGGGCCCCAACGCGGGCCGGTTTCCGCCCATGACCCTGGCCGAGATCGCCGCCGTCTCGGCCGAGACGGGCGGCCCCATCGCGGGACATTTCGAGGTCAACGCCGATGGCGCCGGGGTAAGCTTCGGGGTCCACATCGTCGATGTCGAGACCGACCGCGAGACGGGCGCGACGAAGGTGCTGCGCTATACGGTGCTGCAGGACGCGGGCCGGGCGGTCCACCCCGACTATGTCGAAGGGCAGATGCAGGGCGGCGCGGTGCAGGGCATCGGCTGGGCGCTGAACGAGGAATATGTCTATGGTGCCGACGGGCGGCTGCAGAACCCGGGCTTTCTCGACTATCGCGTGCCGGTCGCGTCGGACCTGCCGCGCATCGACACGCTGATCCTCGAGATCCCGAACCCCGGCCACCCTTACGGCGTGCGCGGCGTGGGCGAGACCTCGATCGTGCCGCCGCTCGCGGCACTCGCCAATGCGGTGTCGCGCTCGGCCGGCGTCCGGATGCGGCATCTGCCGATGTCGCCGCCGCGCGTGCTGGCCGCGATCACGGCGGGCGGCTGAGGGGGTGGCGGCGCTGCGCGTGCGGCTCTGGGGGTCGCTGGGGCGCGCGGCGGACGGCGCGCAGGAGGTCGAGGTCGAGGCCGCGAACGTGCGCGAGATGCTCGCGGCCCTGACCGCGCGCCATCCGGGCCTTGCGCCGCAGGTGGCGCGCGGCGTCTCGGTCGCGATCGACGGGGTGATCTATCGCGAGGCGTGGCTCCAGCCGCTCAGGCCCGAGAACGAGATCGTCCTCATGCCCTACATGACCGGGGGCTAGGGGGCGGGCGGCGGTTGCAACGGGCGGCCGGCGGGCATATCTGACAGGGGCCGAAGGCGGGGCCACCGATGAACTGGATCACGAACTACGTCCGACCCAAGATCAACTCGCTCTTCTCGCGCAGGGAAGTGCCCGAGAACCTCTGGACGAAATGCCCCGAGTGCGGGACGATGCTGTTCCACCGCGAGCTCGCCGACAACCTCAACGTCTGCGGGAATTGCGACCATCACCTGCCGATCAGCCCGCGCGAGCGCTTCGCCGCCCTCTTCGATGCCGGGATCTTCACCGAGGTGAAGGTGGCCGAGACGGTGGCCGACCCGCTCCAGTTCCGCGACCAGAAGAAATATCCCGACCGGCTGAAGGCCGCGCAGAAGGAGACGGGCGAGCGCGAGGCGATGCTCGTCGCCGAGGGCGAGGTGCTGCGCACCCCCATCGTCGCGGCGGCGCAGGATTTCGCGTTCATGGCGGGCTCGATGGGCGGCCATGTCGGCAACGCGATCATCGCCGCGTCCGAGCGCGCGGTGAAGCTGCGCCGGCCGCTCGTCCTCTTTGCCGCCTCGGGTGGGGCGCGCA
>CAYYJB010000044.1:0-3129 GCA_964472135.1 uncultured Gemmobacter sp.
CCAGATCGCCCGGTTGCTGGTCGCCCGTCTCGATCGTGCGCCGCCAGAAGGCGCGCTCGGCCGCGTCGGCGGCGGCGATGGCGCGGATCACCGGCAGGGTGAGCTTGCGCTCGCGGAAATCGTCGCCCACGTTCTTGCCCGTCGCGGCCGCATCGCCCGCATAGTCGAGCACGTCGTCGGCCATCTGGAAGGCGATCCCGAGCGCGTCGCCATAGGCCCGCAGCGCCGCGACCTGCGCCTCGGGCGCGCCCGCGATCACGCCCCCCACCTCGGCCGCGGCCGCAAAAAGTGCCGCCGTCTTGCCGCGCACGACGCGCAGATAGACCTCTTCGGTCGTCCCGAGGTTCTGTGCCGCCGTCAGTTGCAGCACCTCGCCCTCGGCGATGGTGGCCGAGGCATCCGAGAGGATCGAGAGCACCCTGAGCGAGCCCGTCTCGGTCATGAGCTGGAAGGAGCGGGCAAAGAGATAGTCGCCCACAAGCACGCTCGACTTGTTATCCCAGAGCAGGTTCGCCGTCGGACGGCCGCGGCGGGCGCGGCTTTCGTCCACCACGTCGTCGTGCAGGAGCGTCGCGGTATGGATGAACTCGACCGTGGCGGCGAGGCGGATGTGATGGTCGCCCCCATAGCCGCAGAGCCGCGCCGCCGCGAGCGTCAGGATCGGCCGCACCCGCTTGCCGCCCGCCCCCACCAGATGCGCCGTCACCTCGGGGATGCGGGGGGCGTGCTCGGACGCCATGCGCGCCCGGATCGTGGCATCGACCGCCGCGAGATCGTCCGCGAGATGCGCCGCCAGCCGGTCGAGCGGTCTGTCCACCTTGGCGTCCATCGCGGCCCTCTGCCCTCGACAAGCCGGGTCGCCCCGGGATAGCCTCATCCCATGCGGGACATCCTGCGCAGCACCGATCCGACGCTCATCGCCTTTGCCGAGGCGATGCTGGCGGGCGAGGGTATAGCGGCCTTCGTCCTCGACGTCCACATGAGCACGCTCGAGGGCGGCATCGGCGCGCTGCCCCGCCGGCTCGCGGTCGCCGACGACGATGCCGAGGCGGCCCGCGCGGTGCTCCGCGACCTCGGGATCGACCCCCATGAGGGTTGAGCCCTTCGCCGAGGACGAGCTGACGCGCGACGGCTTCCTCGGCGGGCGCGTCACGGTCCTGCAACCGCGGGCGGGGTTCCGGTCCTCGACGGATGCGGTGTTTCTGTCGGCCGCCGTGCCGGCGCGGCCGGGCGAGAGCATCCTCGAACTCGGCTGCGGGGCGGGGGCGGCGTCGCTCTGCCTCTGGGCGCGCATCCCGGGCCTCGCGGTCGCGGGGCTCGAGGTACAGCCGGCCTATGCGGCGCTCGCCGCGCGAAACGCCGCGCTGAACGGCGCTGCCTTCGAGGTTCACGCGGGCGATCTGGCGGCGATGCCCACCGCGCTGCGGCGCGGATACGATCATGTCATGGCGAACCCCCCCTATCACCCGCCCGGGCGCGGGACGGCGGCGCGCGACGCGGGCCGGGCGGTGGCGCTGGCCGAGGCCGAGACGCCCCTCGCCCATTGGATCGAAGCCGCGCGGCGGCGCTTGCGGCCGGGCGGGTGGCTCACGCTCATCCAGTCGGCCGAGCGTCTGGCCGAGGTGCTGGGCGCGCTCGGCCCGGGCTGGGGGTCGGTCGCGATCCTGCCCGTCGCGCCACGGGCGGGGCGGCCGGCGGGTCGGATCGTGCTGCGGGCGCGCAAGGGGGGCCGGGGGGCGCTGCGGCTCTGCGCGCCCTTCGTTGTCCATGCGGCCGCCCGCCACCTGCGCGACGGCGACGACCACACCCCCGCCGCCCGTGCCGTGCTGCGCGATGGCGAGGCGCTTGCCTTCGACGCCCCGATCACCGAGGCGTGTTAACCCGACTGTCATCTTTTGCTGACAGTCGTGCAAAAACGTGCTGTCATGTAATTGTCACTTTGCAATGGAGGGTTGGGAATGTCGGTCGCCACGCATGTTCAGGAACTGCGCCGCAAGCACGAGGTCCTCTCGGCCGAGGTCGAGGCGCAGGAGCGCAATCCGGGCGCGGACACCCTGCACATCGCCGATCTGAAAAAGCGCAAGCTGCGCCTCAAGGAAGAGATCAACCGCCTGATGACGCACGCCTGAGGGCGCCGTCGCGCGCCGCGAGCCAGGCGCCGAGCGCGATCAGAATCGCTGCCCCGACCAGCGCGCCGGACGCCTCGGCCCGGCCGATCAGGATCAGCACGATCGTCGATAGGAGCGGCGCGGCATAGGAGGCGACGCCGAGGAACTCCATGTCGCCGCGCTTCATGCCCTCGTCCCAGAAATAGAACGCAATCCCGACCGGCCCGATGCCAAGCGCCACGACCGCCGCCCAGCCCGCCCCGTCCGCAGGCCAGACCGTCTGCTCGAGCATGAGGTGCAGCCCCGCTGACAAGGCCGCCGTCGCGAGACAGTAGATCGCCACCGCGCCGACCGGGGCATCACCGAACCGGCGCGAGCCGGCCGAATAGCCCGCCCAGACGATCGCGGCGAGGAAGGCGAGCCCGAGCCCCGCGACCGCCCCCGCCCCTAGCCCCCCGTTCGGCCCTTCCCCGCCTCCGCCGCCGAGCAGCACGAGTGCCGCCCCCGCAAAGGCAAGCCCAGCGCCCCCATAGGTGCCGGGGCCCGGCCGCGCGCCGGGCGTCAGCGCCGCGGCCAGCACGATGAAGAGCGGCCAGAGATAGCACACGAGGCTCGCCTCGGCCGCGGGTGCCAGACGCAGCGCCGTGAAATAGAGCGCATGATAGCAAAAGAGCCCCGCCGTGCCAAAAATATGCACCCGCCAGCCAAGGGCAAGCACCTGCCCCGCCTGACCGCGCGCGAGGATCCAGCCAAGCCCGATCGCCCCCCCGATCGCGAAGGTCAGCGCATTGAGGAGGAAGGGCGGCACCGGCACGGTCGCCACCGTCAGCGCGGCGAGCCCCGACCACAGGAGCACGGCGAGGAACCCCGTCAGCGTCGCGCGTTTCCTGGGGCTCATGGGCGGGTCGTCCGCGGGGCTCGGGGCAGGGATGCAGCGTCCTAGCGCCGCCCCGCCCGGCCCGCAAGCCCGCCCCCGAACCCTGCCGCCCCCGAACCCTGCCGCCCCCAACCCTGCCGCCCC
>CAYYJB010000044.1:3229-19976 GCA_964472135.1 uncultured Gemmobacter sp.
CCCGCCCCCGAACCCTGCCGCCCCCGAACCCTGCCGCCCCCAACCCTGCCGCCCCTTGCCCTGCCCGCGCCGGCTTGGCATGGTGACCGCGATCCGCAAGCCGTCCGAGGAGGAACCATGCCCGGCAACCTGACCCTCGCCGCCCTCGCCGCCCTCGTCGATGCGGGCGAGATCGATACCGTCATCGTCGCCGCCGTCGACATGCAGGGCCGCCTGATGGGCAAGCGCTTTCATGCCCGCTTCTTCGTCGAGGGCGGCTGGGAAGAGACGCATTGCTGCAACTACCTGCTCGCGACCGACATCGAGATGAACACGGTGCAGGGCTATGCCGCGACCAGCTGGGCCGCGGGTTACGGCGACTACATCGTGAAGCCCGACATGAAGACGCTGCGCCGCGCCGCCTGGCAGCCGGCGACCGCCCTCGTGCTCGCCGATCTGCTCGACCATCACACGCACGCCGAGGTCGCCCATTCGCCGCGCGCCATCCTCAAGCGCCAGATCGCCCGTGCCGAGGCGATGGGCCTGACCCCGATGATGGCGAGCGAGCTCGAATTCTTCGTCTTCGAGAACAGCTATGAGAGCCTGCGCGATCAGGGCTATGGCGCCCTCGTGCCGGTGATCGCGCACAACGAGGACTACAACATCCTCCTCTCGACCCGCGAGGAGCCGCTGATGCGCGCGCTGCGCAACGGCCTCTATGGCTCGGGCATCGTCGTCGAGAACACCAAGGGCGAGGCCGACGTCGGCCAGGCGGAGATCAACGTGCGCTATTCGGATGCGCTCGATGCCGCCGACACCCACACGATCATCAAGACCGCGACCAAGGAGGTCGCCTGGTCCTTCGGCAAGACCGCGACCTTCATGGCCAAATACGACCACCGCCGCGCCGGATCGTCGGCGCATATCCACCAGTCGCTCTGGACGCTCGACGGCCAGCCCGCCTTCCGCGATCCGGCCGACCCGCACGGCATGTCGGCGCTGATGAAGCACTTCCTCGCGGGCCAGCTTGCCCATGCGCGCGAGATCGCGGCCTTCCTCGCCCCGAACGTCAACAGCTACAAGCGCTTCTGCGTCGGCATGTTCGCCCCGACCAAGGCCGTCTGGTCGGCCGACAACCGCACCGCGGGCTTCCGCGTCTGCGGCGAGGGGACGAAGGCCATCCGCGTCGAATGCCGGATCGGGGGCGCCGACCTCAATCCCTATCTCGCCTCGGCGGCGCTGCTGGCCGCGGGCCTCAACGGCATCGCGCAGAAGATGGAGCTCGAGCCCGAGATGCGCGGCGACATGTATCGCACCGACGGCATCCGCGAGATCCCCAAGACCCTGCGCGAGGCCGCCGACCTGCTGCATGGCTCGGCCATGCTGCGCGCGGCCTTCGGTGACGGGGTAGTGGAGCACTACACCCACGCCGCCCGCTGGGAGGTGAGCGAGTTCGACCGTGTCGTGACCGACTGGGAAGTGCGCCGCGGTCTGGAGCGGGCATGAGGAACGGGCGCGCGCGCCCCATGCGAGGACAGGATGACAAAGCCGATCCGACTGATCTCGCCCGTTGACGGGCGCGTCTATGCCGAACGGGTGCCGCTCGGCCCCGAGGCGGCGGCCGATGCCGTCGCGGCCGCCCGCCGCGCCCGCCCCGCCTGGTCCGCCCGGCCCCTGGCCGAGCGCGTCGCGATCGTGCGCGCAGGCGTGGCGGCCCTTGGCGAGGTGAAGCCCCGCATCGTCGAGGAGCTTGCCTGGCAGATGGGCCGGCCCGTGCGCTATGGCGGCGAGCTCGGCGGCGTCAACGAACGGGCGGGCTACATGGCCGACATCGCGGCCTCGGCGCTCGCGCCCCTCGTGGCCGAGGCGTCGGAGCGGTTCGAGCGGCGGATCGAGCGCGAACCGCTCGGCGTCGTCTTCGTCATGGCGCCGTGGAACTATCCCTATCTGACCGCCATCAACACCATCGTGCCGGCGCTGATCGCGGGCAATGCCGTCATCCTCAAGCATTCCTCTCAGACGCTGCTCGCGGGTGACCGTCTGGCCGAGGCGCTGCACGCGGGCGGGGTGCCGCGGGATGTGTTCCAGAACATCGTGCTCGACCATCCCACGACCGAGGCGCTGATCGGGGCGCGCGCCTTCGATTTCGTGAACTTCACGGGCTCGGTCGCCGGCGGGCAGGCGGTGGAGCGGGCCGCAGCGGGCACCTTTACCCCGCTCGGGCTCGAACTCGGGGGCAAGGATCCGGGCTATGTGCGCGCGGATGCCGACCTCGACGCGGCGGTGGACAGCCTGATGGACGGGGCGATGTTCAACTCGGGCCAGTGCTGCTGCGGGATCGAGCGGATCTATGTCCACGAAAGCCTCTATCGGGGTTTCGTCGACCGTGCCGTCGCCTGGGTCGAGGGCCAGCGCCTCGGCAATCCGCTCGAGCAGGACACCACCCTGGGCCCGATGGCGCACCGCCGCTTTGCCGCCGTCGTGCGCGAGCATGTCGCCGAGGCGCTCGCCGCCGGGGCGAAGGGCCTGATCGACCCCGCCCGCTTCCCCGCCGATGACGGGGGCGCCTATCTCGCGCCGCAGGTGCTCGTGAACGTCGATCACCGGATGCGCGTGATGCGCGAGGAAAGCTTCGGCCCCGTCGTCGGCATCATGCCGGTCAGGGGCGACGACGAGGCCGTGGCGCTGATGAACGACAGCCCCTATGGCCTGACGGCAAGCCTCTGGACGCAGGATGCCGCCATCGCCGCCGAGATAGGCGCGCGGATCGAGACGGGGACCGTCTTCATGAACCGCTGCGACTATCTCGACCCCGCGCTCTGCTGGACGGGCTGCAAGGACACCGGCCGGGGGGGCAGCCTCTCCTCGCTCGGGTTCCTGTCGGTCACGCGGCCGAAATCCTACCATCTCAAGAAGGTGACGAAATGACCTCGCCCAAGGCCAACTGGTCCTACCCCACCGCGGTGAAGTTCGGCGCCGGCCGGATCGCCGAGCTTGCCACCCATTGCAAGGCAGCGGGCATCAGCCGGCCGCTGCTCGTCACCGACCGCGGGCTCGCGGCGCTCCCGATCACGGCGCGCGCGCTCGATGTGCTCGAGGCGGGCGGGCTCGGGCGGGCGATGTTCTCGGGCGTCGATCCCAACCCGACCGACATCAACATGCAGGCGGGGATCGCGGCCTATCGCGACGGCGGGCACGACGGCGTCATCTGCTTTGGCGGGGGCTCGGCGCTCGATCTGGGCAAGATGATCGCGCTCATGGTCGGGCAGACGATCCCGGTCTGGGATCTCGAGGATGTGGGCGACTGGTGGACGCGCGCCGACGCGGGCCGGATCGCCCCGATCATCGCCGTGCCGACGACGGCCGGCACCGGCTCCGAGGTCGGCCGGGCGGGGGTGCTGACGAACTCCGCGACGCATGTGAAGAAGATCATCTTCCACCCCCGCCTCATGCCCGCGGTCACGATCTGCGACCCCGAGCTGACGGTCGGGATGCCCAAGGCCATCACCGCCGGCACCGGGATGGACGCCTTCGCCCATTGCCTCGAGGCCTATTCGAGCACCTACTTCCACCCGCTGAGCCAGGGCATCGCGCTCGAGGGGATGCGGCTTGTCAACGACTACCTGCCGCGCGCCTATGCCGACGGCACCGACATCGAGGCGCGCGCCCAGATGATGGCCGCCGCCGCGATGGGGGCGGTCGCCTTTCAGAAGGGGCTGGGCGGGATCCATGCCCTCTCGCACCCGATCGGGGCGGTCTACAACACCCACCACGGCACGACGAACGCCGTCGTCATGCCCTGGGTGCTCGCCTTCAACCGCCCCGCGGTCGAGGAGCGCCTGACCCGCGCGGCCGCCTATCTCGGCATCAGGGGCGGGTTCGACGGCTTCGTGGCGCGGGTGATGGAGATGCGCGAGATGTTCGCGATCCCCAGGAACCTCGCCGCGATGGGGGTCGAGGAGTCGCGCCTCGACCACCTGACCGAGATGGCGATCGTCGACCCGACCGCCGGCGGCAACCCGGTCGAGATGACGCGCGAGAACACCCGCGCGCTCTTTCAGGCCTGCATGGGCTGACCTTGGCCGCAGCCGCCCAGAACAGGGGCCACGACGCCGAGATCGCCATCATCGGCGCGGGTGTCGTGGGCCTTGCCATCGCGCGGCGGCTGCTCGCCGAGGGGCGCGAGGTCTGCCTGATCGATCCGGCCGAGCCCGGGTCGGGCGCCTCCTACGGCAATGCGGGCACGATCGCCGATTACGCGGTGCAGCCCGTCGGCACGCCCTCGGTCTTGCGCAATCTGCCCTCGCTGCTCTTTGATCGCGACTCGCCGCTCGCGATCCGGCGGGCGGCGATCTTCTCGCTCGCGCCGTGGCTCATGCGCTTCGCGGTGCAATCGCTGCCGCGCGCGGCCGAGCGCAACGCGCGCGCCATCGCGGCCCTGACGGCGGGCGCGGGGCCCATGTGGCGCGCGCTCGCGGCCGAGATCGGGGGGGCCGATCTGATCCGCGCCGACGGCTGCCTCTATTACTACGAGAGCGAGGCCGCGCTCCGGGGGGCGCGGGCCGATCTGGCGTTCCGGCGCGAGCTTGGCGTCGCGGTCGAGGTGATCGACGCGGCCCGGCTTGCGGCGATGGAGCCGCACCTTCCCCCGGCGGCGGGGGCGGCCTATTTCCCGCAGGCGATCTTCCTCTCCGACCCCGGCCGGATGGTGGGCCGGCTTGCCGCCGCCGTGGCCGCCGGCGGGGCGCGGTTCCTGCGCGCGGCGGCAACGGGGCTTGCGCGCGAGGCGGGCGGCGTCGTGCTGACGGGCGAGGGGCTGCGGATCCGGGCGCGGCGGGTCGTGATCGCGGCGGGCGCGCATGGGCGGGCGCTTGCGCGGGCCGCTGGCGACCGCATCCCGCTCGAGACCGAGCGGGGCTATCACCTCGAATGGGACATGGCCGCGCCGCGCCTCACGCGCCCGACCTGCCCCTCGGCGCGGGGCTTCTATCTCTGCCCGATGGCGGGGCGGCTGCGCGCGGCCGGCACGGTCGAACTGGGCGGCACCGCGGCGCCGCCCTCGCCCCACCGTCTGGCCCGGCTCGAGGAAGGGGTGCGCGCGATCTTTCCCGACCTGCCCGCCCCCGACCGCTCTTGGATGGGCTTTCGCCCCTCGATCCCCGACAGCCTGCCGGTGATCGGCCCCTCGCGCGCGGGTGGCGAGGTCATCCACGCCTATGGCCACGGGCACATCGGCCTGACCCTCGCCCCCGTCACGGCCGAGCTTGTGGCCGACTGCATCGCCGGGCGCGCGCCCGCCCGCGATCCGGCCCCCTATGCCGCGACCCGCTTCTGAGGGGGGCGCGTTGACAGGGCGCACGGTGCGGTCCATCACGATGCAAGGGAATTGGCGCGCAGGGGATTTCCGATGAAGATCGCGATGGTCGGGACAGGCTATGTCGGGCTCGTCTCGGGTGTGTGCCTGTCGGACTTCGGCCATGAGGTCGTCTGCGTCGATCGCGACGCGGCCAAGATCGCGCGGCTCCGGGCAGGCGAGGTGCCGATCTACGAGCCGGGGCTCCAATCGCTCATGGCGCGCAACATCGCGGCCGGGCGGCTCGGGTTCACGACCGATCTGGCGGCGGCGGTGGCCGAGGCGCGCGCGGTCTTCATCGCCGTCGGCACCCCGTCGCGGCGCGGCGACGGGCACGCGGACCTCAGCCATGTCTTCGCCGCCGCCGAAGAGATCGCGCGCGCGCTCAGGGGCCCCGCCGTCGTCGTCACCAAATCCACCGTCCCGGTCGGCACCAACCGCAGCATCGCCGAGATCCTGCGCCGCGCGAACCCCACGGCCGAGGTCGATGTCGCCTCGAACCCCGAGTTCCTGCGCGAGGGGGCCGCGATCGACGATTTCATGCGCCCCGACCGCATCGTGGTGGGCGTGGACAGCGACCGCGCGCGCGCCGTCATGGCCGAGGTCTATCGCCCGCTCTATCTGCGCGACTTTCCGATCGTCGTGACCGACCTCGAGACGGCCGAGATGATCAAATATGCCGCGAACGCCTTTCTCGCGACCAAGATCACCTTCATCAACGAGATCGCGACCCTCTGCGAGCGGGTGGGGGCGGATGTGAAGGCGGTGGCGCATGGCATGGGCCTCGACGGGCGGATCGGCAACAAGTTCCTCCATGCCGGCCCGGGCTATGGCGGATCGTGCTTTCCCAAGGACACCCGCGCGCTGGCCCGCATCGGGCAGGATCACGGCGTCGCGCTGCGCATCACCGAGGCCGTGATCGAGGTGAACGAGGCGGTGAAGCGGCGGATGATCGACAAGATCGTCGACCTCTGCGGGGGCTGGGTGGCGGGGCGCCGGATCGCGGTCCTGGGCGTCACCTTCAAGCCCAACACCGACGACATGCGCGAGGCGCCGGCCCTGACGATCGTGCCCGCGCTGGTGGGGCAGGGCGCCGAGGTCGTCGTCGTCGATCCGCAGGGCCGGCGCGAGGGCGAGGCGCTCATGCCCGGCGTCCGTTGGGAGGGCGACCCCTATGCGGCCGCCACCGGGGCCGATGCCCTCGTGATCCTGACCGAGTGGAACGAGTTCCGCGCCCTCGACCTGCCGCGCCTTGCCGGGGTGATGGCGGTGCCGCGGATGGCCGATCTGCGCAACGTCTATGCGCGCGCCGACGCGCTGGCGGCGGGGTTTGTCGATTACACGGGCGTCGGTCGCTAGGCGCCGCGCACCGTTGCCTCGAAGGCCGCCCGCGCCCGTCCCCATGCCGGGTGGCCGGGGAAATCCTGCAAGAGGGGCAGAAGCCCGGCCGCGAAATCCCCGCTCGCCTCGGCCGGGAGGAGCGAGGGCAGATTGTCGATCGCCACAACATCGAGCGGCGGGTCCGCGTGGACGCGCCGGGCCGGCGCCTGCCAGTCGGTCAGCCGGTCGTTGACGCGGATCGGGTTCCAGGGCGCGCCCGGATCGCAGGCGACGTCGCCCACGACGCGCAGCGCGCGCGCCCGCCTGCCCGCATCGGCGGGCACGAAGACGGGCGTCGCCGGCCCCGCCACGATGCAGTTGAGCATGACCTCATGCGCGAGCACCTCGGGGAAGGGCCCGCCCGAGGCCGTCTCGGCCATGTCCCAGCGCGTGACCGGCAGGCCCGCCGCCGCGCAGAGGTCCGCGGCCCCCCGCCCCGTCCGCCCGAGCGCGCCGATGACGAGCACCCGCGGCCGCGCGGCGCCGAGGGCCGCGCGCACCGCCGCAACCATCGCGTCGCGGTCGGCGAAGGGCGCGAGCGGCCCCGCCACCCGCCCCACCGCCTGCCCCGCCGCCTCCCCCGCGAGCCCGGCCGCGAAGGCAAAAAGCGCCGCCCCCGCCCCCGCGAACCCCGCCCAATAGCCAAAGGCGACCAGCCGCCGCCCCTCGGCGTCCGTCAGATATTCGAGATCGTGCAGCGCGCCCCCGCCCGCCGCGAACCGGCCGAGCAGCGCCCCGGCCCCGGCCTGCCCCTTGAAGGCATGGGCGAAAAAGGCGTGGCGGTGGCGCAGGGGCGCCGACCCCTCGGACAATTCCTTGATGCCGAGGATCAGCGCATCCGCGGGCGCGTCCGTCCAGGAACCGGCGGGCACGATGGCGCATCCGACCTCGGCATAGCGCGCCACGGGCACGCAGCGGTGCGCGCGGTCCTCGACGCTGACGCGGGCCCCGGCGGCGATCAGCGCGGCCGCACCCTCGGGCATCAGGGGGGTGCGGCGCTCGGTCGGGCGCGACTCGGCGCGCAGCCACAGGTGCAGGGGCATCTCAGATGCCGAGGACGTCGGACATGTCATAGGCGCCGGGCTTTTGCCCGAGGCCCCAGAGGGCGGCGCGGAGTGCCCCGCGGGCAAAGATCGCCCGGTCGGTCGCGACATGGCGCAGCACGATCCGCTCACCCGCAGCGGCAAAGATCACGTCGTGCTCGCCCACGATGTCGCCGCCGCGGACGGCGGCAAAGCCGATGTCGCCCGCCCGGCGCGCCCCCGTCATGCCGTCGCGCCCGCGGTCCGAGACATCCGCGAGTTGAACGCCCCGCCCCGCGGCGGCGGCCTCGCCGAACATCAGCGCGGTGCCCGAGGGCGCATCGACCTTCATGCGGTGGTGGGCCTCGACGATCTCGATGTCCCATTCGGGCCCGAGCGCGCCCGCGACCTTGCGCACGAGCCCCGCGAGCAGGGTGACGCCGAGCGACATGTTGCCCGCCCGCACGATCACCGCATGCCGCGCGGCCGCCGTCAGCGCCGCGATCTCGGCCGCGTCGAAGCCGGTCGTGCCGATCACATGCACGATGCGCGCCTGCGCCGCGACCCCGGCATGCGCGACCGTCGCGGCGGGGGTGGTGAAGTCGATGAGCGCGCGCGCGTGCACCAGCGCCTCGAGCGGGTCGTCCCCGACCCGGACGCCGAGCGGCGCCCCGCCCATCGCCACGCCCACATCCTGCCCGATCCAGGGGTGCCCCGGCCGCTCAAGGCAGGCATGCAGCCCGAGCCCCGGCACCTCGGGCAGGGTGCGGATCAGCATCTGGCCCATGCGGCCCGATGCCCCGGCGATGACAACCCCCGCACGACCGTCCATCTGCGCCCCCCCTGTCGGATGCCCCCGGCATAGACCGCCCTGCCGCGCATGTGAAGCGGGCGCGCGCGAAAGGCGGTTTTCCCCGGCGCAGAGACGCGCTAGACCGGGCCCATGTCGAAGCCGCGCCACCAATCCGCCGAAGGTCCGAGCCAGCGCCAGCTGCGCGTGGGCGAGACGGTCAGGCGCTGCCTGTCCGAGGCCTTGGCGCGCGGCGATGTCCACGACCCCGAGCTTGCGCGGTTTTCCATCACCGTGGGCGAGGTGCGCATGTCGCCCGACCTGCGCCTTGCCACCGCCTTCGTGCTGCCGCTTGGCGGCGAGGGGCGGGCGGAGGCGCTCGAGGCGCTCAGGCGCAACCGGGGCGCGTTGCGCCATGTCGTGTCGCGGGCGCTGGCGCTCAAGGTCAGCCCCGATCTGCGATTCGAGATCGACGAGACCTTCGACCGGATGGACGCGGCGCGGCGGCTCTTTGCCGATCCGGCCGTCGCGCGCGACCTCGAACCCCCGGCCGACGAGACGGCCTGACGCCATGCGCCTTCTGCGCATTGCCGCGCTGGTGGCTGCATCGGCGGGCGCGCCCGCCGCCGCCGACCCCTGCCGGGCCGTCAGCTTCGAGGAGATCCCCTTTACCGTCTGCGAGGCCGGCGCGGGGGATGATCTGCGCCTTTTCCTTCGGGGGGCGGACGGGCTGCCGCTCGGCGGGTTCGAGCGGATTGACCGCATGCTTTCGGCCGAGGGGGCGCGGCTTGCGTTCGCGATGAACGGCGGGATGTATCATCCCGACCGCAGCCCGGTCGGCGCCCATGTCGAGCGCGGCGTTGCCATGCGCGCGCCGGTGACGCGGGCGGGGCCGGGCAATTTCGGGATGCTGCCCAACGGCGTCTTTTGCATCTTCGCGCAAGGGGTCGCGCCCCGCTTCGCGATCTTCGAGACGGCGGAATATGTCGCCCGCGCCCCCGCCTGCCTTGATGCGACGCAATCGGGCCCGATGCTCGTCATCGACGGGGCGCTGCATCCGCGGTTCATTCCCGGCTCCGCCTCGCGGTATCTGCGCAACGGCGTGGGCGTCGATGCGGCGGGGGGGCGGGCGGTGCTCGCGATCTCGGATGCGCCGGTGAACTTCGACACCTTCGCGCGGTTCTTTCGCGACGCGCTCGGGCTGCCGCGCGCGCTCTATCTCGATGGCAAGATCTCGCGGCTGCATGCGCCGGGGCTCGGGCGCAGCGATGCGGGCTGGCCGATGGGGCCGGTGCTCGGGCTTGTCGTGCCGCGCTGATGGGGCTATCTGCGCCCGGCTTCGGGAAAAGGGGACAGCATGTCGCGCAGGCGCAAGGGGCAGCCGTTTTCGGGCTGGATCGTGATCGACAAGCCCGCGGGCCTGACCTCGACCGATGTCGTCAACACGGTGCGCCGCGCGCTCGACGCCCAGAAGGCGGGCCATGCGGGCACGCTCGACCCCGCCGCGACGGGGCTGCTCGCGGTCGCGCTGGGCGAGGCGACGAAGACCGTGCCCTTCGTCACCGACGCCGACAAATGCTATGAATTCACGGTCCGCTTCGGGGCCGCGACCACCACCGACGATGCCGAGGGCGAGATCCTCGCGACCTCGGCGCAGCGCCCGACCGACGCGCAGATCGAGGCCGCGCTTGGCGCCTTTCGCGGCGATATCGCGCAGGTGCCGCCGCAATTCTCGGCCGTCCGGGTCGAGGGCGCGCGCGCCTACGACCTCGCGCGCGAGGGCGTCGGGATGGATCTGGCGCCGCGGCCGCTCCATGTCGCGGAACTCGTGCTGACGGCGCGGCCCGACCCGGACCACGCGCGCCTGCGCATGGTCTGCGGCAAGGGCGGCTATGTGCGCGCCATCGCGCGCGACCTCGGGGCCGCGCTCGGCTGTCTTGGGCATGTCACCGCGCTGCGCCGGGTCTGGGCGGGGCCGTTCGATCTGGCGCGCGCGGTGGGGCCCGAGGCGATCGCGGATGCGGCCGTGCTGCACGCGCATCTGATGCCGCTCGAGGCCGCGCTTGCCGGCCTGCCCGAGGCGCGCTGCACCCCGGGCGGCGCGGCGCGGCTGCGCAACGGCAACCCCGGCGAGGTGCTGGCGACCGACGCGGGCTTTGGCGATGTCGCCTGGGCCAGCTTCGAGGGGCGCGCGGTCGCGATCGGGCGCTACATGGGCGGGCTCCTGCACCCCGACCGGGTCTTTGCCCCGGCAGTGTCCGACGCCTGATCGCTTGCACCCGCCGGGGGAATTGCGCAAAAGCCGCGCGCACAGGATGGGAGGATCCGCGCCATGACCACGATTGCCGCACTTCTGGCAGCACACCCCGACCACGCCCCGGCCTTCGGCGCGCCCGACCGGCCGTGGCTGGGCTATGGGGCCTTGCGCGCGCTCGCGGCCGAAGTCAGGGCCGATCTGGCGGCGGCGGGCGTCGGGCGGGGCGACCGGGTGGCGATCGTGCTGCCGAACGGACCCGAGATGGCGGCGGCCTTCATCACCGTGGCGCAGGCCGCGACGACCGCCCCCCTCAACCCCGCCTATCGGCGCGAGGAGTTCGACTTCTACCTCACCGACCTGCGCGCGAAGGCGATCATCCTGCCCGAGGGGCACGAGGGGCCGGCGCTCGACGCGGCGCGCGCGCACGGGCTGGCGGTGCTGCGGCTGCAGGCGGGCGAGGCGGCCGGGGCCTTTCGCCTGCGGGCCGAGACGCGCGCGGAGGGCGCGCCCGACACCGCCGCCCCCGGGCCCGATGATGTCGCGCTGATCCTGCACACCTCGGGCACGACCTCGCGGCCGAAGATCGTGCCGCTTTTGCAATCGAACGTCGCGGCGTCGGCGGGCAACATCGCGCGCACGCTGGCGCTTGCCCCGTCCGACCGCTGCCTCAATGTCATGCCGCTCTTCCACATCCACGGGCTGGTCGCGGCCGTCTCGGCCAGCCTATCGGCCGGGGGGTCGATCTGGTGCGCGCCGGGCTTCGATGCGCTGCGCTTCTTCGGCTGGATGGAGGCCGCGCGGCCGACATGGTACACTGCCGTCCCGACCATGCATCAGGCGATCCTCGGGCGCGCCGCGCGCAACGCCGAGACGATCGCGCGCGTGCCGCTGCGCTTCCTGCGCTCATCCTCGGCCTCGCTGCCGCCGCAGGTGATGGTGGAACTCGCGCAGGTCTTCGGCGCCCCGGTGATCGAGGGCTACGGCATGACCGAGGCCGCCCATCAGATGACGTCGAACCCCCTGCCGCCCGGCGCGCAGATCCCGGGCTCGGTCGGCCTCGCGGCCGGCCCCGAGGTGCGCATCGCGCATGAGATCGAGAACCACCTCGTCACCGGCACGGGCGAGGTCGTGATCTCGGGCCCGAACGTGACGCCGGGCTATGAGGGCAACCCCGAGGCGAACGCGAAAAGCTTCTTTGAGGCCGAGGGGCGGCGCTGGTTCCGCACGGGCGATCAGGGCAGCTTTGACGCCGAGGGCTATCTAACGCTGACCGGGCGGCTCAAGGAGATCATCAACCGCGGCGGCGAGAAGGTGAGCCCGCTCGAGGTCGATGCGGTGCTGATGGATCATCCGGCGGTGGCGCAGGTCGTGACCTTCGCGATCCCGCACCCCAAACTCGGCGAGGAGGTGGGCGCGGCCGTCGTGCTGCGCGAGGGCGCGGCCGCCACCGAGGCCGAGATCCGCGCCTTCGCCGAGGCGCGGCTTGCCGCCTTCAAGGTGCCGCGCCGCATCGTGATCCTGCCCGAGATCCCCAAGGGCGCCACAGGCAAGCTCCAGCGCATCGGGCTGGCCGAAAAGCTCGGCCTCGCCGGCGCCACGGCCTGAGGGCGCGCGCATGAAGATCTGCATCTTCGGCGCGGGCGCCATCGGCGGCTACATGGGCGCGAAACTGGCCGCGGCCGGGGCCGATGTCAGCCTCGTCGCCCGCGGGCCCCATCTGCGTGCCATGCAGGAGCGGGGCCTGACCCTGATCGAGGAAGGGGAGCGGCGCACGGTCGCGGTGCGCGCGGCCGAGGATCCGGCCGCGCTCGGCGTGCAGGATTATGTCGTCGTCACCCTCAAGGCCCATTCGGTGCCCCCGGTGGTGGCGCGGATGCAGCCGCTGATCGGCCCCGAGACCACGATCGTCTCGGGCGTCAACGGCGTGCCGTGGTGGTATTTCCACAAGATCGGCGGCCCGCTCGAGGGCACGCGGCTGCAAAGCGTCGATCCGGGTGATGCGCAATGGCGGGGCTTCGGGCCCGACCGGGTGCTCGGCTGTGTCGTCTATCCGGCGGCCGAGGTCGAGGAGCCGGGCGTCATCCGCCACATCGAGGGCAACCGCTTCAGCCTGGGCGAGCCTGACGGGTCGAAATCCGACCGCGCCGAGCGGCTGTCGGCGGCGCTGACGGCCGCGGGCCTCAAGGCACCCGTCCGGCCGCGCATCCGCGACGAGATCTGGGTGAAGCTCTGGGGCAACCTGTCGTTCAACCCGATCTCGGCGCTGACGCATGCCACGCTCGACGTGCTCTGCACCGATCCGGGCACGCGGGGGGTGGCGCGGGCCATGATGCTCGAGGCGCAGACGATCGCCGAGGCGCTCGGCGTGCGCTTTCCGATCGATGTCGACCGCCGGATCGAGGGGGGCGCGGCCGTCGGCGCGCATCGCACCTCGATGCTGCAGGATCTCGACGCCGGCCGGCCGATGGAGATCGACGCGCTGGTGGGCGCGGTGCAGGAACTCGGCCGCCTGACCGGGACGGCGACGCCCACGATCGACACGGTGCTGGCCCTCGTGCGGCTGCGTGCCCGCGTCGCGGGCCTTTACGGCTGACGCACGATCAGCCGCCCGCGGTGGCGCAGGCGGCGCGCGATCCACAAGAGGTCGGCGCGCGCCAGCGCCACGCACCCCGCCGTGCGGTGATGCGCCCCGCGGCGGATGTGGACGAAGATCGCCGAGCCGCGCCCCTTCACCGCCATCGGCCAGTTCCAGTCGGTGACGAGGAGCAGGTCATACTGCCCGTCGGCCCGGCGCAGCCGTTCGTGCCCGAAGCGGTGCGGCGCGCGCACCATCAGGTTGTAGTCGGGATCGGCCGGATCGTCCGACCAGAGGTCGGGTGGCCC
Organism: uncultured Gemmobacter sp.; assembly: GCA_964472135.1. Lineage (GTDB taxonomy): Bacteria > Pseudomonadota > Alphaproteobacteria > Rhodobacterales > Rhodobacteraceae > JAUREX01. Next base: position 16,894 of record CAYYJB010000044.1, read on the forward strand.
GATCGGCAGCGCCCAGCGCGGCACCTGGCCCCGCCCCAGCCTGTCGGGTCGATAGAGCATCCCCACGATGCGGTGCACGCCCGCGGGTGTCGCGCCGTCGCCCTCGCGCTTGGCGCGCGCCGCCACGATCCCGCCCCGCCCGACGGTGCAGGGGAAATGGCGGCCGCGAAAGCGCAACAGCCCGCCCTCGACCACCATGTCGTCGGGCGCGCCGATCACGGCAGGTGCCCCGATTTCGCGACCTTGGTCGCGAGATAGGACGCGTTCTCGCCCGTCTCGCCCACGCGCAGCGGCACGCGGTCCTGCACGCGGATGCCCTGGCCCTCCATCATGCGGATCTTGGCGGGGTTGTTGGTCATCAGCCGCACGCGCCCCACCCCCATGCGGCGCAGGATCGTCGCGCCGAGGCGAAAGTCGCGCTCGTCATCCTCGAAACCCAGCCGGTGGTTGGCCTCGACCGTGTCGAAGCCCTGATCCTGCAGTGCATAGGCGCGCATCTTGTTGGCAAGCCCGATCCCCCGCCCCTCCTGGTTGAGGTAGAGCAGGATGCCGCCCCCCGCCGCGGCCATCGCGGCAAGGGCTGCGGCAAGCTGCGCGCCGCAGTCGCATTTCGCGCTGCCCAGCACATCGCCCGTGAAGCAGGCCGAATGCAGCCGCACGAGGGGGGCGCCGTCGCGGTCGGGGCGGCCGACCTCGATCGCGTAATGCTCGACCCCGCCATCGTCGGGGCGAAAGACATGCACGCGCCCCGCCCCCGCCGCCCGCATCGGCAGCCGTGCCGCCGCGACCTCGGCCAGAACGGGCGCGCGCGCCAGTTCCGACCCGACCCAGCCCGCCTGCACCCGCGTGAGGTCGGGGGCCGCATCGGCCGGTGCCGGGGTGGCAAGGACCGCGGGCAGAAGCTGGGCGGATTTCGCGAGCGCGACGGCTGCCCGCACGGCCCCGAGGCCCCCGCCCCCCCGCAGCGCCCGCAGCGGCCCCTTCATGGGGCGCGCGAGGTCGGCGGCCGGATCGGCGACGGCCCGCAGCCAGCCCAGATCGGCCTCGGGCGGCAATGCGATCCGCGCCATGTCGCCGTCATAGGCCGCGACCTTCAGCGTCTCGGCCCGGCGCGCGGTGATGACAAGGGCCGCGTCCCCAGGCGCGCGCATCGCCGCAAGCCGCTCGGGCCCGAGCGTCTCGAGCGCGACGGCAAGGATCGCGCCGCCGTCGTCCTCGATCACGACGGGCAGGCCCATGCGCAGATCGGCCCGCGCGCGGTTCAAGAGTTCTGCCCTGGTCGGTCCGATGGTCATGCCGGTTCCTCCGCCGCCCATCTAACCCCACGGCGCGGCAAATGAAACAATTCCCCGCCACCGCGCACGGCCGCGTGAGGGGGGCGACACAAACCTTGCGGGGCGGCAGGCCGGCGGCCATCTGGGAGAAAACCGGAGGGAGCCATGAGCCAGCTGCGCAAGATCCTGCTTGTCGACGACGATCCCGACCTGCGCGACGCGCTGGCCGAGCAACTCGTCCAGACCGACGAGTTCGACGTGTTCGAGGCCGCGACGGGGGCCGAGGCGCTCGAACGGGCGCGCGCGGCGCATCACGACCTCGTGCTGCTCGACGTGGGCCTGCCCGACGCCGACGGGCGCGAGGTCTGCCGCAGCCTGCGCGCGCAGGGGGTCAAGGCGCCGATCGTGATGCTGACGGGCCACGACACCGAGGCCGATGAGATCATGGGCCTCGAATCGGGGGCGAACGACTATGTGACGAAGCCCTTCCGCCTGCCCCTCCTGCTCGCGCGGATCCGGGCGCAACTGCGCCAGCACGAGCAATCCGAGGATGCGGTCTTTCAGCTCGGGCCCTATACCTTCAAGCCCGCGATGAAGCTTCTGCTCGATCCCAAGGGGCGCAAGCTGCGCCTGACCGAGAAGGAGACGAACATCCTCAAGTTCCTCTACCGGGCGGGGCCGGTCGTGGTGGGGCGCGACACGCTGCTGCACGAGGTCTGGGGCTACAACGCCGGCGTCACGACCCACACGCTCGAGACGCACATCTATCGCCTGCGCCAGAAGATCGAGCCCGAACCCTCGAACGCGCGCCTGCTCGTGACCGAGGCGGGGGGCTACAAGCTCTTGCCCTGACGTCAGCCGTCCGAACGCAGGCGGCGCACGTTGCTCGGGGGCGACATCATCCCCTCTTCGATCAGCAGGTTGCGCACCGTCTCGAGGCTCATGCGGCCCGGGGGCGGCGCGGGTTCGGGGGCAGGTTCCGCGACGGGGGCCGCACGGGTTGCGTCGGGCGGGGTGGCGGCCTGCGGCGCGGTGGAATAGTGGCCCTTGCGCTCGGCGACCTCGATGATGCCCGCGACCTTCTCGAGCCGGGCCTGCACGCTGCGCCGTTTCTGGATCAGCCCGAACTTGCGATAGAGCCCGACGAGGATCTGATCGACCGTTGCCTCGCCGCCATAGGCGTTGATGACGGTGACGATCTGGTCATCAAGCTCGTTCGACTTGCGGATCGAGAGTTCGCGCTGCAGCGCCGGAGGCAGGTCGTGGATGTTGCCGAGCGTGGGGGGCATCGCGCTCGTGAGCCCTTCGAGGTGGATGATCCGCTCGGTCACGGCATCGACGGCGGCGGCGTAGCCCTCGAGCTTCTCGGCGTGCTCGGCCTTTTTCAGTTCGCGGTTCTTCTTCGCAAAGGCGCGCAGCAGATCCGCGATCTCGCGCATGGTTCCGACATGTTCCGCCATGAAGACCCTCGAACCCGACCGCGCCCCGGCCTGAGCTGCGAATCCCTTCCTATCAGGCCGGGACCGGCGCAAGACATGAACATCTGCCACGATTCCCCGAATCGCCAAAGGTTTTTTCTCTCCACCCGCCCGATTCCCGGGTCCGGCCATGATTTTTCCGCCCCGGGCATTGCCCGCACGGCCCCGATCGCGCATGACTGGCCCCGATGAAGCTCACGATCGCCAGCTGGAACATCAATTCGGTCCGCCTGCGCGCGGCCCTTGTGGTGCGATTCCTGCGCGAGGAATCACCCGACATCCTCTGCCTGCAGGAGTGCAAGAGCCCGGTCGAGAAGATCCCGGCCGAGCT
>CAYYJB010000045.1:0-16148 GCA_964472135.1 uncultured Gemmobacter sp.
CCCCCCCGGGCCCGAGCGTCGCGGGCAGGAAGTTCGTCTCGCCGATGAAGCCCGCAACGAAGCGGTTGGCGGGCCGGGTATAGATCTCGCGCGGGGTGCCGACCTGGAGGATCCGCCCCTGCGACATCACCGCGATGCGGTCCGACATCGTCAGCGCCTCTTCCTGGTCGTGGGTGACGAAGACGAAGGTGATCCCCGTCTCGTGCTGGAGGCGCTTCAGTTCGGTCTGCATCTCCTTGCGCAGCTTGAGGTCGAGCGCCGAGAGCGGCTCATCGAGCAAGAGTACCCTGGGCTGCGGCGCGAGCGCGCGCGCGAGCGCCACACGCTGCTGCTGGCCGCCCGAAAGCTGCGCCGGCCTACGGTCGGCCATCCCCTCGAGCCGCACGAGCTCGATCATCCGCGCGACCCGCGCCGCGATCTCAGCCCGCGGCCGGCCGAGCATCTCGAGCGCGAAGGCGATGTTGCCCGCAACCGTCAGATGCGGAAACAGCGCATAGCTCTGAAAGACGGTGTTCACCGGCCGGCGGTTTGGCGCCAGATCGGTGATGTCCTGCCCGCCGAGCAGGATCTGCCCCGCGTCGGGCGCCTCGAAGCCCGCGATCAGGCGCAGCAGCGTCGTCTTGCCGCAGCCCGACGGGCCGAGGAGGGTGAAGAACTCGCCCTCGCGGATCGACACCGAGACGTCATCGAGCGCGCGCACGGCCGATGCGCCCGCGCCGAAACCCTTCCCGATACGGCGTGCCTCGATCGCGACCGGTCGATCCACTGTTGCGCCGCCCCCCCGCCGCACCGAAACCCGGCCGGCATGCTGCGGCGGGCGGCCTCACTTGGCAAGCGTCAATTTCTGGTCGCGCGCGCGAAGTGGCGGACGCCCGGTCGGTCAGCCTTCGAACAGCTCGGTCACGGCAAAGCGCGTGACATCGATCAGCCCCTTGTCCGAGATCCGCAGCTCGGGGATGACGACGAGCGCGAGCAGCGAGTGCTGCATGTAGGCGTTGTTCAGCGTGCAGCCGCATTCGGCCATCGCGGCGCCGAGCGCCTGCGCCTTGTCCGCGACCTCGCGCGCGGGGCGGTCGGACATGAGGCCCGCGATCGGCAGCTCCACCATCGCCAATTCGGCCCCGTCGCGCCAGAGCGTGACGCCCCCGCCCACCTCGGCCAGCCGGTTCGCGGCCAGCGCCATCTGCACGCGGTCGGTGCCGACGACGATCATGTGGTGGCTGTCGTGCGCGACCGTCGAGGCCATCGCCATGCGGCCACGATAGCCGAAGCCCGAAACGAAGGCGTTGACGACCTGCCCCGTCGCGCGGTGCCGCTCGATGAGCGCGATCTGCGCGACCTCTCCCTGCGCCTCGACAAGGCCGCCCGTCACCTCGAGATCGGCGCTCAACGCTCGCGTCGGCGCCTGGTTCTCGACGATGCCGACCACGCGCGCGCGCACCCTGCCCTGCCCCTTCGGCGCGCGGATGGCGAAATCCCCGGCCGCCAGCGGGCGGGCGATGCGGACGGTCGCGCGCGCCTCGGGCGGCCAGGCGTAATGCGGGCAGGCGACCGTCAGCCGCCCGCCCTCGGCCACCCGGACACCGCGGGCGAAGACCGTCTCGATCGGCAGGGCGCGGAGGTCCGAGGTCAGGATCAGATCCGCCCGCCGCCCCGGCGCGATGCTGCCGAGTTCCCGCTCCAGCCCGAAATGCGTCGCGGTGTTGATCGTGGCCATCTGGATCGCGACCAGCGGATCGCAGCCGCAGGCGATGGCATGGCGCAGGGCGCGGTTCATGTGGCCTTCATGGACCAGCGTGCCCGAGTGACAATCGTCGGTGCACAGGATGAAGTTGCGCGGATCGAGGCCCTTTTCGGTGATCGCGGTGATCTGGCTCTCGATGTCGTACCATGCCGAGCCGAGGCGCAGCATCGAGCGCATGCCCTGCCGGACGCGATCGATCGCATCCGACTCGCGCGTGCCCTCGTGATCGTCCGACGGGCCGCCCGCGACATAGGCGTGAAAGGGGATCCCGCGGTCGGGCGAGGCGTAATGCCCCCCCACTACCTTGCCCGCGCGCATCGTCGCCGCGATCTCCTCGAGCATCTGCTGGCTGCCGCCGATGACGCCGGGATAGTTCATCATCTCGCCCAGCCCGATGATGCCCGGCCAGCGCATCGCCTCGGCGACATCCTCGGGCCCGATCTCGAACCCCGTCGTCTCGAGCCCCGGCGCCGAGGGCGCACAAGACGGCATCTGGGTGAAGATGTTGACGGGCTGCATCAGCGCCTCGTCATGCATCATCCGCACGCCGCGCAGGCCAAGGACGTTCGCGATCTCGTGCGGGTCGGCGAACATCGTCGTCGTGCCGTGCGGGATGACGGCGGCGGCGAATTCCGCGGGCGTCAGCATCCCTGACTCGATATGCATGTGCCCGTCGCAGAGGCCCGGGATCAGATAGCGCCCCGCCGCCTCGACGACCTCGGTGCGCGGCCCGATGCAATGGCCGGCATCGGGGCCGACATAGGCAAAGCGCCCCGCGGCCACCGCGACCTCCCACCCCTGCAAAATCTCGCGGCTCTGGACGTTGACGAGGGTGCCGCCGCGGATCACCAGATCCGCGGCCATGCGGCCGGCCGCTACCGCCACAAGCTGCGGCGCGCAGTCGGCCCAGGATAGAAGTGCGTTGCCCATGCCGCATATGGGCACCAATCCGCGCCCGTTTTCAAGGCCGATCAACCCGCCAAATCCCGCGCAGGGCCCGCCCAGGCGGCGGATAGCCGAGCGGTCATGGAATTGGTGTTCCATCCCGAATGATCACATTCCTCATCGACGATCTGCCCTCATCATGGCAGGAACGGTGCCGAGGGACATTCGGGGCGGGGCAGTTTCATGCTGTTCCCTCTCCACAAGGAGGCCACAACGAAGCCCACGGTTCGGGTGGCGATGCAATCGCGCGATGAGGTGCGGCAGTGCTCACCGAACGCTACAAGAGCGGGATCGAGGAGGTGCCTGAAAGCCACCACCTCCGATCCGGTGAAGAGCTGAAGGCGACGCTGCAACGCTATGTCCGCCTCTACAACCAGATGCGCCCACAATCAGCACCAGGCAGGATGTCGCCATTGCAGGCGATGACGAACTGACACAATTGCAAGCCGCAGCTGTTCAAGAAAAAGCGATGCTACCTGCCGGGATGCGACATCTTGCGCAGCGTAATGGCTACCGCGACCGGGATTGGCAGACCCGGCCGGGCGGCGTGGAGTTGCAAACCGACCGTGGTAAGCCTCTTGATCGGGCGACCGATTGGGGCCACGCTACCCGCAATCGGCATTCCCTCTCGGGATGCGCGTTGCACAGGGTTGGTGACGTTGGCTGAGGTTTTGGCGCCCGAGCGGGCGTTCTTCGGGGCGGACAGGGATCGGGCAGGGGTGCTGTCGTCTTTGACCCTTTCGGAACGGGTGCGCGCATGATCGCCGACCGCCACGCCCGCATCGTCATCATCGGGGCCGGCGCGATCGGCTGCGCGCTCGCGGCCGCGCTCGCGCGGAAGGGCGAGCGCGATGTGCTCGTGCTCGAGAAGGCGCAGATCACGCATGGTTCCACCTGGCACGCCGCCGGCCTCGTGGGGCAGTTGCGCGGCAAGCGCGCGCTGACGCGCCTCATGCAGAACTCGGTCGCGGTGTTCGACCGGCTCTCGGCCGAGACGGGCGGCACGATCGACTGGAAGAAGGTGGGCAGCCTGCGCCTCGCCGCCTCGGCCCCGCGCTGGAGCGAGATCCGCCGCTCGGTGCAGCTCGCGAAATCCTTCGGCTTCGAGGCGCATCTCCTCTCGCCCGCCGAGGCGAAGGCGCGCTTCGATCTCATCGACCCGGCGGGGGTGGTAGGGGCGGCGTGGATCCCCTCGGACGGCTATGTGGACCCCTACGCGCTGACGATGGCCTATGCGCAGGCCGCCCGCCGCGCCGGCGTGCGCATCGAGGAGGGCGTGCGGGTCGAGGCGATCCCGGTCGCGGGGCGGCGCGCGCTCGGGGTGGTGACCGACCACGGCACCATCGGGGCCGAGATCGTCGTCAACTGTGCGGGCTACTGGGCGCGGCGGGTAGGGGCGATGGCGGGCGTCGCCCTTGCCGCGGGGGTGGTGGAGCATCAGTATTTCGTCACCGAAAAGGGGCTCGACCTGCCCCCCGACCTAACGACGCTGCGCGATCCCGACCGCAACTTCTACCTCAAGCCCGATGTGGGCGGCGCCTTCGCGATCGGCGGCTGGGAGGATGGCGCGCCGGGCTGCTGGCGGCAGAACCCGCCCTTCGATTTCGCACGCGAGCTGTTCCCGCCCGACATGGACCGGCTCGCGCTCTTTGCGCTCCCCGCGGCCGAGCGTCTGCCGGTCCTCAACGACATCGGGATCCGGTCGGTCATCAACGGCCCGATCCCCGTCTCGGCGGATGGCGAGCCGGTGATGGGGCGCGCGCCCGAGCTCGACAACTTCTATGTCGCCTGCGGCTTCACGGCGGGGATCGCGGCCTCGGGCGGGTCGGGCGAGGCGATGGCGAACTGGATCACCGAGGGCGACCCGGGGCTCGACCTCTGGCCGTTCGACGTGCGCCGCTTCGGCCCGGTGCAGGCGCAGGCCGCCTGGCTCGAGGATCGCGCGCGCGAGGCCTATGCCGCCTATTACAAGCTCCACTGGCCGGGGGAGGAGGCGGGCGCCGCGCGCGGTCTGCGCCGCTCGCCGCTGCATGGCGCGCTCATCGCGGCGGGTGCCGTCATGGGCTCGCGCTTCGGGTGGGAGCGGGCGAACTGGTTCGCGACCTCCGACCCCGCCGCCACCGACCGGCCGAGCTTCGAGGGCGTGCCCGGCTGGGCGCCCGCCGTCGCGGCCGAGGTGCGCGCCATCCGCGAGGGCGTCGCGATCATCGACCAGACCTCATTCGCCAAGTTCGAGATCGCGGGGCCCGGGGCGGGTGCGGCGCTCGAGCGGATCGCGGCGGGGCGGATGACCGGGGCACCGGGGCGGGTGATCTACACCCAGATGCTCAACGACCGCGGCGGGATCGAGGCCGATGTCACCTTTCTCCATCTCGGGCCGGAGCGGTATCTGATGATCACCGGCTCGGGCTTCGGGGTGCGCGACGGCGGCTGGCTCGCGGCCGGGCTGCCCGCGGGCGTGACCCTGCGCGAGGTGACGCGCGAGTGGGCCACGATCAACGTCTGCGGGCCGAAGGCGCGCGCGGTGCTCGGGGCCGTGACGCCCGCGGATCTCTCTTCGGCGGCCTTCCCCTACCTCTCGGCGGCCGAGATCGACATCGGGCTCGCCCGCGTCGTCGCCGCCCGGGTGGGCTATGTGGGCGAGCTCGGATGGGAAATCTACGTCCCCGCCGAGATGGCCGCCCATGTCTATGAGCAGCTCTGGCAGGCGGGGCTTGCGCAGGGGATGCGCCACGCGGGCTATCGCGCGATCGAAAGCTGCCGGCTCGAGAAGGGCTATCTCTACTGGTCCTCCGACATCGGCCCGGACACGACCCCGCTCGAGGCCGGGCTCGGCTTTGCCGTGGCGTGGGACAAGGGCGATTTCCGCGGTCGCGCGGCGCTCGAGCGCCAGCGCGCCGAGGGGCCGCGGCGGCGGCTCGCCACGCTCTCGGTCGCGGGCTTCGCGCCCTTCCTCGGGGGCGAGACGGTGCTGCACGAGGGGCGCGCGGTCGCCTCGCTGACAAGCGCGGGCTATGCCCATCATTCCGGCCGCACGATCGGATACGCCTATCTGCCGGTCGGGCTCGACGGGGTCGCGTCGTTCACGGTCGAGGCCTTCGGTCAGGCACATGCCGCCGCCCGCGGGCCGCGCTGCCTCCATGATCCCAAGGGCGAAAGGGTGAAGGCATGAGCGACATCGACGCGCTGCGGGCCGTGCTCGCGACCATTCCCGGGGCGCCTGCGGCCGAAGAGGCGGTGCGCCTCGGGGGGCTGACGAACCGGGTCTATCGGGTGGGGGGCCTCTGCGTGCGGCTGCCCGGCGCGGGAACCGAGGAATACATCGACCGCGCAAACGAGGCCGCCGCCGCGCGTGCCGCCGCCGCCGCGGGCGTCGCCCCCGAGGTCGTGCTGGCCGACCCCGCGACGGGCGTGATGGTGACGCGCCTTGTCCCCGACGCCCATACCATGACGCCCGAGGGCTTCCGCAGCCGCCCCGGCGCCCCGGCGCGCGCCGGTCGGGCCTTTGCCGCGCTGCACCGCTCGGGGCAGGCTTTTCCCTTCCGCTTCGAGCTCTTCGGGATGATCGACGAGTATCTGCGCCTCCTCGCGGGCAAGGATGTCGCGCTGCCCGAGGGCTATCACGCCGTCGTCGCCGAGGCAGGGGCGGTGCGCGCGGCACTCGCGGCCCACCCCCTGCCGCTCGCCCCCTGCCATTGCGACCCGCTGTGCGAGAACTTCCTCGATACCGGGGCGCGGATGTGGATCGTCGACTGGGAATACTCGGGCATGAACGACCCGATGTGGGATCTCGGCGATCTGTCGGTCGAGGGCGGCTTCAGCGCCGCGCAGGACGAGGAGATGCTCGCGGCCTATTTCGGAGGCCCGGTGGGGGCGGCCGACCGCGGGCGGATGGTCATCTACAAGGCGATGTGCGACCTGCTCTGGACGCTCTGGGGGCTGATCCAGCTCGCGAACGCCAACCCCGCCGACGACTTCCGCAGCTATGCCGAAACGCGCTTCGCCCGCTGCCGCGCGCTGATGGCCGACCCGTCCTTCGCCGGCCACCTCGCGGCCGTGCGTGCAGGATAGGCTGGCAGGGGCTCTGCTACACAAATCGGGTGGTAATCCTCCCCGTTTTAACGGGGCACGACCGTAGAACTCACGCGGCCATTTTCAGTTTCTGGGCGGGTGTGACGCCGCCGATGCCCATGTTGGGGCGTTCGTTGTTGTAGGTGTTCCATCCCGGATGATCACATAGACCCTCGCCGCTCCGCTCTCTTCATGGCAAGATCGGTTCTGCGCGAGCTTCGGGAGGGGATGGGAGCATGCTGATCTCTCTGCTTAAGCAGGCGACGACGACACCGAACTAGATGCCGTTGTCGGTGAGAACAGTGTTGACCTGGTAGGGCACCATCTCGAGCATGTGCTGTAGGAACTCCCAGGCAGTCTTTCTGTCAGCTGTTGCGACGAGTTGAGCGACGGCGAACTTGGACGTCCGGTCGATGCCGACGAACAGGTAAAGCTTCCCTTCGCCAGTCTGCACCTCCGCGATGTCGATGTGAAAGTAGCCGATGGGGTAGCGCTTGAACTTCTGCCGCTGGGGCTTGTCACCCTCGACATCTGGCAGCCGCGAGATGCCATGGCGCTGAAGACAGCGGTGCAGCGCCGAACGGGTCAGGTGCGGGATCGACGGCTGCAGGGCATAGAGGCAGTCATCGAGCAGAAGCAGCGTATGGCGCCGGAACGCTACGACCGCCGCCTCTTCGGCCTCGGTCAGGACGGTGGACCGCGGTTCCGACGGCCCGGGCTTCATGTCTTCGACTGTCGACCGCTTGCGCCACTTCGCCACAGTCTTGGGGTTGATGCCCAGTTCCCGGCTCAGCGAGCTTGGCGCTGCCTGCGATCAGCGCCCGCGCGCCAGTCGGCGCTCCACTGCCTCGGCCAGACGCGCGACGGGGAAGATGATGATGAAGTAGAGGATCGCGATCGCCGAGAGGAATTCGAGATAGCGGAAGGTCTGCGCGCCCAGCACATAGGCCTTGAGCGCAAGATCCGCGACCCCGATCGTGGCCAGCAGCGTCGTGCCCTTCAGAAGTTCCGTCATGTAGTTGATGAAGGGCGGGATCGAGAGCCGCGCCGCCTGCGGGATCACGATACGCAGCCAGATCGCCCGACGCGGCAGCCCGAGCGATCGCGCGGCCTCCCACTGACCCGGCGGGACGGATTCGACCCCCGCCCGGAAGATCTCGGCCAGGAACGCACCAGCGACGAGGCCGAGCGCGACCGACCCCGCCGCGAGCCCCGAGACCGTGAAGCCGAGCGGCACGGGCAGCACATAGAACATCCAGAAGATGAGCACGATCTCGGGGATCGCGCGGAACACCGTCAGATAGACGCGCGCGGCCCAGGCGAGCGCGCCCCGCTGCCGCAGCCGCATCGCGCAGACGAGGACCGCGATCGAAAGGCCGAGCCCGAGCGCGATGAAGAAGGATGCGAGCGTGACGCGCACGCCCGTCAGCAGTTCGGGCAGGTTCGCGGTGACGACGGTCGGATCAAGCTGCACGGGCGACCCCCCCCGTCGGGGCGCCGCGGCCCTGCCGCAGGCGCACCGCCTCGCTGCCATAGCGCCGCTCCACCCACGCCGCGAGCGCCATGAGTAAAAGCCCGACCGCGAGATAGATGAGCGCGGCCGAGGTGTAGACCTCGACCGGGCGGAAGATGATGTTGTTGACGCGGTTCGCGACCTTCATGAGGTCGTTGATCGCGAGGATCCCCAGAATGGCGGTGAGCTTGAAGGTCGCGACCGCGACATTGGCAAGCGGCGGCAGCACGAGCGGCCAGACCTGCGGCAGAACGATCTTGAGAAAGATGATGCGCGGTCGCAGCCCCAGTGCGCGCCCCGCCTCGCGCTGGGCGGGCGGCACCGCGACGATGCCCGCGCGCATGATGTCGCAGACATAGGCCGAGACATGGAGCGTGAGCGCCAGAAGCCCCGATTGCGTCGCGCTCATGCTGATGCCCGTGAGCGCGGGCAGGGCGAAATGGATCCACACCGCCTGCACGAGCAGCGGCGTGAAGCGCATGAGATCGACGAAGGCCATGATCGCGACATTGAGCACGATGCCCCCCCGCAACCGGCCGAGCGCGAGCAGAAGGCCGGCGGGGACCGCGATCGCGAACGCCGAGACCGCGATCCAGAGTGTCGTGGCAAGGCCCCACATGAGCGGGACGCGATACTTCCAGAGCGGCGCGAAATCGATGCTGGCGAGCAGATCCATCGTCAGGCGTCCATCCCCGGGTGGTGGAACGGCCGGCCCGCGGATGGCGGGCCGGCCGTATCGATTGTCGACCGCGCGCGTTACTGCGCGATCTTTTCGAACCAGGCGTCACGGGCAGGCGCGATCGCCTTGTTCGCTACCTTGTCCCGGATGAAGATGTTGAGGAAGTTCAACATGTCGATCGCGTCATGGCGTACCGCGTAGGAGAGCGAGACGGGCTTGAGCAGGTTGTCCTCGCCGTTCAGCAGGCGCGTCTGGTCGCGGAAGGCGGGGTTTTGCGTCGAGATCACGCGCAGATAGCCCGGGTCGACCATGTAGGCGTCCGCCTGCCCGGCCAGAACCGCCGTCGGCGCGGCGTTGGCCTGATCGGTCACGAGCTCGGTCACCTTGGCCTCGGGGAAGAGCTCCTTGGGATATTGCGCCTCGACGGTGCCGGCGACCCCCGCGAAGGTGACGTTGGCGTTGTTGAGTTCGTCGAGCGATTGCAGCGCGCTGTCGGCACGCACCATGACGTGGAAGCCGTAGGTGTCGTAGGCGTCGGTGAATGCCACCGAGACGGCGCGCGGCGGGGTCGCGAAGAGGTTGGCGAAGATGACGTCGTATTGCCCGACCTCGAGCCCGGTCACGAGGGTGGCCCAGGTTGCTGGCACGACCTCAAGCTCGACGCCGAGGATCCCCGCGACCTCATTCGCGAGATCGATGTTGAGGCCGATGTAGTCGCCCGACACCGGATCGGGATACTGGTAGGGCGGGCCCTCGGCGACGCCGATGCGCAGCGTGCCGCGGTCCTTCACCTCCTTGATGAGGCCCTGCGCGGTCGCAGCCCCCGCGCCGAGCGTGAGCCCCGCGCCCACGGCCGCAGCAGCGACCCAATTCATGATCTTGTTCATGTCGCACTCTCCTGTCGGTTGGTCCCCTGTCGGGGCTGGTTGCTTGGTTCAGTTTGCCGGAGCCGCAGGGGTTGCCCCTGCGGGGGATCCGGAACGCGGGGCGTTCCGAAGCACTTCGTCGGGCGCAAAGCCGGTCACGGCCTGCCACACCTCGGGCGCGGTCGCGCCCTCGCTGCCGATCGCGACGATGCGCGAGGCCGTGTCGATTCCGAGGGCCGCGCGCAGGGCGGGATCGGTCGCGACCGCGAGGATCGCCGCGACCGAGGCGCAGCCGCTCTCGCCCGAGACGAGCGGCGCATCGCCGTAGCGGCCTGTCGCCAGCGCGCGCAGCATCTCGACCGCGGTGTCGTCGGCGATCGTCACCACGTCGTCGACCACGTCGCGGATCACCGGCCAGGCGACGGGCGAGACCGACCCGGCCGAGAGGCATGCCATGAAGCTGTTGACATCGCCCTCGATCGGGCGCGGTTCGCCCTCGGCCACCGCGCGAAAGACGCAATCGGCGGCGTGAGGCTCGACCACTACAACCCGCGGCCGCGCGGCCCCCGCGACATGCGCCCAGCGCCCCGCGATGGCGGCGGCAAGGCCGCCGACGCCCGCGGGCACGAAGACATGCGAGGGTGGCAGCGCAAGCTGGTCGAGCAGCTCGGCCACGATCACGGTGTAGCCTTGGGTGACAAGGCGCGGCATCGCGTCCGATCCACCGCCCGCGTTGGTATCGGCCACGAGGTTCCAGCCGTGTGTCGCCGCATCCTGCGCCGCCGCGCGCACCGAGGCATCATAATCTCCCGGCAGGCGCACCATCACCGCCCCGAAGGCCGCGATCGCGGCCTCGCGGTCGGCCGAGACATGCTCGTGGATGTAGATGCGGCACTTGCAGCCGAACATCCGCGCCCCCCAGGCGACCGAGCGGCCGTGGTTGCCGTCGGTCGCGCAGACCATCGTCTCGTCGGCGATCAGGTCGCGGTGGCGCCCGGCCACGAGGTCGGCCGCCGAGGCATGGATCCCCCGCGCGGCAAGCTTGTCTTGCAGCACGCGCAGCACCGCATAGGCCCCGCCGAGCGCCTTGAAGCTCGCGAGTTCGAAGCGCCGCCCCTCATCCTTGTAGCCGATGGCAGCGACGCCCGCCGCGCGTGCAAGGCCCGGCAGATCGACAAGCGGGGTAGGCGCGTAGCCGGGCCAGGAGGTGATCTCGGCCTTCGCGGCGCGGTGGTCGGCCTCGCCCATGAGGGCGGCCGACGCGGGCCCAAGCGTCGGGCGCGCGGCGCGGTTGCGGACGTGTCGGGGTTTGGCTGTCATGGTTGACGCGTCGGGCATCTCTTCCTTCACTCCTCGGGGCGGGCCGGGTTCCAGAGTTTCACCGCCGCCCCCTTTTCGTAGCCCTTGCCGGCCGGATAGCTCACGAGTTCCATCTGAAGCCCCCAGGGGGCGCGGAAATAGACCCAGTCCGACCCGGCGGCGGGGCCGTCGTCGATGTGCTCGGGCGGGCCGGACATCTCGACGCCATGGGCGAGCAGATGCGCGACCGCCGCGTGGATGTCATCGACATAGAGCGCGATGTGATGGCCGCCGTGATGGTGGTTGGCGGGATGGCGGCCGCGATCCTCGGTGCGGTATTCGAAGACCTCGAGGTTCAGCCCGTGGCCGAGGCGATAGAAGCGATAGCGGCAACTGTCGCCGTGCCGCGCGCCCAGAACGCGCACGACCGTGTCCTCGTCCGAAATCGTGCCGCCGTCGAAGACGAGCTTCGCCCCGAGCACGCCGCACAGGAACGCCTCGGCCGCGTCGAGGTCGGGCACCGTCAGCCCGAGATGTTCGCCGCCGCGCAGGCCCGGTATGCCGCTCATCCCCCGTTCCTCTCGAAATGGGCCGCAAGGCAGGCGGCGACCGCGGCCGGCACCTCCATCTGCGGCATGTGGCCCGCGCCGGGCAGGACCGTGGCACCCGATGCGGGGGCCGCGATGACGCGGTCCTCGGCGCCCCAGAGCATCAGGACGGGCGCGGCTGTCGCCGCACGGTCGGCAAGGCCCCGCCCGGCGGCATCCGCGCCGAGCTCGCCCGCCGCGATCGCCGCGAGCGCCTCGGCCACGCCGTCGATCCGCTTGGCGGCAAGCGCGCGTTCGACCATCTCGGGGCCGATCGCGTCTTCGTTGGCGACGAGAAGCCGGAGCGCCTCCTTCATCGCGCGGCGGCGGTCGGCGGCAAGGAAGCCCTCGACGAACCCGGCATCGACCGGCTGGCCCATCCCCGCCGGCGCGATGAGCGCGACCGAGGCCACCCGCTCTGCCGCAAGCGCGGGCGATGCCCCCGCCGCCAGCGCGAGCGCGATGCGCCCGCCGAGCGAATGGCCCACGAGATGCACCCGCCCCTCGGGCACCAGCGCCGCCACCGCGGACCCGATCGCGCCGGCCATCGCCGCGACGCTCGTCATGCCCGGGGCGACGTCCGAGGCCCCGTGCGAGGGCAGATCGACGGCATGGACCGCCCGCCCCCCGGAGGCGAGCGTTCCCTGCACGAACATCCACACCCCGGTGTCCGACCCGAAGCCGTGGATCAGCACCGCCGGATGGCCCGCATCCCCTGCCCCCGCGCTGACCGCGGCGATGGTGATGCCGCCCGCCTCGATGGCGTGGGTGCGCGGCGCGGCGTCATCGGCGCCCGCACCGGACCGCGCGGCACCGGCGGCCTCGGCCGCAAGCGCGTCGATCTCCGCCTCGCTCACCCCGGCATCGGCAAAGACCGCGATCGGGGCGCCGCAGGGCGCGCTTTCGCCCTCGGGCACGAGGATGCGGCGCAGCACGCCGCCGGTCTCGGCCTCGACCGTGTTGGCGAGCTTCTGCGTCTCGATCTCGACCAGATCCTCGCCGCGTTCGACCGTCTCGCCCTCGGCGCGGAGCCAGGCGGCGATGCGGCCTTCGGTCATCGTCATGCCCCATTTGGGCATGGTCACGAGGTGAATGCGCGATTGCGTCATGCCAGCCACCCGCGTCAGTGCTTCACGACGCGGCGCACCGCGGCGGCGATGCGGGCGGCGTCGGGCAGGTAGATGTCCTCGAGTGCGGGCGCGTAGGGCACGGGCGTATGCGGCGGCGTGACCTTGAGGATGGGGGCCTTCAGTGCATCGAAGGCATCCTCGACGATCAGGGCCGCGATGTCGGCGGCCATCCCGCAGCGCGGGTTCGCCTCGTCGACGACGACGACGCGGCCGGTCTCCTCGGCGAATTCGAGGATCGTGTCGCGGTCGAGCGGCGAGGTCGTGCGCGGGTCGATGACGCTGACCCGGATCCCCTCGGCCGCGAGCGTCGCGGCCGCGGCCTCGGCCCGGCCCACCATGCGGCCGAGCGCGATGATGGTCGCGTCCTTGCCCTCGCGCAGCACCCGCGCCTCGCCGAAGGGGACGGTATAGCTGCGGTCGGGCACCTCGCCCGTCTCGTCGTAGAGCATCTTGTTTTCAAGAAAGATCACCGGGTCATCGTCGCGGATGGCCTGGATGAGCAGCCCCTTGGCGTCGAAGGGGTTCGAGGGCACCACGACCTTGAGGCCCGGAATGTGGGTGAAGATGGGATAGAGTGCCTGGCTGTGCTGGCTGGCCGAGCGCGCGCCCCCGCCGAAGGTCGCGCGCAGCACCATGGGCGTGCGCGCCCGTCCGCCGAACATGTAGCGGAACTTGGCGGCCTGGTTCATGATCTGGTCGAGGCACGAGCCGATGAAGTCGACGAACATGATCTCGGCCACGGGCCGCAGACCGGTCAGCGCGGCCCCCGCCGCCGCCCCCACGAAGGCCGATTCGGTGATCGGCGTGTCCATCACCCGCCCCGGCCCGAAGGCCGCCAGCAGCCCCTTCGAGACGCCGAAGGCCCCGCCCCACGCGTCGGATACGCCGTCGCCGCCGACGCCCCCCGTCACATCCTCGCCGATCAGCACGACGCGCGGATCGGCGGCCATCTCCTGGTGCAGCGCCTCGTTCAGGGCCGCGCGGAAGGTCTTGATGGGCATGTCATGCGGCTCCGTAGGCGACGTAGACGTCGGTCGTGAGGGTTTCGGGTGCGGGGTCGGGTGCCGCGCGGGCGGCGGCGACGGCGGCCTCGATCTCGGCCGCGACTTCGGCATCGACCGCCGCAAGGTCCGCCTCGGGCACGATCGCGCCCTCGGCGAGCAGCCGACGCAGGCGCACTAGGCAATCGCGGCTGGCGCGCTGGTCGGCCTTGGTGGCGTCGCTGCGGTAGGTGTCCGGATCACCGTTGAAATGGCCGAAGAATCGTTCGGTGCGGATGTGCAGAAGCGTCGGCCCCCCGCCTTCGCGGCCGCGCGCGACGGCCGTGCGCGTCGCCTCGTGGACATCCGACAGCGACAGGCCGTCGACGCTCTCGGCGGCCATCCCGTAGCCGCGGGCGCGCGCCACGATGTCGCCCGCCACGGCGAAGTCGGAGCTTGTCGCCTCGCCCCAGCCGTTGTCCTCGATCACGAAGATCACCGGCAGGCGGAAAACCATCGCGAGGTTCATCGATTCGGCCGTCGTGCCCTGGTTGAAGGCCCCGTCGCCCGAGAAGGTCACCGCCACCCCCCCGGTGCCGAGCGTCTTGGCCGAAAGCGCGGCGCCGCAGGCCAGCGGCGGGCCGCCACCCACGATCCCGTTCGCCCCGAGCATCCCCTTCGTCAGGTCGGCGATGTGCATCGAGCCGCCCTTGCCCTTGCAGGTGCCGGTCGCCTTGCCGAGGATCTCGGCCATCATCGGGCCGACCTCGCAGCCCTTGGCGATGGAATGGCCGTGCCCGCGATGGGTCGAGACGATGTGGTCGCGCCCGTCGAGCGCCATGCACACCCCGACCGCGACCGCCTCCTGCCCGGCATAGAGATGGGTCGAGCCGGGCACCCGGCCGGCCTGCGATTCGGCGTGGACGCGCTCCTCGAAGACGCGGATCGTCCGCATCGTGCGGTAGGCGCGCAGAAGGTCATCGCGGGTCAGTTGCATGGGGGCTCCGGGGAATGGGCAGCAAGGGGGGACGCGCCGTCGGCCAGCATGTGCTGCACGAGGTCGCGCAGGTGGATCAGGCAGTTCTCGGGACCTGGCACGAGCACGCCGGCCGCGACCGCGCCCGAGGCGATGCCGCGCGCCTGCTCGGTCAGGATCGCGACGTCCTCGGTGAGCGTCTCGCACCAGATCGCGGCGAATTCGGCCGCAAGCGCGGGATCGGCCCCGGGGGTGGCGGCGAAGCGGAAGCTGAGCCGGGTGCGCCCCGCGCCCTCGGGCTCGATCCGCCCGAGAATGCCCAGCACGCTGTCGGCCGCAAGGTAGCTGCCGGGAAAGAGGACGATGCAGTCGTGCCGGCCCCTGCCGCCCGCCATCTCGGCGCGGGAATGGCGCACCGCGCCCGACCAGACCGCACCGCCGAAGCCGCCCGTCTCGTAAAGCCGGTTCAACGTGGCGGGGTGGATCGAGGGGCAGTGATAGCATTCGACCATGTTGTCGAGCACGAGCTTCCAGTTCGCCGGGATGTCGAAACTCGCGCTGCGGAAGGGCTTGTGCGCGCCGAGATCGAAGTCCGCATCGGCACCGAAGGCCTCGAGCGCGGGGTTGGCGACAACGAGCGGCGCGGCCTGCGGGTCCGGGTGGGCGAATACGACGCCGCGCCACTCGGCCACCGACACCGGCGCCAGCCCGAGCGCGCCGCGGTCGAACCCCTTGGCATGCTCGGCCTCGGGCGCACGCAAGAGGCATCCGTCGAGCCCGTAGCTCCAGCCATGATAGCGGCAGAGAAAGAGCCGCCGCGCCCCGTCACCCTCGGCCATGGGGTGGCCACGGTGGCGGCAGACATTGACAAAGCCCCGAAGCACCCCGTCCGCCCCGCGCGCGAGCACGACGGGCACCCGGCCGAGCCGCGCGGTCAGGGTCTGCCCCGGTTGGGCCAGATCGGCGGCAAAGGCCACCGCCGACCACGAGCGGCCGAAGATGCGCGATTCCTCGGCCGCCATCACGGCCGGATCATCGAAGAGCGCATAGGGCAGCGTCGCAACCGTCATCATCCACCGCAGCATCGGTCCGGGAGGTGGCGGGAGAGACCCGCCCGGGACTCCGACGCTATTCCCCCAGTTGCGCCGAGATCATGCGAATCCGCAATATGGTCGATATATTTTTGCATACTGACTGAACATTTCACGAAATTATCCCTATTATCTTCCACGAATCGTCAGCGAGCCGCGAGAGGGCGTGAACGCATGGAACTCGACGCCTTCGACCGCAAGATCCTCAGACACTTCCAGCAGAACACCCGCATCACGAGCGCCGAGCTCGCCAAGCGGATCGGGCTT
>CAYYJB010000045.1:16248-19936 GCA_964472135.1 uncultured Gemmobacter sp.
CGCATCACGAGCGCCGAGCTCGCCAAGCGGATCGGGCTTTCGCCCTCGGCCTGCCACCGCCGGCTGGCCGCGCTGCGCGAAAGCGGCGTGATCGAGGCCGAGGTCGCGATCGTCAACCCGCGCGCGGCGGGGCGGCGCATCACCATGGTCGTGACGATCACGCTCGAGCGCGAGCATTCCGACGTGATCTCGTCATTCAAGCGGGCCTGCCGCGAGAATGTCGAGATCATGCAGTGCTATTACGTCACCGGCCAGAGCGACTTCGTGCTGATCCTCTCGGCCCGCTCGATGGAGGCCTACGACGCCTTCGTGGAGGATTTCCTGTTTGCCAACCGCAACGTCCGGCGCTTCGAGACGATGGTGGTGATGGACCGCGTCAAGGTGGGCTATGACGTGCCGATCGACGAGGCGGATTGAACCGCCCCGCCGCTGTCACCCCTGCACGGCGGGCTCTCAGCCAACCTGCCAGCCGCCGTCGACCACGATCGTCTGCCCAGTGAGATAGTCCGAGAGCCGCGAGGCGAGAAAGACATAGGTGCCCGCCAGCTCTTCGGGCGCGCCCATCCGGCCCCACGGGATGCGCGCGATGAGCCGCTCGCGCGGGTCGGGCAGGCCCATGGCGAGGCGGTCGGCCACGAGTTTCTCGATCATCTCGGTCTGGATCTGACCGGGCGCGACGGCGTTGACGCCGATCCCCTTGGGCGCAAGCTCGGCCGCCATGCATTGCATCATCCCGACGACGGCGAATTTCGATGCCGAATAGGCGACGTTCTGCGCCCCGCCCCGGATCCCGAAGAGCGAGGAGGTGAAGATGATCCGCCCCCCTGCTCCCATCCGGCGCGCCCCGGCCCGCGCGGTCAGGAAGGCCCCCGTGAGGTTGACGGCGTTCACGGCCTCGAAGCGCTCGAGCGGGGTTTCCGTCGCGAGCGCGAGGTGCAGGATGCCGGCGTTCGCCACCACGACATCGGGCGCGCGCCCCCGCGCCGCGAGGGCCTCGAACGCCGCCTCGGTCGCGGCCTCGTCGGTGACATCGAGCACGAGCGGCTCGGCGCCCGGGATGCGCGCCGCCGCATCGGCGGTGGCCTTCGCGTCGAGATCGACGAGGACGACGCGCGCGCCCTGCGCGGCATAGGCGGTGGCGACGGCAAAGCCGATGCCGCGCGCCCCCCCGGTGATGAGGGCCGTCCGGCCGTCGAGCAGTCCTGTGCTGGTCATGGGGTGGTATCCTTCGATGAGTTGCGGATCGGGAAAAGCGCGCGCATGGTCCTGCCCGGCCCGGAGGCGGGCGGCAGGCGCAGGGGGCGGGGATGGCGGGTGTACTCGGGGAACGGGTCGCGGCGGACGAGGCGGCCGAGGCGGTCGACCTGCTGGGGCGGCTCGTGGCCTGCGACAGCATCAACCCCCCCGGCCCGACGGCGGCCGTGGCGGCGGAATGCGCGGCCTTCCTCGACCGGGCCGGGATCGCGCACGAGATCCTCGCCCGCGACGCGCAAAAGCCCAACATCCTTGCCCGGATCGACAACGGCCCGGGCGGGCATCTCGTGCTCAACGCCCATCTCGACACGGTGCCGCCCGGCGATCTGGCCGCGTGGCAATATCCCCCCCTTGCCCTGACCGAGGTGGACGGGCGGCTTCATGGCCTCGGAACCGGCAACATGAAGGCGGCGGCGGTGGCGATGCTGTTCGCGCTGCGCCGGCTGCACACTGCGCGCGCCGCCTGGTCGGGCACGGTCACGCTCAGCCTCGTCGCGGACGAATGCGTGTTCGGCCCCGACGGCGCGGCCTTCCTGCTTCAGGCGCATGAGGCCGAGGTTCTGGGCGACTGGCTCATCTGCGGCGAGGGGCCGGGGGGCATGGGCCTCGCGCTTGCGGAAAAGGGCCTCATGTGGGTGCGGCTGCGCGCGACGGGCCGGGTCGGTCAAGGGATGCTGACTACACGCGGCGGTTCCGCCCCCGCCCGCCTCGCCGCGGCGCTCGTCGAAATCGACGCCTGGAACGACCGCAGGATCGTGCCGCCGCTGGCCGAGCTTGCCCATGCGCAGAACGCCGAGGGGCAGCGCGTCAGCGCCAATATCGGCCGCATCTCGGGCGGGGCGGGGTTCAGCCCGGCCGTCTCGGTGGCCGAGGCCGACATCGACCTGCGCCTGCCGCCGGGGCTTGCGCGCGCCGAGGTGGGCGGCTGGCTCGATGCGCTCTGCGCAGGCCGCGGGCTCGGCTGGGAGGAGATCAAGGGGTGGGAGGCGAACTGGTCGGATCTGGCCAGCGCCCCCGTCGCCGCCGTCGCCGCCGCCGCCGGGCGGGTGCGCGGCAGGCCGCCCCATCCGGTCACGCGGCTGCCGGCCTCGGATGCCGCGCGCTGGCGCGCCCGCGGCGTGCCGGCCGTGTGCTTCGGCCCGCAGGCGGGGCTCGCCTCGGGCGTCGACGACCATGTGGCGCGCGCCGATTTCCTCGATTGCATACAGATCTACGCAGCAGCGGCTGCAGAACTTCTGCCAGACGCTTCCAACTCTTATCCCGGTCGCAACAGCTAACATCACTTTCGTCCTGCGGATAGGTTTCAAGTCCGACCTGTCTGACAAGGACAGCTATGGCACAGCACTCAGAATTAACCCGCGTGAAGACCTCTAGCGGCGGGAGTGCATGGTCCATGGAACGAAGACACCCTTCGACTGAAAGAAATTACCGAAAAAGACATGATTTGGGTATAAATATGCTGAAATCTTTAATATTTCGTATTATATCCTGAGATTACTCCTCGGCGTGACTTCCACAAGTGCCGGAGGGGATGGGTCTGGCGCCCAACCCTCTCTGCCTTCTAAGCCATTGGTTTAATTGAAGCGTAGATGGTTTTGGTCGTCATTCGGTTCATTCGCGACTGGCAGCGAAATTTGCTCGCAGCGTTGCGAGTGAACGCAGCGAGGAGACACAGGCCTTGGCGCGCCCCCCAATCCGGGCTCGACGACGGCCATCTGCCGGTTTCGGCGGTTCTGACCTTCACCGAGAGGGGCGCCAGAATGTCAGCGGGGCCCATCACGTTGGAAACGCTGCATTTTCAAGTGCCGTGTTGCAGCCCGGCAAGACGAGGTCGACCCTATCCCTCCTTCTGGTTTCCCTGAACCAGTCATGACGATGCGTGCCGCGCAGCGTGCTGGAGCGCGGTGGAAAATGCCCGGAAGGCCGGTGTCGGCACCTCGTCGGCGATGCTCATCACGCCGATGGCCCCCGTCGTGGGCGTCGTATCGATGTCCAGACGGATCAACCGGCCTTCCTCGATGTCGTTCAGAACGACGCCGCGGCTGATGACCCAGACCGTTCCGGGATCCGCGAGCGTCAGCGCCCGCCCGAGCGCAGCCGAGGCCGTTTCGATCCGGTTCGCGAACAACGGGACGCCGCGGGCAATCAGCATGCGCGCCACCAGCGGGCGGATGGCGGAATCGGGCGGCGGATACAGCACCCGAAGGGGGGCCAGATCCTCCAGCTGCCGAATGGTTGCCGCCGGGCTGTCGGGGGCGGCCACGATGACGACCTCCTCGGTGTAGAGCTGGCGAAAGACCAGCCCCTGCATCGATTCCGGCGCCCCGAGTCGCCCGACGACCAGATCGAGCTTCCCGCTGCGCAGCCGCGACGTCAGATCGTAATGCGGGCCCTCGTGCAGTTCCAGCACCGTGCCGGGATTACTGCGCGCAAA
>CAYYJB010000046.1:0-8310 GCA_964472135.1 uncultured Gemmobacter sp.
GGGCCGTGATCGACACACTCGACCGTGTCCTCGACCGGCACGGCGGGCGGGGCGCACATGGGCGCGCCGATCAGGTCTCGCACGCCTTCCTCGATGCCGAACTCCAGCAGCTGCGCGCCATGAGCCGCGTGCTGCCGCCGATCTTCCTCATCGTCTCGGCGTTCCTCGTCAACATGACGCTCTCGCGGCTGATCGCGCTCGAGCGGCGGCAGATCGGGCTGCTCAAGGCGATGGGCTATGGCAGCGGCGCCGTCATGGCGCATTACGCGGGCTTTGCCGGCGTGATCGCCCTTGGCGGCATCGCGATCGGCTCGGTCGCGGGCGGGTGGCTCGGGGCGCGGCTCGCGCTTGTCTATGCCGAGTTCTTCAGCTTTCCGGTCCTGATCTTCAGCCGCGATCCCGCGATCTATGCCATCGGCGCCGGCACGACCCTTGCGGCGGCCCTGTTGGGGGCGGCGCGCGCGGTGCGCGAGGGCGCGCGCCTCGCGCCCGCCGTCGCGATGCAGCCGCCCGCGCCGCCGCGCTATCGCCCGCTGGCCGGCGCGGCCGAGCGCCTTCTGCGCGGTGCCCGCCAATCGGTGCGCGTGGTGGCGCGCCACCTCACCCATGCGCCGCTGCGCACCCTCAACGGCGTCGTCGGCATCGCCCTTGCGGTCGGGATCCTTGTCGGGTCGCTGTGGTCCTTCGGCTCGATCGACCATCTCGTCGATGTCACCTTTCACCGCAGCGACCGGCAGGACGCGACGCTGACCCTCGCGGGGCCGCGCGCGGGGGCCGTTCTGGGCGACATCGCGCGCCTGCCGGGGGTGATCGAGGCCGAACCCTTCAGGGCGGTCGCCGCGATCCTGCGCAGCGGCCCGGCCAAGCGGCGCGTCGCGCTGATGGGCCTGCCCGCGGGCGCGACCCTCTCGCGCGTTCTCGACGCGCGTCTTGCGCCCGTCGCGCTGCCGCCCGAGGGGGGCGTCGTGCTCTCGGCGGCGCTCGCGCGCGTCCTCGGGGTGGGCCGCGGCGACACGGTCGAGATCGTGCTGCTCGAGGTCAGGCGCGAGACGCTCCTGCAGCCGGTCGCGGCCGTCGTCACCGGCTACATCGGCCTTGGGGCCTACATGGACATCGACGCCCTCGGCGCGCTGCTGCGCGAGCCGGGCGTGATCTCGGGGGCGCATCTCGCGCTCGACCCGGCGGCGCGCGAGGCGCTCTTTGCGCGCCTCAAGCAGACACCCGGCGCGGGGTTTGTCGCGCTCCAGTATGCGGCGCTTGCGATGTTTCGCGAAACGCTTGCGCGCAACGTCACCATGATGATCTCGGTCTATGTCACGCTCGCGGGGATCATCGCCTTCGGCGTCGTCTACAATTTCGCGCGCGTCTCGCTCTCGGAACAGGCGCGCGAGATGGCCAGCCTGCGCGTGCTGGGCTTTACCCGGCGCGAGGTATCGGCGCTCCTGCTGGGCGAGCTGGCGACGGTCGTGCTGCTCGCCCAGCCGATCGGCTGGGCGCTCGGCTACGGCTTTGCCTTCGCGATGGCCGAGGGGTTCCGCACCGATCTCTACCGCGTCCCCCTCGTGGTCGGGCGC
This sequence comes from uncultured Gemmobacter sp., assembly GCA_964472135.1. Taxonomy (GTDB): domain Bacteria; phylum Pseudomonadota; class Alphaproteobacteria; order Rhodobacterales; family Rhodobacteraceae; genus JAUREX01. Next base: position 1,575 of record CAYYJB010000046.1, read on the forward strand.
GAGGTCTATGCGGCCTCGAGCCTCGTGATCCTTCTCGCCGCGACGATTTCCGCGCTGGTGGTGCGCCGGCGGATCGACCGGCTCGACATGATTGCGGTTCTCAAGACGGCGGACTGAGATGATGAAGAGACTTGCCCAATTCCTGCTCGCCGCGGCCCTCGCCCTCGCGATCGTCTGGGCATTCTGGCCGAGCCCCGTCCCGGTTGAGACCGCCACGGTTGAGCGGCGCGACATCGTCGTGCGCGTCGAGGAGGACGGGATCAGCAGGATCCGCGAGGTCTATACCGTCTCGGCGCCGATCGGGGGGCAGATGGGGCGCGTCGCGCTGCATCCGGGCGACGCGGTGGTAGCCGACGAAACGGTGCTGCTGTCGATACGCCCGGCGGCGCCGGGGCTGCTCGATGCCCGGCTGCGCGCCATCGCCGAGGCGACCGCCGAAGCCGCGCGCGCGGCGCTCGCGCTTGGCCAGAGCGAGGTGCGCCAGGCCGAGGTGCAGCTCCAGCTCGCCCAGAGCGAGCGCGATCGCGCCGAGGACCTGGCCGCGCGCGGTGCCCTGCCGCTGCGCGAGCTTGAGCGCGCACGGATCGCGGCCGAGACCGCGAGCGCGTCCTACGCAAGCGCGGTCGCGATGCGCGAGATGCGGGCCCGCGAAGTCGAACGCGCCGAGGCCGCGCTGATCGAGGATGCCGCCGAAGGCCCGCTCTGCTGTGTCGATATCCGCGCACCCGTCACCGGCCGCATCCTGCGCGTCCTGACCGAAAGCGCGCAGCCCGTCGCCGCCGGCACGCCGCTGATCGAGATCGGCGACCCCGCCGACATCGAGATCGTCGCCGAACTGCTTTCGCGCGATGCCAGCCAGATCGCCCCCGGCGCGGAGGTCGTCGTCGACAACTGGGGCGGGGTGGCGCTGCGCGGGGTGGTGCGGCGCGTCGATCCGTCGGCCGAGACGCGCGTCTCGGCCCTCGGGATCGCCGAGCAGCGCGTTTCGGTCGTAATCGACCTGATCGACCGCCCCGCAGGGGCGATCCTCGGCGACGGGTTCCGCGTCGTCGTGCGGATCACCCTCTGGCAGGGGGCGGATCGAGTGGCCGTGCCGCTCTCTGCGCTCTTTCGCCAGGGCGAGGAATGGGTGGTGTTCCGTGTCGCGGATGGCCGCGCCCGGCTTCAGCCTGTTGCCATCGGCCGGCGCGATCGCAGCCACGCAGAGGTGCTCGATGGGCTGGAGGCCGGCGCGAGTGTTGTCGTTCATCCGCCCGACACGCTCGTTGACGGGGCGCGGCTGATCGCGGTGGACTGACGATGCGCCCCGCGTGGTGGCTTGCGGTGGCCTGTGGTGCCGTAAGGGGCGGGGAGGCGTCAGTCGAGCTGCCTGCCCGCGTCGCCCTCGGGTGGCGGCATGAGCGTGCGCAAGGTGATGCGGCCCAACGCCTCCGACCAGTCGGCGGCGGCATCGGCGGCGGCCGCCGACCACAGGCGGATCGCCTCGGCCGGGTCGCGCGCGTGCGCCATCGCCGCGAGCGTGTCGCAATCCTTTCGCAGGCGCATCTGCATGAAATCGGCCCCCTCGCGCGTCGGCCCGACCAGTCGGCCGAGGATCCGCGCCTGCACCCGCAGCGGCAGCAGGAGCGGGGCGGGCATGGCGGGGGGGTCGGGATCCGCCCCGTCGCCGGGCCTTGCGGTGGGTCTGACGGGGCGGATCATGGCGCTAGGCGATCGAGAGGCGGTCGTCGACACGGCGCACACCCGCCCCAGCCCAGGCGGCGCGTTCGGCGATGCGCCGCTCGGTCATGCTGTTTACCTTCCCCTCGAGCGTAACCGTCCCATCCACGACCGAGACGCGGATCGCGTTCGCCTGCAACTCGGCATCCCGCTTCAGCGCCTCTTCGATCCGGGTGCGGACGTCATGCTGGCTGACGCTCGGCACGACCGTCAGGGCGTTGGTGATGCCGACGACGCCGGCAAGGCCGCGCAGCGCGCGCTCGGCGGCCTCGCGGTGGAAATGCCACGGCACCTGCCCCGACAGCGTGAGCCACCCTTGCGCGACCTTCACCTGCACCTGCTCGTGCGGGACCGAGGTGTTCCAGCGCAGCACCTCGATGCTGCGCCGCGCGATCTCGTCGTCGGCCGTGAGCGCGGTGCCCGCCGGGCGCACCGTGATTTCCTGCGCGATGCCGCGCACACCCTTGACGCGCGCCACGACCTGCTCGGCGGTCGTTTTTTCGGCGAAGGTCGGGACATGGCCCGTCAGGGTCACGATGCCGTCCTTCACGGTCACGCCGATATGGGCGGCATTCACGCTCGGCTCGAAGTCGAGCGCGTCCACGATCATTTCCTTGAGGTTGAAATCCGTCATCTTCTTCTCCTGCGTCGGGGCGGCGGTTCAGGCCGCGTTGATCCTGATTGCGCCTTCGTCGGGCTCGGCACCGGCACGGCGAGGCATCGAGACGTGCAGGACACCGGCACGGATCTCGGCCGTCGCGCGCCCGGGATCGGCCCCGGCCGGCAGGCGAAAGGCGCGGCGAAAGCTGCCCTGGCTGCGTTCGCTCCAGTGCATGCCCTCGTCCTCGCTCTCGGTCTGCGCCGCGCGGCTGCCCTTCAGCACGAGCATGCCATCGCTCAATCGCAGATCGAGATCCTCGGGCCGATAGCCCGGCACCTCGGCGCGCAGCTCGAAGCCCGCATCGGTCTCGAGCAGCTCGCACGCCGGCATGCCGAGAGTGCGCCACCCCGCCATCGCGCGCAGCGCCGCGTTGCGGCCCCAGGGCGCGGGCATCGTGAAGGGATCGAAGGCCGCGAACATCCGGTCGATGTCGTCTCGCAGGGTCGCGAATGGCGCCTGCCAGTCGTCGCGGTCTTGCGCGAGAGGGGCACGGGTGCCGTCGCGGGCGGTTTCAGGGATTGAATCGGGCATCTTCCACTCCGTCCTGTTGCGGTGGGGCTGCCATAGCGCGCGCGCACCGGTGCCGGGCGTGACGGGTATCACCCTGCCGGGGGCCGTGGTCGGGCGATCCGCGACCCCCTGTGCCGAATGTCACCGCAGGCGCCGGCCTCAGCGGTCAAAGCGAGAGTGCAGCGACAAGCGAGGACAGCCATGCGCCCCGATACGACCGAAAAGCCCGCCAAGATGCCAGCCGGCAAGGAGCCCGCAGGAACCGCCGCCGAGGGGCAGCGCCCGACGCTCGAGTCGATCGCCAAATTGCGCATGATCGTCTGGGAGATGGAGTCCGAGATCGGGCTTGCCGCCCTCGGCGAACACGAGCGCGACGTTCTCTATGCGATCTGGCGGATCTGCCCCCCTTCCGAGGACGGCACGCGCGCCTTCCTCTCGACCGATCTGCGCCAGAGCGCGCTGATCAGCGGCATGGCGCCCGCGACCTTCTATCGCGCGCTCGGCTCGCTGCGGCGGCGGGGGTTCATCCGATTTGCGCCGGGCAGCCGCCGGAACCGCTATTTCGTCGGGCCGGGCCCGAGATCGAAGTCCGACGGCACCGTGCCGCGCAGGCTTGCACGGGGTCAGGTCCACGCCAACCCCTGATACGCGGTTCAGTGTGCCGGGGGCGCTGGGGGCTGGGGCGGGGCGGGGGACGAGGCAGGGGACGGGGCGGGGGACGGGGCGGGGGGCGGGCGCGGTGCGCCACCCCCGACCTCTGCCAGCCTGACGGCCAGTTCCGTTCGGTTGCGGGCGCCAAGCTTGCGCAGCAGGGCGCCGACATGGGCGTTGACGGTATTGGCCGAAACACCCAGCCGCCGCGCCACCCCCTTGTTCGATTCGCCCCGGATGACCCAAAAGGCCACCTCGCGCTCGCGCCGCGTCAGATCCGACGCGCCGGCGGCGGGGGTATCGAGCGCCTCGAGGCGCAGATGCGGGCGCATCCTGCCCTGGGCCAGGACGCCGTAGCCCATCCGGATCAAGGACAGCGCGCGCGCCGCGATATCCTCCGACGCATCCGAGCCGAGCGCGCCGATCACGTTGGGCGGCAGCTCCAGATCCTCGGGCACCGTCGCATGGTCGCGAAAGAACAGGATCATTGGTTCGCTCGGAAAGGTCTCGAAGAGCCGCCGCGCGCGCCCGTCGGCAAGATCGCGCAGCCCGAGCCCCGCCACGATCGCGACCGCCCCCGCCTGTCGGCGCGCCAGCCCGAGCGCGCGCTGATCGAGCCCACCCGACGAGGCCACCTCGAGGCCGATCCCCGCGAGAAGTCGCACGAGGGTCGTCTGCTCGAGCTTGTTCGAGGTGAAGACGAACCAGCGCCGTTCGGTCGGGGCGGTTGGTGACATGTCTGCGCATCCCCTGCCGCGCGCGCTGCGCGACGATCTGGTTTCCCGGTCGGCCCGAAGTCGTTGCCGCGGTCAGCCGTCGGCCGCCGGGGGCGGCGCGACCGCATCCAGCGCGCCCGCGAAACCTGTCATCGACAGCGGCATCAGGAACGGCCCCAGCCCCGGGACGCTCACGGTCACGCCGACGCGCTGCGCGCCGCCCAGCCGCGCCGACAGGGCGGTGCCGATCTGCCCCTCGACGATGCAGCCCCGCGGGACGCATCGCGAGACTGGCAGCGCAAAGGAATCGCCGTCGATCCCGAGCACGGCACCCTGCGCGAGGTCGAAGCCGAGCGGCAACGCCAGCGCGATGTGCAGCTTGCCCTCGCGATAGGCGAAGGCGACCACGAGCACGGCCACCGGCCCGACCGTTCCGTCGGACGCCCGGTAGACCACGCGCTGATAGATCTGGCAGGGCGAGACGAGGTCGGCCGCGGCGAAGCACTCCACCATCCAGTCGCCGACGCGCTTGCGCTCTTGCGGGATGTCGGGCCCTGCCGCAGTCTGGGCCTCGGCGGCTGGCGCCGAAGGGCCGAGGAGACCGGCCACCAGCACCGCCCGCAGCGCGCGCACAAGCCGTTCAGCCGCCATGTCGCACCTCGGCCAGTTCGATGCTCGGGGCATCGGGCGGTGCAGCCCGGGCTACGGGGGCAACCGGCGGGGCGGGCGAGGGCAGCGCGTTCGGCGCGGCTGCGGGAGGGGCTGCGGGAGGGGCTGCGACCGGCTTTGGCTCGGGCGTCGCGGCGGGCAGGCCGCGACCCGCATCGCGATAGCGCGCGATGATCTCGCGCTGGCGCGCCGCGTCCGCGAAGGCCCAGAGCCCGTCATCGGCCCCTTCGACGATCAGGCGATAGACCGCGAGTTCGATCGCCTGCCTGACGGCAAGCCCGATCGGTTCGTTGCGCGAGACGCCGGCCTCGGCCTCGAGGATCTCGTCGGCGGCGACATAGCGAAACACCGTCCCCTGCCCGAGGACGGAATAGATCGTCTTCGTCGCCGTCACGGACTGGAGAACCTCGCCCGAATTGACACTGACCGCGCGAAGAAAGACCGTCACCTTGTCGCGGCGGTGCTGGGTCGATCCGCCGATGCCGAGCAGCGCGGCGCCGGCGCCGCCGGTCTCGATGTTGCTGTCATAGTTGACGATCCCGCCCTCGAGCAGCACCCCCGCGAAACGCAGGGGCGGCAGGGGCGAGGCCGTCTCGCCGGTATAGGTGCGGTGCATCGTCTCGATCAGGTTGCGCTCGGTCACGAGATTGCTGAGGTTGCCGCGCTCGAGCACGGTGAACCACCGCTTGCCCGAGGCGGATTTGAGCACGTCGATCAGGATTGCATCCGCCCCCTGCGTCACGGCCTTCGAGAACTCGGCCACGAAGTCGTTGGGCTTTTGCTGGCCGGTCAGGTCGGGAAAGGCATAGACCGCGACATCGACCCTGCGCCGCGGGGGTGGCAGATCGCGCAAGACCCCGCCCGCATCGGTCAGCGGCTCCGCTGCCGGGGTCTGCACGCCCGCGCTGAAGATGGCGGACGGGGTCGAGCAACCCGATAGCGCGGCCGCAAGGCACAGGGCGATGGCCGGGCGTCCGGCAAAAGAAATATTCATCTTGGCCTCCGGAAAACGGGATCAGTTCTCGACCGACATGACGGGGGCGGCCTCGGCGGGCGGCTCCGGCACGACCGGGAGGGTGCCGCCGAGATCGATCATGATCGGCGGAAAGGTGATCTGCGGTATGCCCGCGGACCCGCCGCCACCGTTCGAGGGGGTGTGCTGGTTCTGGATCTGTGCGAGGCTGATGAAATGGCCCGACAGGTTGGGGTTGCCGCCAAAGCTCGGGATCAGCGGGCGATAGATCAGCTCACCCGACAGTGCCGCCCCCGCGATGGTGCAGGCGCAGAGGGCAAGTGCGGTACGGCAGACGGTTCTGGCGTGCATGGCGCGTTCTCCTGTTCGCGGATCAGTTTATGGTGATCGAGGTGCCGGGCCGGGCGTTCAGGATCACGATCCCGCCCGAATAGCCCTCACCCGCCTGGCCATAGGTCAGCGTGGCCTCGATCGAGTTGACGAGGCCCACCGCCATCCCGAGGCCGTTGCCCACCTGCGCCGTCGCCACCAGATTGTCGCGGCCGCCGATGATGCCGACGAGGACGCCGTTGGCGTTGCCGACCTGGGTCTGCGCGATCGCGCTGCCCGGCGAGGCCAGGATCGCGGCCTGCGCCTGATTGCCATCGCCCGCCTGCGCGGCGCCGATCTGGGCGCCCGGGCTCATCGCAGCGGAGGAATGCGCGACATTGCCGGAGCCATACTGGAATATCCCGCTGACCGACCCCTGCGGGCCGGTATCGAAGCGGCCCGGCGGGAAGGCCAGACCTTGCCCGAGACCTTGCCCGAGACCTTGCCCCGGCGTCACCTCGGCGATGC
>CAYYJB010000046.1:8410-19895 GCA_964472135.1 uncultured Gemmobacter sp.
AGACCTTGCCCGAGACCTTGCCCGAGACCTTGCCCCGGCGTCACCTCGGCGATGCGCCGCTGCGCTGCGATCTGGTAGATGTTGACGGCATCGACGGGCGGGCTGGGCGGATCGGCGCGAAGCGGCCCGACCGCGGTTCCCGCCGCCAGGGCAAGGGCGAGTGCCAGACCGCGGCCAAAGGCGCGCGTGCCGGTGGCGGGCGCACGCGGTCGGGGGAAATCTCGGTTCATGGTGCGATCGCTCCGTCCTCGCTGATCAGGACCGTGCAGGCGACATCGCGGCCGCCGGCGCTGGCGCTGAGACTGATGTGAAGCTGCGTTTCGGACGATGCGCGCGTGCCGAGCATCCCGACCATCGCGCGATCCGCGCCGTCGGGGATCCGGAACATCCCGCCCTGCTCGACGCTCGAGCGCCCATCCTTCGAGACGACCTCGATCGCGAGGCGATAGACACCGAGCGTATCGGGTGTGCCGAAAACGAAGGCGCGCACCTCGCTGCCGTGGTCGCGCGCGATCCGCTCGAAGCCGCACCGCTCGATCCCGGGCTCGGCCACGCCACCCCCGAGTGCGACGGTCGTCGCGATGATGTTGAGACTGCTCGGCATGGGCCACCTCGATCCGGTGTCGCCATCCATAGGCATCGGCCGCTGGTGCCGCCGTGACTCCGGTCACCGCCCGGAGGACTGCGGCCGACGGGCAGGGTCGGGGGCGACCTTGCGCCGCCCCCTCCTGCGCCCGTCAGGGCGTCTGGTAGTTGACGGCCTGGTTGCCCGTGCCGGTCTGGAGAATGGCGCTCTTGTGGCCATTGCCCATCTGAAGGCTCGCCGCCGCGTTCGCCGTCGCACCGAGCCCGCCGATCGCAGATCCGGTGACGATGATGCCGGCCGGAACCGCGCCGCCGAAGATCGACCCGTTCAGCGCACCGAGCGAAACGGCCAGACCCCCGCCCTGCGAGATGAACGACTCGTTCCCATTGCCGAGCTGGAGCGAGGCTGCGGTGTTGGCCTGACCGTCCTGGAAGGTGACGGAACTGTTGTTGTCGCCGAACTGCCCGTGGGCGAGGAAGTTGCCGCCCGGATAGGTGTCGGAATCGCCGCCGGCCTGCAGGCCGAACGAGGTGTTGTCATCCCCGAGCATCGCGATTGCGGCGCCGTGGTCCTCGCCGTCCTGCACGATGGCGCCGTTGTTGTCGTCGCCGACCTGGGCGATCGCGCCTTCGTTGCCGATGAAGGTCTGGCTGATGAGGGCCGCGTTGTCATCGCCGATCTGCAGCGTCGCCGACTGCTGATAGGAACCCGACTGCAGGTTGATGGCATTGTTGTTCATGCCATACTGGAACTGCGCGTTGGTATTGGCCGGTGTGTTGATGGCGACGGTTTGGGTGGCGAAGTTGCCGAATGTCACCTCATCGCCCGTGGTCGAGGCGACCACACCGTTGCCCACCTCGGCAACCGCGAGGCGGCGGAAGAAGCCCGGAGGCGCCCCGTTCGTGACCTCGGCCAGCGCCGATTCCCCGATGATGGCCGTGCTGGCCTCGTTCGGACCGTTAAGCGAGCTCGAACCGACACCCGAGGTGGCGGTCGGGTTGGCGAAGGCCGCCGAAGCGGCAAGGACTGCGAGCGCGCTCGCGGTGGAAAGAAGTCGAACCATTGGATTCTCCTTGGTGCTGAACGGGGCGCACAGCGATGCGCCCACCCCGTTGATCGAGGCCCGTTCAACCTATCGACCGGGGCACGCGGCCCGATATTGGCCGGATTGGTGTAACGCGGGCCGCCGGGTCAGCCGGTCAAGCTAGTCAATCCTGGGGGGGCCGCGCCAAGCGGCGCCGGGGCGTGACGGCTGCAACCGACGCGGCGTGCGATGCGCCCTATGGATGGGGCCTCTGTTCAACCGAGGTCGCGATGTCCGCCCAAAGAACCGCCCAGAGAGCCCCCCAGAGAGCCAGCCGGAGAGCCAGCCAGAGATTCGCCCGCAACGCCTTCGGCTCGGCCGCCCTGTCGGCCCTGCTGTTGCCCCTGATCGGGGCGGGGGCGATTGCCGGGGCGGTCGATGCCCCGCAGATCGCGCGCGCCGCCGGCGGGCCTTGGGTCGCGCAACTCGCACCCGCCCCGGTCCGCCTGCGCGCCCCGCCCGATGCCGCGACGTCGCCCGAAGCGGGGCCGGTGCGCGCCACGCCGGCGCCCTTGGCCGGTTCGGGCGACAACATGGTGGCCTTCGATCTTGCGACGCTTGCGCCGAGTTCGGGCCTCATCCTGCCGACCGTGCGCGACGGGCTGTTGGCCGATGGGCCGTGATCCGATGCCCGGGACGGCGCATGCCGCCCCGGAGCCGCAGGTCGAGGGGCCGGAGACGCATCAAGGGCAGATCGTCACCGGGGCCCTCGCGCCCGCACCCCTGGCGCTCGCGGATGTGGATGCGCATGCCGCCCCCCGCATGCCGTCGCGCAGGGTCCTCGTCGCCGGGGGTGCGGGTTTTCTAGGGGCGCATCTGTGCCGGCGGCTGATCGGCCAGGGCGCGCGGGTGATCTGCCTCGACAATCTGTTGACGGGTTCGCGCGCGGCGGTGGCCGACCTTCTGCCCGATCCGCGCTTTCGTTTCGTGCAGCATGACATCGCCCTCGCGCCCCCGATCGAGGAGCGGCTCGACGAGATCTTCGCGCCGGTCGGCCTTGGCCCCCTCGCGCAGATCGCGAACGATCCCTTGCAGAGTTTCTCGGTGGCGCTGCTCGGCACCTCGAACCTGCTTGACCTCGCGCGGCGCGATGGTGCGCGGCTGTTGATGATTTCCGACGGCGGCGGGGTGGAGCAGCACGCGGCGCCCGCCCCCGACATCCTTCTGGTCGAGGGCAGGCGCGCGGCGGAGCTGCTCGTGGCGCGCGCGGCGCTGCGCAGCGATGTCGATGTCCGGATCGCGCGAGTCTTCAACCCCTACGGGCCGAGGATGCCGACGGGCGACGGGCGGGTTGTCCCGACCTTTATCCTGCAGGGGTTGCTCGGCATGCCGCTGACGATCCATGGCAACGGCCAGCAGCGGCGCGCCTTCTGTTTTGTCGATGACGCGATCGAGGGCCTGCTCGCGCTGATGGCGGCGCCCGAGGCGCCACCGGGGCCGATCGATCTGGGCGGCGAGCGCGTGCTCAGCATCTCGCAGCTCGCGGCGCTGGTGATCGATCGGACAGGGGCGAGCGGTGACGTGGAATATACCGATCACGTCAACCTGCGCGATCGCGTTCCTGACCTCGGCCTCGCGCGCGAGCGTCTCGGCTGGCGGCCGCGGGTGCCGCTGGGCGACGGGATCGACCGCACGATCACCCATTTCCGCGAAGTTCTGAGGGCGCTGTGCTGACCGTGGCCGCGACCGGCGCGTGGGACGATCCGGCCGTCGAGGCTTGCAGTTGCGCTGGTTAATAAACCTGATATATCGACAATAATTAATTATGATCTGGTGACTGTTTTGACAGAGATAATCCTGCGGTCAACATCTGCGAACCAGACTGTTGATCTGTTGTGCGTCCTCATTACCGCCGAAACCGAAGAGCCGACAGGCCCGATCGAAACCTTTCTCAACGTCGTCGAACAATGGCCCGCGCAGGACGATGCGGCGTTCGTGCTGATCAGCGAAACGCCGGGTCTGACCGAGCTGATCGCCGCCGGGCTGGGTTGGCGGCGGAGCCCCGTTCAGGTCCTGCGCGCGGCCGAGGACGTCTCGCTGCGCCCGCGCACGGTGCATGTGGTGCCCTCGAAAAGCGCGGCCCGGATCGAGGGCGACATGCTGCGTGTCGGCCCGGTCGATCCGGCCCATGCCGCCTGCCGCGCCGAGGCGCTGCTCGCCTCGCTCGCCGAAAGCCGGGGCGCGTCCGCGGTTGCCCTGGTGCTGGGCCCCGGACCCGAACCGGCCGCGCACGCACCGATCGACGCCGCGGGCGGCACGATCGTCCATGTCCCCCGCGCCGCGCCCAGCGCGGGCCCCGTCATCGCCGCGCTGCGCGACGGGTTGCATCAGGGGCGGGGTGCGATGATCGAGGCGGATGCCGCCACCGGCAGCGCCCCGCAAGCAGCGGCGGCGCGCGGTGCGGAGGATTTCGCGCGGATGCTGCTCATGCTGCTCGATTGCAGCGCCGACGCGCTCATCATGCTCGATCCCGAGGCGCGGGTGCGCCACTTCACGGCTGGCGCGACGCGCCACTTCGATTTGTTGGAGCGCGACATCGGCCGACCGCTGTACCATCTCGCGACCCGTGTCTGGGATCCGACCCTGCACGCCGACATCCATGAGGCCGGGCTCTCGGGCGTGCCGATTTCCCGCGACCTGCCGATTGGCCCCGACCGCTGGACGAACCGCGAGGTCAGGATCATGCGCGACGGCGGCGGGCGCAACACTGGCTTTGCGATCGTCTATCGCGATGTCAGCAGCTATCGCCAGATGTTGAAGAGCCTCGCCCGGGCCGAGATGAAGGCCCGCGAGGTCGAGGGGGGGCTGCGGCTCGATCTGATCGCGTTCGCAAAGGGGATCGGCCGGCGATTGCGGACGCTCGAAACCCTGATCGAGCTGATTGCGCGTGGCAGCGACGATCGGGCCGAGCTGGGGCACGAGGCGAGCGAGGTTCTCGCCGCTGCCCGGGGCCGGCTCGGGGCGATCGAGCGGATGCACGGCGACATGCTGGGCATCCATCGGCGCCGGACGGGATTTGTGGCCCTCGGCGGCGTGTTCGGCGCGCTTGCAGGGCGCGTCGCGGCGCGGGCCGCGCGGCAGGGCGTGACGCTGAGGGTGGTGCCCGCAAGCCTCGGGGCCCAGACCGACCCCGCGCTGCTGGTGGCGCTGCTCGAGGCCGTGCTGGACGAGCACCTCTCGCGCCTCGATGGCGGCAGGGTTGTGATCGGGTGCCGCCGGGCCGGCGATTCGGCCGGGATCGTGATTGCCCACGCCCCGCCCGATGCCGCCATCCCGGCCGAAGAAGCAACGCCGGGGCCAACCCGCAGCATCGCCCTATGGATCGCTGAATCGCTTGGCGTCAGGCTTCGCCGCATGCCGGGCGGCTGCGTCATCGGGCTGCCGCTTATGCCGATGGGGGGCGCGTGCACCGACCCGCAGTGCGCCACGCCGCAGGGCGCGGCGCCGCGTGTGCTTGGCGCGCGCATCCTCGTGGTCCTGCGCGACGGTCAAGAACGAGCGGTGGTCTTGGCGCTCATCCGCGCCGAGGGCCACGCGGCGCTGGCCGCACCCGACATCGCGACCGCCCGCGCGATGCTGCTGGCCGAGCCTCTGGGCGTCGATCTGGTGATGGGCGAGGATCCCGACGGGACGGGCGCGCTCGGGACCTTCGCCGCGATGCTCCTGCCTCGCGCCGATGGCGGCCCCGTGCCCCATCTCGTGCTGCCCCGATCCGATTACGCGGACGATGCCGAACCGCAAGGGGGGCTCGGCGTCGCGCTCGGCGCAGCGCTCGCGCGGCGCTATGCGGCGTCCGGGGGCGCGCGGGATCCGAAGCAGCGCGCCGGATGGCAGCCCGTGCTCGGCCTGATCGCGGCCGGGCAGGCCACGCGCGACATGATGGCGGCAGAACTGCGCGCCGAAGGGGCGCGGGTCGGGGTGTTCGCGGCTGCGCGCGACCTCGTCCACGCGGGCGATTCCCTCGGCCTCAGCGCCGTTCTGCTCGATGTCGGGTCGGGCGGCGAGGGGGTCGAGGCGCAGCTGCGCGACCTCGTCCGCGTCGGCCCGCCCGCACCGATCGTCGTGCTCGGGACGCATGGCGATCCGGCGCCCCATCAATCCTTGCGCGAGGCGGGCGCGCTCGGCGTCATCCACAAACCCGCGACGGCGGCGATGATCCTTTCGGAGTTGCGGGAAATACTGGAACAATCGCGGCGGCTGCAGCGGCTGGTGATTCCCGCAACCCGCGATGGCGCGCCGGACCCCGCGCCCCACCCCGCCAGCGACCCGCCGCTGACCCCGCGCCAGCGCGACGTGCTCGAGGCCGTACTCGAGGGCCAGCCGAGCAAGATCATCGCGCACCGGCTCGGGATCAGCCAGCGCACCGTCGAAAGCCATCGCGCCGCGATCATGCGCGCCTTCGGGGCGCGCAGCCTGCCCGACCTCGTGCGCCGCGTCCTTGCGTCGGGCGAGTCCGAAGCGCCGCCCGATCCGGGGCTTTTCCAGCACTTCCGTCACGGTAACGACCGCAAGACCGAGGAGGAGGACCGGCGGCCGCTTGCGTAGGTGCCGCAAAGGCGCGCGCGTATTTTCCGATTCTGGCATCCTGCGGCCCGCGCAGGGAACCTCTGTCCGACCCGCACCAAGCGGATCGCTGCCAGAGCAAGGATCCAGAAATGACCCCGACGCCACAAACCGCCGCGCCCGTCCGCACCTTTCGCCCCGCCGTCCGCGCTGCCTCCCCTGCCCGCCTTCATCCACCGTCCGCCGATACGGCGTTCCTGCGCGATCTGCGCGCGATCTCGGTCGATCGGATCGTGACGCCCAACCAGATCGTGATCTCGGAGAAGGCCGACGACCAGATGGTGGGCTTTGTCCTCTCGGGCGTGCTGCGGACGGTCAAGACCTTTGCCGACGGCACGGAAAAGGCGGTCAATTTCATCTATCCGGGCGGCTTCTTCGGGCGGCTCTTCACGCCCTCGGGTTTCACGGTCGAGGCCGCGCGCCTGTCGCGCCTGCGCTGCGCCAACCGGGCCGAGTTCGAACGGCTGCTCGCCGCGCACCCCGACATCCAGCAGCGCTTTTTCGAAAAGGCGCTGAGCGATCTCGACCTCACGCGGACATGGTTTCTCGACCTGCAGCGCAAGACGGTTCTCGAACGGCTCGCGACCTATGTGCGGATGCTGTCCTCGACCGACCGGCGGGGCGCGAATGGCGCGGCGATGCTCAAGCTGCCGATCTCGCGGCAGGATATCGCACTCTATCTCGGGACCACGCGCGAGAGCGTCTGCCGCGCCTTTCGCCAGCTTGCCGACCAGCAGGTGCTGCGCCTTGCCGCCCCGCGCAGCATCGAGATCCTCGACGACGACGCGCTCGACCGGATCGCGGGCGAGCCGATCGCGGAACTGAGCCTTGAGCGGCTGACGGATGCCGATTTCTTTTCTGCCGCGCACATCAATCGGGTGTCGTGATGGCGTCCGGGGGCTGGCCCGGCGAGGGGCCGAGCGGCACCTTCGTCGTGCTGATGAACGCAGGCGCCGCGCGCATCCTCGGCGATGTGCGCCCCGACGGCCGCGCCGAGGGGATCGACGAGCGGCTTGCCCATCCCGTCCTGCCGCTGCGCGAGATCATGGCCGACCGCCCCGGCCGGAGCTTCTCGTCGGGCAGCCACGGACAGCGCTCCGCGATGGTCTACGCCTCGGACCCGGAGCGCGAGGCGGATCGCGCCTTTGCCGAGGCCATCGCGGCGCGGCTCGGGGCGCTGCACCGCGAGGGCGCGCTGCGCCGACTCGCGATCCTGGCCGCGCCCGAGATGCTCGGCCATCTGCGCGCGGCGATCGGGCCGGGGTCAGGGGCGGGCCTCGGGGCGGGGTCAGGTGCGGGCCTCGGGGCGGCCGTCGTGCTCGAAGAGGCGGTGAACCTCCTCAACCTGCCCGAACCCGACCTCGCGCCGGCGCTCGCACGCCATCTGGCCGAGGGCGGCATCACCGGCCGCTAACGCCAGAGCTCGCGCAGTGGCTTGCGCAGGCTGTGGACCACCTGCTCGATCTCGCCCTCCGAGAGGCGCCGCCGCAAGAGGTCGAACACCGCCGCGATCGCGCCCTCGGCGTCCTCCAGCGGCTCGCGCGTGAAGCGTGCCGCGACGCGGGCGACGAAATCCTCCTTTCCGCGCGGCCTGGCCGGGGCGGCCGAAGGATCCCACCCCTCGAAATAGACCCCCCGCAGCAAGACGGGCAGCTGTGCCGCGAGGTCCACCGCCTCGTCCACCGTGAGGAAGTCGCGCAGCACATGCAGCGTCTCGCGCAGGAGCAGCCACACGCGGCCGCGCTCGGGCCAGCCGAGGGCGGCCGAAAGGTCGTTGATCCATTCCGCCGCGACCTGTGGCGCGTGGTCGATCGATGCGAGCGCGGATGAGTTCATGGGGTCTGCCTCCGGTTGCGATTGGCGCTGACGGATGCTGGCCCGAGTGCCCGCGCGGTGCGGTGACGCCCGCCACCCGCGCGCGCCGGCGCCGGGCGTCAATCGGCGCTCCGGGGATGCGGATGTCACGCCGAGGGCTGGCGCGGCGGCGATGATGGACCCGCAACCGAGTCACCCGGAGGTCCGAGATGTCCAAGATCCGCTCGCGCGACGGCGCGCCCGCACTCAGCATCAGCTGGCGCCACATGGAGCCCTCGCCCGCCCTCGTCTCGATCATCACCGAGCGGGCCCAGCGGCTCGGGCGGCTCCACCCCGATCTGCTGAGCGTCCGCGCGACGCTCGAGACGCCTCAAAGCGTGCATCCGCGCTCGGGTGCCGAAATGACGGTGCATCTGCACATCGACCTTCCGGGGCCCGATCTCGATGCGACGGCAAGCGTGCGCCACTCGGACATGGCGCGCAACGCGGTGCTGGCCGTCAACGAGGCCTTCGGCGCGATCGAGCGGCAGTTGCGCGCCCACGCGGACCGGCTGCGCCACGCCCAGGACATCCGCCTCGGCCCTGAGATCGCGCATGGCACGCTGGTCGAGCTCGAGGCCGGGCTAGGCTGGGGGACGGTGCGCGCCGATACGGGCCAGGATGTCTATGTCCAGCGCGACAGCCTGGTCGCGGGGCGCTGGGAAGACCTGCGCCCCGGCGCGCGCCTGCGTTTTCGCGTGCGCCAGGGCGAAAAGGGGCCGTTCGCGACCGATGCGGCCCCGGTTGGCTGAGGTCAGCCGGCCGGGGTCAGTTGCCGCCCGGCGCCGGGAGCTGGATGCTCTGGAGATAGGCGACGAGTTCGAGCACGCGGCTGCGCACGAGGATCTCGGCACCGAAGAGGCCCGCGTGCTCGCCGATCTCGGTCGTGTAGCGCCGCCCGAAGATGGGCATCGGGTTGCCATGCGCGCGCACCGCCGTCCGCCCGTCGATCACATGCATGACCTCGAGAAAGGGAAAGACGCCATCGTTGCGCGCGGCAAGATCGGTCAGCGCGGGAACGCGCGTGCTGAACATCGTGGCGATCGGGCCGTTTCCGTCCGCCGCCTCGCCATGGCACGAGGCGCAGGCGGCCATGTATTCCTCCTTGCCGCGCTCGAACTCGCGCTCGTTACCGGCGGCGGCGGCGTGGGTGGCGGTGGTGATGAGTGCTGCGATGGCGAGGGGGCGGAGCATGGCGTTGACCTTTTCATCCTGCGCGAAAGGGGTGCCGTGGCGGGATCCGCGCCCCATCGCCTGCGGCCCGGCATCGGGCCTGGCCGGCGGGTCGGCTGCGCCCCCGCCACGACGGATGATCCATCGCACGCCCGCCGCCCGCGCGCCGTGATCCCCCTCACCTCAGGATGATCGGGGGGGGAACGGGGGGGACGGATGCGAACTTGTCGCAGGTGCTTGACCGGGATTGGCCCTGTCCCATCTAAGGTTTCAGAAATTTCTGAAATGACTGGGAAGCACCTCGTGAAACTCTCCCCCCTCCATCAGGAGTTCATCCTCCACTTCGGCGAGATGGGCAGCCGCTGGGGCATCAACCGCACGGTCGGGCAGATCTATGCGCTGCTCTTCATCTCGGCCCGGCCGCTGGATGCCGACCAGATCACCGAGGCGCTCGGGATCAGCCGGTCGAACACCTCGATGGCCCTGCGCGAGTTGCAGGGCTGGCGGCTCGTGCGGCTGCGGCATCTGCCCGACAGCCGCAAGGACCATTTCACCACGCCCGAGGATCTGTGGGAAATCGTGCGCATCCTCGTCGAGGAGCGCAAGAAGCGCGAGATCGACCCCACCCTGACCAAGCTGCGCGAGCTCGAGCTTCAGGGGCCGGCGGGCGACGACTATGCCGAGGCGCGCATCGCCGAGTTGCGCGAGCTGATCGAGATGATGACCGATTTCTACGACGACATGGCCCGGCTCGAGACCGAACGGCTGGTCAAGCTCATGACCTTCGGCTCGCGCATCGCGGGGCTGATCGACAAGGCCGGCGCGGCCGTTCCCGCCTTCGTCCGGCGCAAATAGCAGGAGCCAGTGATGGAAACCCTCGACACGCTGATGCTGAGCCGCATCCAGTTCGCCGCCAACATCTCGTTCCACATCCTCTTTCCCACGATCACGATCGGCCTCGGCTGGGTGCTGCTCTTCTTCCGGCTGAGCTTCGCGCGCACGGGCGACGAAAAGTGGATGGCGGGCTATCGCTTCTGGGTGAAGGTGTTCGCGCTCAGCTTCGCGCTCGGGGTAGTGTCGGGCATCACCATGTCGTTCCAGTTCGGCACCAACTGGCCGGGCTTCATGGAGACGGTGGGCAACATCGCGGGGCCGCTGCTTGCCTATGAGGTGCTGACGGCCTTCTTCCTCGAGGCGGTCTTCATCGGCATCATGCTGTTCGGCGCGGGGCGCGTGCCGGCCTGGGTCCATATCCTCGCGACCGGCCTCGTCTCTTTCGGCACGACCATGTCGGCGTTCTGGATCATCGTGCTCAACAGCTGGATGCACACCCCGCAGGGCTTCGAGATGATCGACGGCGTCGCCCATGCGACGGATTGGTGGGCGATCGTGTTCAACCCCTCGATGCCCTATCGCTTCGCGCACATGATGCTGGCGAGCTTCCTGACGGTGGCATTCCTGATCGCGGGCGTCTCGGCGTTCCGCTGGCTTCTGGGCGAACGCTCGCGCGAGCTGCGCGCGATGCTCAAGACCGGGGTCGTGCTCGGGGCGCTGCTCATCCCCGTGCAGATCGTTGCCGGGGATCTGCACGGGCTCAACACGCTCGAGCATCAGCCGCAGAAGGTCGCCGCGATGGAGGGCAACTGGGAGACGCGCGGCCATGTGCCGCTGCTGCTCTTCGCGCTGCCCGACGAGGAGGCGCGCGCCAACCGCTTCGAGATCGGCATCCCGAGCGGCGCCTCGATCATCCTGCGCCACGATCCGGCGGGCGTCGTGCCGGGCCTGAACGATTTCGTGGCCGATGACGGCAGGCCGATGCACCCCCCCGTCGCCGCCGTGTTCTGGTCCTTCAGGGTGATGGTCGCGACCGGCCTCGCGATGGCGCTGATCAGCTGGGCGAGCCTCTGGTTCATGTGGCGCCGCCGTCACCTGCACGCGGGCGACGGCGCGCGCGCCCGGCTCGCGGTCGAGGGGCTGCCGCGCCCGATCATCTGGGCGCTCGTGCCGATGGCCTTTTCGGGCTGGGTCGCCACGCTTGCGGGCTGGTATACGACCGAGATCGGCCGCCAGCCCTGGCTTGTGCAGGGCGTGATGACGACCGACGTCGCCGTGGCCGACGTGCCGGCGCCGATGGTGATGGGCACGCTCATCGTCTATCTCGGGCTTTATGCCCTGCTCCTTGCCGCCTATGTGGGGGTGATCGTCTACATGGCGCGCAAGGCGGC
>CAYYJB010000047.1:0-18675 GCA_964472135.1 uncultured Gemmobacter sp.
TGAGGCGCTTGCGCGCCTTGAGGACCGGCAGCGGACACAGAAGGCCCGAGGCATCAAGGGTATCGTCCCAGTTCATGGCGCATCTGCTAGGCGAAACGCCGCCTTTTGTCCACCGTTCCCGAGTCCGGCATGAAAGGATGATCCAAAGAAAGATCGGACTAATGATAGGATATGCCTATCATCCGACGGGTCAGCGCGATTGACCGCGCGCCTCCGGCGGACGCAGAAGCAGGCGACAGACGACAGGTGGAGGCGGTGATGGCACTCGATCAGCGGCAGGGCACTTGGAAATCCGGGCGCGGCAAGGGCCGCCCGACCACCAAGGGGCGCCAGCTCGAGGATGGGGCACTGGCCGAGGTTCGCGCCCTGATCGGCGACCGACCGCGCCGGCGCGATCTGTTGATCGAGTTCCTGCACCTCATCCAGGATGCCTACGGCCACCTCGCCGCGCGCCACCTGCGCGCGCTCGCCGAGGAGATGCGCCTCGCGCAGGCCGAGGTGTGGGAGGTCGCGACCTTCTATGCCCATTTCGACCCGGTGCGCGAGGATGAGGCCCCGCCGCCCGCGCTGACGATCCGCGTGTGCGATTCGCTTTCGTGCGAGATGGCGGGCGCCGACGCGCTCGCCCGTGCGCTGGCCGAAGGGATGGATCCGGCCGAGGTCCGCATCCTGCGCGCGCCCTGCATGGGCCGCTGCGATACCGCGCCCGTCGCCGAGGTGGGCCACCGCCATGTCGACCATGCGACGCCCGAACGCGTCGCCGCCGTCCGCGCCTCGGGCGATTTCCACCCCGAGATGCCCGACCACCAGAACCTCGCGGCCTATCGCGCGGCGGGGGGATACGCGACGCTCGAGCATCTGCGCGCGCGGGGCAACTGGCAGGAGGTGCAGGAGCGCGTGCTGGCCTCGGGGCTGCGCGGCCTCGGGGGGGCGGGCTTCCCCTCGGGGCGCAAATGGTCCTTCGTGCGCGCCAATCCGGGGCCGCGCTATCTCGCCGTCAACGGCGACGAGGGCGAGCCGGGCACCTTCAAGGACCGCTTCTATCTCGAACGCACGCCCCACCTCATGCTCGAGGGGATGCTGATCGCGGCCTGGGCCGTCGAGGCGGAGCGCTGCTTTGTCTACATGCGCGACGAATACCCCGCCGTGCTCGCGATTCTCGGTGCCGAGATCGCGGCGCTCGAGGCGGCGGGCCTGATCGCGCCGGGATATGTCGAACTGCGCCGCGGGGCAGGGGCCTATATCTGCGGCGAGGAATCCGCGATGATCGAATCGATCGAGGGCAAGCGCGGCATCCCGCGGCTGCGGCCGCCCTATGTCGCGCAGGTCGGGATCTTCGGCCGCCCGACGCTCGTCCACAACGTCGAGACACTCCACTGGATCGCGCGCATCTGCCGCGAGGGGCCCGAGATCCTCTCATCGGTCGAGAAGAACGGCCGCAAGGGCCTGCGCTCCTACTCCGTCTCGGGGCGCGTTGCCCGGCCGGGGGTGCATCTGTTGCCCGCGGGTTCGACCATCCGCGACGTGATCGCGGCGGCAGGCGGGATGCTGCCCGGGCACCGCTTCAAGGCCTATCAGCCGGGCGGGCCGTCCTCGGGGCTCTTGCCGGCAACGCTCGACGACATCCCGCTCGATTTCGACACGCTCCAGCCGCATGGCAGCTTCATCGGCTCGGCGGCGGTGGTCGTGCTGTCGGACCACGACAGCGCGCGCGGCGCGGCGCTCAACATGCTTGCCTTCTTCGAGAAGGAAAGCTGCGGCCAGTGCACGCCCTGCCGCGTCGGCTGCGAAAAGGCCGTGAAGCTCATGCAGGCGCCGAAATGGGACCGCGCGCTGCTCGAGGATCTCTGCCAGGTGATGGCCGACGCCTCGATCTGCGGCCTCGGCCAGGCCGCGCCGAACCCGATCCGCCTTACCCTCAAGCACTTCGCCGACGAGGTCTGACATGCTCGACACCAAGGGCCCCGAGCCGATCATCTTCACCCTCGATGGCGAGCCCGTCGCCGCCCGCCCCGGCGAGACGATCTGGGAGGTCGCGCAGGGGCGGGGCCTCGTCATCCCGCACCTCTGCCACCGGCCCGAGCCGGGCTATCGCCCCGACGGCAACTGCCGGGCCTGCGTGGTCGAGGTCGAGGGGGAGCGCACGCTCGCCCCGAGTTGCTGCCGCGTGCCCACCCCCGGCATGGTCGTCCACACCCAGAGCGCCCGCGCCACCGCCGCGCGCAAGATGGTGGTCGAGCTCCTGGTCGCCGACCAGCCCCCCCGCCCCGAGGCGCACGACCGCTCCTCGCATCTGTGGCAGATGGCCGACGCGGTGGGCCTGGCCGAGAGCCGCTTCCCCGCCATCGAACCCGCCCGCATCCCGCTCCTCGATGACAGCCATGTCGCGATGCAGGTCAACCTCGACGCCTGCATCCAGTGCGGCCTGTGCGTGCGGGCCTGCCGCGAGGTGCAGGTCAACGACGTGATCGGCATGGCCGGGCGCGGCCATGACAGCCACCCCACCTTCGACCTCGCCGACCCGATGGGCGAAAGCACCTGCGTGGCCTGCGGCGAATGCGTGCAGGCATGCCCCACCGGCGCGCTGATGCCTGCCGCCACCCTCGATGCCAGGGGCCACGGCGACAGCCGCGACTTCGACCACGAGGTGAAATCGCTCTGCCCCTTCTGCGGGGTGGGCTGCCAGGTCTCGATCAAGGTCAAGGACGGCCGCGTCGCCCGGGTCGACGGCATCAACGGCCCCGCGAACGAGGGGCGGCTCTGCGTCAAGGGCCGCTTCGGCTTCGACTACATCCACCACCCCCACCGGCTGACGAAGCCGCTGATCCGGCGCGAGGATGCCCCCGCCAAGGGCATGGACGTCGACCCCGCCAACCCCTGGACCCATTTCCGCGAGGCCGAATGGGACGAGGCCCTCGACGTCGCGGCGCGCGGCCTGCTGGACCTGCGCGCCTATTGGGGCGGCCGGGCCGTCGCGGGCTTCGGCAGCGCCAAATGCACCAACGAAGAGGCCTATCTCTTCCAGAAGCTGATCCGCCAGGCCTTCCGCCACAATAACGTCGACCACTGCACCCGGCTCTGCCACGCCTCTTCGGTCGCGGCCCTGATGGAAAACATCGGCAGCGCCGCCGTCACCGCCACCTTCAACGAGATCGAGAACGCCGACGTCGCGATCGTGATCGGCTCCAACCCGACCGAGAACCACCCCGTCGCCGCCACCTTCTTCAAGCAGTTCGCCAAGCGCGGCGGCAACCTCATCGTGATGGATCCGCGCGGCATGGGGCTGAAGCGCCACGCCACCCACATGCTCCAGTTCCGCCCCGGCACCGATGTCGCGCTCCTGAACGCGATCATGAACGTGATCGTCGAGGAAAAGCTCTATGACCGCCAGTTCGTCGAAGGCTTCACCGAGGGCTTCTTCGAATTCCGCGACCACATCCGCGCCTTCCCGCCCGAGCGGATGGCCGAGATCTGCGGCATCGACGCCGAGACGATCCGCGCCGTCGCCCGCGGCTTCGCCCGCGCCCGCGCCGGCATGATCTTCTGGGGGATGGGCGTCAGCCAGCACATCCACGGCACCGACAACGCCCGCTGCCTCATCTCGCTCGCGCTGCTCTGCGGCCATGTCGGACGCCCCGGCACCGGCCTGCACCCGCTGCGCGGCCAGAACAACGTCCAGGGCGCCTCGGACGCGGGCCTCATCCCGATGTTCCTGCCCGACTACCACGCCGTGACCGACGCCGAGACGCGCGAGCTTTTCCGCCACATCTGGCGCGGCACCGAGATCGAGGCGCAGAAGGGCCTGACGGTGGTCGAGATCATGGACGCGATCTATCGCGGCGAAATCCGCGGCATGTACATCCTGGGCGAGAACCCCGCCATGTCCGACCCCGATGTCGAACATGCCCGCCGCGCGCTTGCCAAGCTCGAACACCTCGTGGTGCAGGACATCTTCCTGACCGAGACGGCGATGTATGCCGATGTCATCCTGCCGGCCTCGGCCTTCTACGAAAAGACGGGAACGGTCACCAACACCAACCGCCAGGTGCAGATGGGCCGCAAGGCGGTCGAACCCCCGGGCGAGGCGCGCGCCGACTGGCGCATCACCGTGGCCCTCGCCAACCGCCTCGGGCTAGACTGGGATTACGACAGCCCGCGCGAGATCTTCGCCGAGATGAAGATGAGCATGCGCTCGCTCCACCACATCACCTGGGCCCGGCTCGAGGCCGAGGATGCGGTCACCTACCCGAGCCTCAGCCAGACCGACCCCGGCCAGGCGGTCGTCTTCGGCGACGGCTTCCCCCGCCGCGCCGGCCGCGCCAAGTTCACCCCCGCCCGCGTCACCCCCCCGGCCGAGGTCCCCGATCGCGACTATCCGCTGATCCTCATCACCGGCCGGATGCTCGAACACTGGCACACGGGCTCGATGACCCGCCGCGCCGGCACCCTCGATGCGCTCGAACCCGAGGCCTTCGTCGCTCTCCACCCCGCCAGCTTGCGCCGCTTGGGCCTCGCGGCCGGCGACATGGTCCGCGTCACCACCCGCCGCGGCACCGTCGAGGCCCGCGCCAGGGCGGACCGCGCGGTCGCCGAGGACTGCCTCTTCATGCCCTTCGCCTTCGTCGAGGCCGCGGCCAACGTGCTGACCAACCCCCAGCTCGATCCCTTCGGCAAGATCCCCGAGTTCAAATACGCCGCCGCCCGCCTTGAACCAGTGAAGGGGCATGTCTCCACCGGGTAGGAGCCCCCCCTGGCGCCGCGCGCCCGGCCTCGCCCGCAGGGCCTTGGGTATTTGGGCCAAGATGAGGAGAGGGGCGCCCCTTCCTCATCTTGGCAAAAATACCCGGCTCTACCCGCCGTTCTCGCGCAGGAATTCGATCAGTGCGCGACGATCCTCGGGCGCTGGAAGGCGCTGTTCGGGCATCCGGCTGCCGGGCGTATAGGCCTCGGGGCCGAACTCGAAGAGGGCGGCTACGGTTTCCTCGGTCCAGATGATGTCGAGGGCCTTCAGCGCCCCGGAATAGGCGTATCCCGGGGCCGAGGCGATGGGGCGGCCGAAGATGCCTTTAAGGGTCGGGCCGGCGCGGTTGCCGTCGTCGGGCCCGAGGCTGTGGCAGACGGCGCAGGCGCGCCAGACCCGGGCGCCCCGCGAGGTATCGGTCTGGCTGTCCGCCGTGGCGCTGCCTGGGCCGAGGGGGGTGCCCTCGGCAGTCCAGCGCCGGATGATCCCGTCGTTGCCGGCGCTGAGGAGGGACCCCTGCGCGAAGGCCACCGCCCAGACCGCGCCCTGACCGGTCTCGATGCGCGCGCGGAGCGTCAGGTCCGCGGCTTCGATCAGCCAGACCTCGCCCGAAACCGAGGAGGCCGCGAGAAGCCCCCCCTCGGCTGCGAGGGCGACGACCGGGAGGGGGCGTTCGGAGAGCGCACGTTCGGCCTCGATGCCTGCGTGCGTCGCGCGGCGCAGCACCCCGTCGGCGCCGGCGACGATGACGCCCGCCCCGTCGGCCACGAGCGCGGCCGGGGGGCTCGCGAGGTCGACCGAGGCCACGAGGCGGGCGCCCTGCCAGAAGCGCAGCCGCAGGTCGGTGCCGATGCTCGCGAGCCCGTCGGGCGTGGCGACGAGGCCGGTCGCCTGGCCCTGATGGGCCTCGAAGGCGGTGCCGTCGGGCAGAACGATGCGCCCGTCCCAGCCGGCCGAGGCGATGCCGTCGGGCAGGGCGGCGAGGGCGGCGACGGGCGCCTCATGGGCCAAGCGGCGCATCAGGGGGTCGGGATTGCCGTCCGCCCAGATGATCACCTGCCCGTCCTGGCCGCCTGTCGCGAAGCCGTCTGGCAGGGGCAGGACGGCCGTCACCGCGCCCGTGTGGCCGCGCACGATCTGGACGGGGGCACCCCCCTCCCAGCGGATCGCGCGCGTGTCGAGCCCGCCCGAGAGGACGCGCCCGTCCTCGGCCGCGAGCGCGCGCACCGGCCCGCCATGGCCGCGCAGATCCTGCGCCGTGGCGGGCGATGCGGCGGTCAGCAGCGCGGCGAGGGCGAGGGCGAGGCGTGCCGGGCCCACCGCTTGCCCGATCAGAACTGGACGAGGTTGTCGCCCGGCGAGGTGATGCGCGCGCCCTCGGTGGTGTAGAGGGCAGGCGTCGTCGTCTGGAAGCGGCTGTCGAGCAGTTGCGCCGCGGCGACGGCCACGACGATGCCCACGACGACGGCGGCGAGGAATGCTTTCATGGTCTGTCCTTTCCAGTTCGTCCGGTTGTCATCCTGCGGCCGCGCGGGGCGCGGCGGCAAGCGTCTGGCACAATTGCGCGGCCATCTGGCCGTAGATCCGCCCGAGCGGCCCCTCGGGGTCGCGGGCGAGGATCGGGCGGCCCGCATCCGAGGCGGCGCGCAGGTCGATCGTGAGGGGCACGGCGCCGAGATAGGGCACGCCGAGGCGGCGGGCCTCGGCCGCCGCGCCGCCCGTGCCGAAGATGTCGTGGCGGGTGCCGCAGTCGGGGCAGAGGAAATGGGCCATGTTCTCGATCAGGCCGAGGATCGGCACATCGACCTTGCGGAACATCGCGATGCCGCGGCGGGCATCGATGAGGGCGAGGTCCTGCGGGGTCGAGACGATGACGGCACCGGCGAGCGGGGTGCCCTGCGCGATCGCGAGTTGCGCGTCCCCCGTGCCGGGCGGCATGTCGACGAGCAGGATGTCGAGCCGGCCCCAGTCGACCTCGGCGATCATCTGGGTGAGCGCGCTCATCACCATGGGGCCGCGCCAGATCATCGCGGTCTCGGCATCGACGAGGAGGCCCATCGACATGGCCTTGAGGCCGTGCGCCTCGAGCGGGAGGAGGCGGCGGTCGGCGCCGACGCGGGGCCGGCCGTTGAGGCCGAGGAGCGTGGGCAGCGAGGGGCCGTGGACATCGGCATCGAGGATGCCGACGCGCAGGCCGCGGGCGCGGAGCGCGAGCGCGAGGTTGACGGTGGTCGTCGACTTGCCGACGCCGCCCTTGCCCGAGGCGACCGCGACGATCTGCGCGACGCCGGGCAGGACCGGGGCGCGCGCGGCCGGGCGGGGCTGGGGCGCGGCGGCGCGGCCGAGATCGGGCGGGGTCGGGGTGCCACGATCGGCCGTCAGCGCGACCATCGCCCCCGCGCCGCCCGGCAGCGCGCGCAGCGCGGCCTCGGCCGCGGCCCGAAGCGGAGCGAAGGCTGCGGCCTCATCCGGGGCGATGGCGATCGCGAGGCTGAGGCGTCCGCCCGCGACGACGGGCCCGGTCAGCCGCGCCGAGCCGATCAGCGCGCTGCCATCAGGCAGGCGCAGGGGCGACAGGGCGGCGCGCGCGTCGGCGAGGATGTCGTCGGGGCGGGTCATCGGCGGGCGGATGTCCACGGATGCGAAGGCCCTGCCGCGGCAGGGCCTTCGGGGTTGATGTCGGCGCCGCGGTCGCGCTTGGCGCGCAGCCCGGCGCGGCGGTGCTATTCGGCCGGGGCGACGCGGCCGCCGCCGTGCGGGGTGGCCGATTTGCCCTCGACCTCCTCGACCCAGAGCGAATGGTGCTCGCGCGCCCAGTTGAGGTCGACCTCACCCGAGCCCATCGCGTCGAAGGCGCCCTCCATCCCGATCGAGCCGATGTAGATGTGCGCGAGGATCACCGCCGTCAGCAGCGCCGCCGCGATGCCGTGGATGAGTTGGTAGAGCTGCCAGTCGGCCTGCGTGCCCGCGATCGCCGGGAAGAGCAGCATGACGCCCGTGAACGACAGCGCCGCCCCGCCCACCACCACCGACCAGAAGATGAGCTTCTGGCCGCCGTTGAACTTGCCCGCCGGCGGATGGACGCCCTTCTTGAACAGCCCGCCGCCCATCGCGAACCACGTCAGGTCGTGCGATTTCGGCAGGTTGCGCCCGACCCAGACCACGAAGGCGAGCGCCAGCCCCAGCATGAAGGCCCAGCCCATGTAGTTGTGGACGATCTTGCCCGAGGCCGAGAGCGACCCGAACGCCGCCTCGCCGATCATCGGCAGAAGGACGCTGCGCCCGAGCACGAGGTTGAGGCCGGTGAGCGCGAGCAGGATGAACGACACCGCCATCAGCCAGTGCGCGAACCGCTCCACCCCGCCGAAGCGCTTGATGGTGCGGCCCGCGGGGCCGGCGTCGATGCGGATGCGGCCGCGATAGGCATAGAAGACCGCGAGCAGCGCCACCATCCCGATCATCGTCCAGATCGTCAGCGCGCGGATGGTCGAGGTATGCGTGTCCGCCCAGCCCTTGTTACCCGGCTTGATGAGGCCCGGCGCCTTGGGGTCGGGGATCGAGGCGCGGCCCTCGATCATCTGGTCGCCGCGCAGCGCCTGGAACAGCTTGTCCTCGGTCACCGACTCGGCGGTCGGGTTCACCTGCTGGGCCTCGGCCATCGGCACGAGCGGGGTCATGGGGGCGCCGAGGGCCGCGAAGGCCCCGAGCGCCGCGATCGCCAGAAGGCGGGTCAGTCGTGTCATGCTCTGTCCTTCCCTGCCTCAGACCGTGATCGTGTCGCCATAGGCCGTCCGCCAGCCCCAGGCGCCCGAGCCGTAGCCGCGCGTGACCACCCGCTCGCGATAGATGTCGGCGATGATGTCGCCGTCGCCCGCCAGCAGCGCCTTGGTCGAGCACATCTCGGCGCAGAGCGGCAGCTTGCCCTCGGCGAGGCGGTTCGAGCCGTATTTGACGTATTCGGCCTCGGCCATGTCGGCGTCGGGGCCGCCCGCGCAATAGGTGCACTTGTCCATCTTGCCGCGGGTGCCGAAGTTGCCGACCTTGGGATACTGCGGTGCCCCGAAGGGGCAGGCATAGAAGCAATAGCCGCAGCCGATGCAGGTGTCCTTGCTGTGCAGCACCACCCCGTCGGCGGTGGTGTAGAAGCAATCGACCGGGCAGACCGCCGCGCAGGGCGCGTCGGTGCAGTGCATGCAGGCCATCGAGACCGAGCGCTCGCCCGGAAGGCCGTCGTTGATGGTGACGACCCGCCGCCGGTTGATGCCCCAGGGCACCTCGTGCTCGTTCTTGCAGGCGGTGACGCAGGCGTTGCATTCGATGCAGCGGTCCGCGTCGCAAAGGAATTTCATGCGCGCCATTTGCCTTGTCCTCCCTTATGCGGCCGCGATCTGGCAGAGCGTCACCTTGCCCTCGTGCATCCCCGTCACCGGGTCATAGCCGTAGGAGGTGATGACGTTCACGCTCTCGCCCAGGACGATGGGGTCGGTGCCGTCCGGATATTTGCCCCGCTGATCCTGGCCCTGGAACCAGCCGGCGAAGTGGAAGGGCATGAAGGCCACGCCCGGCGCCACGCGCTCGGTCACCAGCGCCTTGACGCGCGCCTTCGATCCGCCCTCGGGGCCGGTCACCCAGACCCAGCCGCCGTCGGCGATCCCGCGGGTGCGGGCGTCGGCGGGGTTGATCTCGACGAACATGTCCTGCTGCAACTCGGCCAGCCAGGGGTTCGAGCGGGTTTCCTCGCCGCCGCCCTCGTATTCCACGAGCCGCCCGGACGTCAGGATGATCGGGAACTTCTGCGCGATGCCGTCGGCCGCGGCCTTGTCCTGGATCGTCTTGCCGATGTTGGGCATGCGGAACTGCCGCCCGTCGTCGCGCGTCGGATAATCCGCGAGCAGGTCGGTGCGGGGGGTATAGATCGGCTCGCGGTGGACCGGGATCGGGTCGGGAAGGTTCCAGGCGACTGCCCGTGCCTTGCCGTTGCCGAAGGGCACGCAGCCATGCGCGATCGCGACCCGCTGTATCCCGCCCGACAGGTCGATCGACCAGGAAACCTTTGCCATGTTCTCCGGGTCGTTGCCGCCGATGCGCTGGATGGTGGCGAGTTCCTCGGGCGTCAGGTCAGCATCCCAGCCGAGCTTCTGGAGGACCCCGTAGGTGAATTCGGGGTAGCCGTCGGTCAGATCGCCGCCCACCGGAGCGCTGCCCTCTGCCAGAAGGGTCACCCCGTCCTTCTCGAGCCCGAAGCGGGGACGGAAGGCGCCGCCGCCGTCCTTGACCGGAATCGAGGGGTTATAGAGGATATGCGTGCCGGGATGGCGCATCTCGGGCGTGCCCCAGCACGGCCATGGCAGGCCGTAATAGTCCCCCGCGACCTCGGCCGGTGCGTCCGAGAGGGCGCGCAGCGTCACGAGGTCGAACTTGTCCTGATGGGCCATGTGGGCCTTCAGCCGCTCGGGGCTCTGGCCGGTGTAGCCTGTGGACCAGCCGCCGCGGTTGATCTCGCGCAGGACGGATTCGGGCGTGGGCTCAAGGCTGTATTTGCCCTGCACCATCTCGTAATTCTTGAACATCTCGTCCGCGAACCCGAGTTTCTGCGCCAGCCGATAGATCACCGAATAATCGGTGTCGGATTCGAAGATCGGATCGACGACCTTCTCGCCCCACTGCACGGACCGGTTCGAGGCCGTGCGCGAGCCCGAGCATTCGAACTGCGTGCAGATCGGCAGGAGATAGGTGTTGTCCTGGCGCGAGTGCAGCGCGGCGAAGGTGGTCGGGTGCGGGTCGGCGACGACCA
Organism: uncultured Gemmobacter sp.; assembly: GCA_964472135.1. Classification (GTDB taxonomy): domain Bacteria; phylum Pseudomonadota; class Alphaproteobacteria; order Rhodobacterales; family Rhodobacteraceae; genus JAUREX01. The sequence goes on from CAYYJB010000047.1 coordinate 10,536, forward strand.
GCAGGTCGAGCGCGTCCATCCCCTTCTGCACGTCGATCATGCGCGGCACGGTGTTGCCGCCATGGCCGAAGACGATCATCGCCTTGATGTTGTCGCGCTGATCGACGTCCTCGGCATCGAGCAGCGCCGCATCGAACCAGCGGGTCGAGGGGATGCCCGACGTCTCCATGTTCTTGACCCGGTCGCGCGGGTCGCGTCCGCCCTTGGCAGGCACCTCGTCGAAGCGGCCGACGAAATAGTCGTAGGGCACGCCCCAGACGCGCGACCAGTGCTTCCACGCCCCGGCCCCGAGGCCGTAGTAGCAGGGCAGGTTGGCGATATCGAGGCCGAAGTCCGTCGCGCCCTGCACGTTGCAGTGGCCGCGGAAGATGTTCGCCCCCGTCCCCGCGCCGCCGACGTTGCCGGTCGAGAGCAGCAGGTTGCAGTAGGCGCGCACGTTCGCCGTGCCGACGGTGTGCTGCGTGCCGCCCATGCACCAGATGAAGGTCGAGGGGCGTTGCGTCGCGAAGGTCTCGGCGACGCGGCGGAGCTGTTCACCCGGGATGCCGGTGATGCGCTCGACCTCGGCGGGGTTGTATTTCGCGACCTCGGCGCGGACCTGGTCCATGCCGTAGACCCGCGAGGCGATATACTCCTTGTCCTCCCAGCCGTTCTCGAAGATGTGCCACATGATGCCCCAGACCACCGCGATGTCGGTGCCCGAGCGCATGCGCACGAAGTCGGTCGCGTGGGCCGCGGTGCGGGTAAAGCGCGGGTCGATGACGATGACGTTGGCGCGGTTCGTCTCCTTGCCCGTCAGGATGTGCTGCAGCGAGACGGGATGCGCCTCGGCCGCGTTCGAGCCCATGAAGATGATGGTCTTCGAGTTGCGGATGTCGTTGTAGCTGTTCGTCATTGCGCCGTAGCCCCAGGTGTTCGCGACACCGGCCACGGTGGTCGAGTGGCAGATGCGCGCCTGGTGGTCGACGTTGTTCGTGCCCCAGAAGGCCGCGAACTTGCGGAAGAGATAGGCCCCCTCGTTCGAGAACTTGGCCGATCCGAGCAGATAGGCGCTGTCGGCGCCGTTGGCCTCGCGCACCGCGAGGAGCTTGTCGCCGATCTCGTCGATCGCCTGATCCCACGAGATGCGGACCCATTTGCCGCCTTCCTTCTTCATGGGATACTTGAGCCGGCGGTCGCCATGCACAAGCTCGCGCACCGACGCGCCCTTGGCGCAATGCGTGCCGCGGTTGATCGGGCTGGCCCAGGCGGGCTCCTGCCCGACCCAGACGCCGTTCTGCACCTCGGCCTTCACGGTGCAGCCGACCGAGCAGTGGGTGCAGATGTTCTGCTTGATCTCGGCGGGCAGGGCGTGGTTCATCGGCCCCGCCTCGGCCTTGCGGACGGTCGCCGCCCCGAGCGTGCCGAGTGCCGCGAGGCCGCCCACCGCAAGCCCGGAGGCGCGCAGGAAGCTGCGCCGGTCAACGGGTTTGGCGGCAACCGAGGCCGCCATCGCGGCGAGGCCGCCGCGCGCGGGCTCGAGGGTTCTGCGCTTGACGAGCATCTCTCTCACTCCCCCTTGTAGTAACGGTTGGTCTCGTAGAAGGCGTTCACATGGTCGGTGAGTTGATAGCGCGCCTTCGTCCGCTCATCCCAGCTTTCGGTCGCGAGCGCGGGCGTCGCGCTGCCCTGCACCAGCGCCGCGCCGGATGCGGCCGCCGCTGCGACCCCGAAGAAGCCGCGCCGCCCCATCCCCTGCCGTTTCGCATTCTCTGCCATGGCATCCCTCCGTTCTTGCGCCGCCCCCGGGGGCGGCGGGTTCATGTTCCGTCCGATCAGTGCACCACCGCGCCGGCAACGGCGCGGGTGGCGGGGGCGCCGGCGCGCGCGAGCGCGAAGGCGCGGGTCTCGATCCCGATCCAGAGCGCGCCGACCTCGGCCACCGCGCGGTAGAAATCCGCGCTCGGCGCGCGCGAGAGGTCATCGAAGAACTGCGCCGCCCACGGCTCGAGGTGGCGCGCGAAAAAGCCCGCCTCGCCCGCCCCGCCGCAGCCCAGAGCCGAGGCATCGAAGCCGCCCGAGGCAATGCCCGCCATCACCTCGCAGAGCGTCGCGATATGGTCCTCGGGGTCATGCCGGCCCGCCGCGCGCTCAACCCCCAGCGCGCCGAGATCGCGGCGCAGTTCGGCCAGCGGCCGTTCATTGAGGAAACCCGTCAGGTAGAAGGACGCGTAGGGCAAAAGCTCACCCCGGCCGACACCCACGAACAGCTCGAAGTATTCCTGACCAACCTCGACCGGATCCGCCGCTGCGGCGCGGGCCGAAAGCGCGCCCCACGCGCGGCCGAGCGGGCTGTCGTCTGCCTCGACCGCGGCAAGCGCCCCGAGCGTTCCGGCGTCCGGCGCCGCGACCAGAAGCCTCGCAAGGGCCGACCAATGCTGCGCGCGCAGCAATTCCTGATCCGACGTGATGGCCCCCGCGTCGGCGAGGCTGGATGCGTCTTCGATGCGATGCACTGTTTTGCCGCGTCAAAGTTGCCGGGTCGCACGATAGCGGTCCCGGAAGAATTGCAGGAGGATACATGGAATTTCCCGTATCGCAAATTCTTTCGTCGGATCACGGGACGGACGCGTCGCCGCAGGCCGCGTCAGCCGGGCACGGCGCCACCGTGGCGGCGACGCACCGGGGCGGCGGTGCCTGCGATTCGGGCCGTATTGTCCGTCGTTTGCGTCGTGGCGGGCAGGGATTGGGCTGGCGCGCCGGTGGGCTGGACGGTTGCGGCGTCGGCAGGGGTGGGTGGTGGGGCGACCGCGCCATCAGGGTCGCGCGCGGCTGCCGACGCGACGGGCGGGGTCGCTTCGGTCTCGGTCGGCGAATCGTCGGCTTCGGCCTCGGTGGGGCCGGTGATGTCGCGCAGCATCCGGGCCACCCGTTCGGGATCGAGGGCTCCGCCCCCGCCCGGCACCCCGCCGGGGGCGTTCCAATCCCAGAAATAGTCGCGTGCCGGATCCTCGTAGGTGGCGATCCGCGGGTCGGCGGCCCAGGCGCGCCGCAGCGCCGCATTGCGCAGCGCCGCCGGCACACCCTTTTGCAGAAAGGCGCGGATGTCCGTCTCGGCCGTGATCTGCTCGATCGGCGGCAGGAGCGCGCGCCATTCCTCTTCGGTCAGGGGCGCGGCGGGGGGCTCGGCGGGGGCCTCTGTGGGGGCCTCGGCGCTCGCCTCGGGCGCTTCGTCGGCCTGCGCCCCGGCTTCGGGCGTTGTCTCGGCCAGCTGCTCGGCCGCCCGCTTGCGTCGCGACCAGCGGTTGAGGAAACCGCCGCCCGTCATCGCCCGCCCCATTTCTGGCCCCATTTCTCGCCGGGCGCGAGGATGCGGGGCGCGCGCGGGTCGGGCTCCTCGATCGAGGCGGGCTTGCGCTTGCGCTTCTCGAAGGGTTCGGGGGCATGATGGGCGGCGACGAAGGCCGCCACCGCCGCGCGCAACTCGGGCGGCATCGCGACGGCATCGACCACCCGCTCGGGGTCGCCCGCGAGTGCCTCGCCCTCGAACGGGTCGGGAGTCACCAGATGCACCCGCGTCCCGTCGAGCGAAATCCAGACCGACGGCCGTGCCGATCCGAGATTGGCGAGGTAATGCGCCGTCTCGCCGTGGTGGAGCGTCAGCGCGTGATCGCCCAGATAGACCGTCTGCACCCCGTCCATGTCCGACATCACCGTGTCCGCCGCCATCGGCACGGGAACCGGCAGCACCGCGAAGGGGCGCATGACCCGCCCCCCCCAGCGCGTCGCGGGCGGATGCGCGCGGCCGATGACGCCGATGCGCAGGATCTCGCGCGGCATCTCAGGCCCTCCCCCTTGGCCCGGTCGCGAGCGGCAGCCCCGCGATCAGGTTCTGCGGCTTCATCCGGATCACCCGGTCCTTGCCCATCCCGAGGAGCAGCCAGACCGGGTGGCCCGCGACCTCGGGCAGCATCGCCGAGGCGGGCTCGATCCCGAGCGCAAAGAGGCCCACGAGCGTGTCCTCGACAGGCTGGCCATGCCAGAGCGCGTTGCCGATCCTGGTGCCGACGGGATCGAGCCCCACGAACCAGCGCAGATCGACCTCATCGGCCCGGACCCGGGGCGTCACCTGAACCTCGAGGCCAAGCAGATGGCGCAGGAAGGCCGCGATCACCCGCGCGAAGGCCTCGCGCGCCTTGGGGTCGGCACCGAAGGGCAGCACCATCGTATGCGCGTCCGACCGGCTCCAATAGGTCCAGCCGTTGCCCTCGCCCAGCACGTCGAGCGCCGACACCCCCCCCGACATCATCGCCATCAGGGGGTTCTGGTGCTGATCGACCTCGAGCTCGGCCACAAGCTCGTCGTCGGCGAGCATCAGCGCATCGTCCTGGAAATGGGCGCGCTGGGGGCGGAAGAACATCTCGGCCGCGCGCAGCATCCGCACATCCTCGCAGCCGTCGAGCGCGTTGCGCAGCACAAGCTGCACGAGCTGGTCGTAGAACACGAGCGGCAGCTTTGTCCCCCCGTTCTCGCCCTCGCGCACGAGCGCGAGATAGCCCGCCTCGACCGTGCCGGCCGCGATCAGCCGGTCGCGCAGCGCGATCAGCAGCGTCCAGTTCTCGCGCGCGTCGGCGTCCGCGATGGCCGCGATCTCGGCCGCCGATACCGGCCCGCGCGGCGCGCGTATCAGCCGCGCGTGGAGCACGCGCTCGGCCATGCAGGCATCGGGGGGCGGCACCACCTCGGGCCGGGCGAGCCAGGCGAGCAGCAGCTCATCCGTCACGACCATCCGCCCCGCGCCATCGAGGCGCGTCAGGTGGTGGCCGCTCGCGACCCAGAACTCCTTCATGCCCCCCCCTCTCCGGTGCGGCCGAGCGCGGCGAGGTCGATGCGGTGCGCGGGCGCGTCCTCGGGCTCGTCGGTCTCGACCACGAAAAAGGCGCGGTCGTGGCCGCGCAGGTAACCGGCCGAAAAGGCCGTGGCGTCGCGCGGCTTCAGCGTGCGGAAGCGTTCGCGGATCGCGCCCGCCTCAAGGCTGCGGGCGAGCGCGATCAGCGTGCCCTCGTCATGGCCGCGGCAGAGATCCTCGGCGAGCGCGATCTCTTCCTCGGCCGCGGGGCGGGCGGTGTCGATGTCGGGCGCGCCGAGGCGGGCGACGAACTGGCGCGCGAGCGCCTCGACCGCGGCCGCGCGTTCCTCCGGCCGGCAGGGGGTGACGGTCGCGAGGGTCGAGAAGCCGAAGCTCGCGATGCCGAGGAAACCCGAGCGGAAGGCGATCTGTTCCTTGCGGCCGAGCGTTGCGACATCGCGCCCGGCAAAGAGGAAGGTGCCAGGCACCGCCCATTCGCCGGGCTCGGCCGCATGGGCAAAGACCACCCTGTCCGAAGGGTCGAGCCGGATCGTGCGCAAGAGGCGCGTCACAGGCGCGGCCCCGTCGCGTCGCGCCAGAGGGGCGCGCGCGCCAGCGCGGCCGCGAGCGTCTCGCGCGCGCCGCCCCGCAGCAGATCGCCCGCATCCCCGATCGCGCCCCCGCCCTCCAGCCGGCCGGCGAAGGCTTGCGCCACGGCCTGCGGCCCCTCGTGCTTCCAGCGGTCGAAGAGCAGCATGAGATGGGCGGCGAAGCTCTCGACGATGGCGGGCGGGTCGTCGAACCCTTCCTCGGCGAGCGAGATCGAGTGCGGATGCGTGCCCGGCGCCGCGAGGTGGTCGCGGTCGGCGATCAGTTCGAGCCCGAATGCCATCCAGTCGGGTGTCGCCCCCTCGGCCGCGCCCGGCGCGAGCGCGAGCCGCCCGCCCCCGAGGCGGTTCGTGTCGAACAGCACCTCGTCCGGCCAGCGGATGCGGATGTCGCGCTCGGGCGGGCAATGGGCGGCGAGGGCGAGGCAAGATGCCGCCATTCCCGCGACGAAGCCCATCCGCGCATCGGGAAGCGCCATGTCGGGTTCGAGCACCACCGCGAAATCGAGCCGCCCGGCCTCCGACACCCCGGGGCGCCAGAGCCAGACGAGCGTCCCCGCCCCCTCGGAGGGCGCGCGCGCGCAAGCCTCGGCAAGGACATCGCCCACCTCGATGCGATGCTGGCTGTAGGGCGGCGGCAGCACGAGGCGACGCGGCTGGGTCGAAACGTTCATCCGACATCCTTGCAAGCGCGAGTGATTGACGCACATGCTATGGCGAAGGCGCGCGGGTTCAAGCCCCGAATGCCCGACACGGGGGACCGAGCCATGTCGCAATCCGAACGCATCGTCCTGACCTGCACCTGCGAGGCGACGATGGCGCCCGATGGCGCGGCGCTCGCGCGCGGCGGATGCGGCGGCGGGGCGGCGGCGCACCAGCTCTGCCGGGCCGAACTCGACCGGTTTCGCGCGGCCCTCGCGACGGGGCAGCCCGTGACCGTCGCCTGCACGCAGGAGGCGCCGCTCTTTCGCGAGGTGGCCGAGGCCGCGGGGGCCGAACAGCCGCTCGCCTTCGCCAACATCCGCGAGACGGCGGGCTGGACGGCCGAGGCGCGCGGCTCGGGGCCGAAGATGGCCGCGATCATCGCCGCGGCGGCCGAGGCGCCCGCCCCCTTCAACGTGGTGACGATGGAAAGCCGGGGCGTCGCGCTGCTTCTGGGGCGCGACGAGGCCGCGATCGCCGCGGCGCGCGATCTGGCCGAGACCCTCGACATGACGGTGCTGCTGGCGCCGGGGGCCGAGGTTGCGCCGCCGCGCGCCACCGAATTTCCGGTGCTGCAGGGGCGCATCCGCGGCGCGCGCGGCCATCTCGGCGCGTTCGAGCTGACCGTCGATGCCTATGCCGCGCCCGACCCCTCGTCGCGCCGCACGCTGCGCTTCGGCCCGGCGCGCGATGGCGCGATGAGCCGCGCCGATCTCGTCCTCGACCTGACTGGGGGCGCGCCGCTCTTTGCCGCGCACGACCTTCGGCCGGGCTATCTGCGCGCCGATCCGCGCGACCGGGCGGCGGTCGCGGATCTTGTCCGGCGGGCCGCGCAGATGGTCGGAACCTTCGACAAGCCCCAGTTCATCAGCTTTGCCCCCGACCTCTGCGCCCATTCGCGCAATCGCATCACGGGCTGCACGCGCTGCCTGTCGCTCTGCCCGACCGGGGCGATCTCGCCCGCGGGCGACAGCGTCGCGATCGACCCCATGATCTGCGCGGGCTGCGGGCAATGCGCCGCCGCCTGCCCGACCGGTGCTGCCGCCTATGCCCTGCCCGAGGCCGAGACGCTCGCGCGGCGGCTTCGGGCGGGGCTGCGGGCCTGGCACGCGGCGGGGGGCGATTGCGCGCCGCGCATCCTCTTTCACGATGCCGCGCAGGGCGAGGCGCTGATCGATGCCGCGGGCCGCTTCGGCCGCGGCCTGCCGGCGCAGGTCATCCCGCTGGCGGTGAACGAGATCACCCAGATCGGGCCCGAGGCGATGGCGGCGGCGCTGGCCTATGGCGCGGGGTCGGTCCTGATCCTCGGCCCCGCGCGGCCCCGCCACGACACGGCCGGGCTGCACGCGACGCTCGATCTTGTCGCGACGCTCTGCGCCGCCATGGGCCACGAGGCCCCCGCCCTGATCGAGACCGACGACCCCGACGCGCTCGAGGATGCGCTCCATGCCCTGCCGCGGCTCCCGGTCCGGGCGGGGCGGTCGGCCTTCCTGCCGCCGACCGACAAGCGGGGCCTTCTGGTGATGGCGGTGTCCGAGATGAACCGCGCCGCGCCATCGCCGGCCGAGCGCGTCGCGCTGCCGCCGGGCGCGCCCTTCGGCGCGATCGTCGTCGATGCCGGCGCCTGCACGCTCTGCCACGCCTGCACCGGCGCGTGCCCGGCCGGCGCGCTCTCGGACAATCCCGAACGCCCCATGCTGCGCTTCGCCGAGACGGCCTGCGTGCAATGCGGCATCTGCGCCGCGACCTGCCCGGAAAAGGCGATCACCCTTGCCCCCGGCATCGATTTCGTCGCCTGGGATCAGCCGCGGCGCATCCTGCACGAGGAAGAGCCCTTTTGCTGTACCCGCTGCGGCAAGGCCTTCGGCACGCGCTCGGGCATCGCGCGGGTTCAGGCAAGGCTCGCGGACCACTGGATGTTCGCGGGCGAGGCGGGGGCCGCGCGGCTCGCGGGCCTCGAGATGTGCGACACCTGCCGGATCGAGGCCGTCGTCACCGAGGG
>CAYYJB010000048.1:0-2533 GCA_964472135.1 uncultured Gemmobacter sp.
GTCGATCATGGCAAGACGACGCTCGTCGATCAGCTCCTCAAGCAGTCGGGCGCCTTCCGCGAGGGGCAGGCGGTGGCCGAGCGGGTGATGGACTCGAACGACATCGAGCGCGAGCGCGGGATCACGATCCTCGCCAAGGCGACCTCGGTCGAGTGGAAGGGCGTGCGGATCAACATCGTCGATACGCCGGGCCATGCCGACTTCGGCGGCGAGGTCGAGCGGATCCTCTCGATGGTCGACGGGGTCGTGCTTCTGGTCGATGCGGCCGAGGGGCCGATGCCGCAGACGAAATTCGTGACATCGAAGGCGCTCGCGCTCGGGCTGCGGCCGATCGTCGTTGTCAACAAGGTCGACCGGCCCGATGCCGAGCCCGACCGGGCGCTGAACGATGTGTTCGATCTCTTCGCCAATCTCGGCGCGAATGACGAGCAGCTCGATTTCCCGCACCTCTTCGCCTCGGGCCGCGCGGGCTGGGCGGATGCGGCACTCGACGGGCCGCGCAAGGATCTTTCGGCGCTGTTCGATCTGGTGGTCGCGCATGTCGCGGCCCCCGCGCAGGCCGCGCGCGCCGATGAGCCGTTCCGGATGCTCGCGACGACCCTATCGGCCGACGCCTTCATCGGGCGGATCCTGACGGGGCGGGTCGAATCGGGGCGGCTGCGGGTGGGCGAGACGCTCAAGGCGCTCTCGCGCACGGGCGAGCGGCTCGAGCAGTTCCGGGTGAGCAAGATCCTCGCCTGGCGCGGCCTTGCCCAGGCGCCGATCGAGACCGCCGAGGCGGGCGACATCGTGACCATCGCGGGCATGTCGAAGGCGACCGTCGCCGACACGCTCTGCGCGCCCGAGATCGAGGTGGCGCTGCCTGCCCAGCCGATCGACCCGCCGACCATCTCGGTCACCTTCGGGATCAACGACAGCCCGCTTGCCGGGCGCGACGGCTCCAAGGTGCAAAGCCGCGTCATCCGCGAGCGGTTGATGCGCGAGGCGGAGTCGAACGTGGCGATCCGGGTCGAGGACACGCCCGGCGGCGAGGCCTTCATCGTCTCGGGCCGGGGCGAATTGCAGATGGGCGTGCTGATCGAGAACATGCGCCGCGAGGGGTTCGAGCTGTCGATCTCGCGCCCGCGGGTGATCCTGCGCGAGGAGGGGGGCGAGACGCTCGAACCCGTCGAGGAGGTCATCATCGATGTCGACGACGAATTCACCGGCGCCGTCATCGACAAGATCACCGGCGTTCGCCGCGGCGATCTGGTCGAGATGAAGCCCGCCGGCGCGGGCAAGACGCGCATCATCGCGCATGTGCCCTCGCGCGGGCTCATCGGCTATCATGGCGAGTTCCTGACCGACACGCGCGGCACGGGCGTGCTGAACCGCATCTTCCACGGCTGGGCGCCGTGGAAGGGGCCGATCCAGGGCCGCCGCCAGGGGGTGCTCGTGTCGATGGAGAAGGGCGTCTCGGTCGCCTATGCGCTCTGGAACCTCGAGGACCGGGGCCGCATGTTCATCGGCCCGCAGGAAGAGGTCTATGAGGGCATGATCATCGGCGAGCATTCGCGTGACAACGACCTCGAGGTGAACCCGCTCAAGGGCAAGAAGCTCACGAACATCCGCGCCGCGGGTTCGGACGAGGCGGTGCGCCTGACGCCCGCTGTGAAGCTGAGCCTCGAGGCCGCGATTTCTTATGTCGAGGACGACGAGCTGGTGGAGGTGACGCCCAAGATCGTCCGCCTGCGCAAGCGCCATCTTGACCCGCACGAGCGCCGGCGGCTGGCGAAATCGGCCTGAGGGATCAGCCGGCCGGTTCGGGCGACGGCGCGGGCAGGCCGCGAAAGCCCTGCGCCACGACGTATTTCTCGGCGCTGTCGGACCGGCTCGCGGGCGGCTTGATGTTTGAGACCTTGGCGAAGGCCTGCTTGAGCTTGGCCTGAAGCCCGCCCTCGGCGCCGCCGGCCAGCACCTTGGCCACGAAGGTGCCGCCGGGCGCGAGGACATCGAGCGCGAAATCGGCCGCGGCCTCGCACAGCGCCACGATCCGAAGATGGTCGGTCTGCCGGTGGCCCGACGAGGCCGCCGCCATGTCCGAGAGCACGACATCGGCCTGCCCCCCGAGCAGCGCCTTGACCGCGGCCTCCGCGCCTTCGTCGAGGAAATCCATCTGGTGAACCTCGGCCCCCGCGAGCGGATCGACCGCCTGCAGGTCGATCCCCAGCACCCGCCCCTGCGCCTTGCCCGGACGGTCGCCGCGCGCGTTCACCCGCGCCACCGCCACCTGCAGCCAGCCGCCCGGCGCGCAGCCCAGATCGACGACGCGCGCGCCGGGGCGCAGGAAACCCAGGCGATCGTCAAGCTCGATCAGCTTGAAGGCCGCGCGGCCGCGATAGCCCTCGGCCTTCGCGCGCGCCACATAGGGATCGTTCAGTTGCCGCTCGAGCCAGCGGGTCGAGGACAGCTTGCGCCCCTTGGCCGTCTTGACGCGCACGCGCAATTCGCGCCGGCCGCGCCCCGAGGTCGTGCCCGATCCGGCCCCCGATCC
>CAYYJB010000048.1:2633-8554 GCA_964472135.1 uncultured Gemmobacter sp.
CGCGCAATTCGCGCCGGCCGCGCCCCGAGGTCGTGCCCGATCCGGCCCCCGATCCCGATCCGCCCCCGTTCATGCCGCGCCCCCCTCGGTCGTCAGCACGCCATCGGCCGACATCTGGTCGTAAAGAAGCCCCTCGCGCAGGCCGCGGTCGGCGACCGACAGCGCATCGGTCGGCCAGACCCGCATCAGCGCCTGCAAGATCGCCGCCCCCGACATGATGAGGGTGTGCCGCTCGCGCCCGATGCGCGGATCGGTGCGCCGCCCCTCGGGGCCGAGGGCGAGGTATTCCCGGATCACCCCGTCGATCTGCGCGCTCGTCATCGTCAGCCCGTCCACCCGCGTGCGGTCGTATCGGCGCAGCCCGAGGTGGGTCGCCGCGACCGTCGTCACCGTGCCCGAGGTGCCGATGATCTGGAAGCCCTCGCGCCGGGTCTCGGCGTTGTAGGGCGAAAAGCCGGTCAGGTTCTCCTCGAAATGCCAGCTCATCAGGGCAAAGCGCGCGGCGTCGCTCTGGACGTCGGCGAAGGCCTCGTGCAGCGTCGCGACCCCGATCGGCACGCTGATCCAGTCGACGACGCGCGCCCCCCCCGCCGCGCCGCGCAGCCCGGGGCCGAGCGCGAGGACGGCGCGCGCCCGCCCCTCGGGCGGCACCGCGGCAAGGTCGATCCAGACGAGTTCGGTCGACCCGCCGCCGATGTCGACGACAAGCAGGTTCTCGGTCGCTGGATCGATCAGCGGCGCGCAGGAGACGACGGCAAGGCGCGCCTCTTCCTCGGGCGCGATGATCTCGAGCCGAAGGCCCGTCTCGCGTTCGACCGTACGGATGAACTCGGGCGCGTTCGAGGCGCGCCGGCAGGCTTCGGTCGCGACAAGTCGCATCCGCGCGACCCCGTGGCGTTGAAGCTTCTGCTGGCAGACCCGGAGCGCCTGCACCGTGCGCCCCATCGAGGCGCGCGACAGTCGCCCCGAGGCGCCGAGCCCCTGCCCGAGCTGGACGGTTTTGGAAAAGCTGTCGACGACATGCAGATACGATCCGCGCGGACGCGCGATCAGCATGCGGCAACTGTTCGTGCCCAGATCCAGCGCCGCATAGAGCGGCGCCGGATCGGGCGAGACGGCGCGGGACGAACCCGTCGCACCCTTGGCGCGCCAGCCTCGCGGCGGCGCAAGTCGGGTCGCGTCCGCACCGTCGGGACGCTGGGGCGCCACGTTCCGCCCTCCGATCTTTGGTTGAGCGCGAGGTTACAGACGCCCCGCCCCCCGCGCAAGCGCCCTCGCTGTCGCTCATATCCCGCCAAGGGTCGAAATCCGGCGTGGACACGGACGCGGGCGCGCTATCTGTTCGGGGCTATCGCGGAGGTTTGCATGCCCGAGGTTACCATCGTCTGCTGGCGCGACATTCCCGCGCAGGTCATCGTCGGCAAGGGCCGGCGCGGCGCCAAGGTGCAGCTGTCGGAGCGGTTCGAGCAGGCCATCGACCGCTGCGCGATGAAGATCGGGGCGCGCGACACCGACAGCTACCTCGCCGAATGGCGCAAGGCCCAGCCCTATGAGGTCGAGGGCGAGCCCGAGGAGGTCGCGAAGTCCGAGGCCGCGCGGCTCGAGGCCGAATACGACACCGCGCGGTTGCGCGCGCTCATCGACAACGAAGGCCGCGGCTGAGCGGGGGGAAGATTATGGCACTCTTGAAACTGCGCCGCGAGGCGGCTGCTGATCCGGGCGCGCTCGCGGCCTTCCTGCAGGGCTTCTCGATCGAGGTCATGCCGCGCACGGCCGAGAAGATCGCCGATTTCCGTCCGCTCCTGCCCGCCGGCACGCGCGTCTACATCGCCCATATCGAGGGCACGCCGATTGCCGACATGGTCGCGACCGCCGCCCGGCTGCGCGCCGAGGGGTTCGAGCCGATGCCCCATTTCCCGGCCCGAATCATCGCCGACCGCGCCACCCTCGCGGACTGGATCACGCGCTATCGGGCTGAGGCAGGCGTCCGGCAGGCGCTGCTGCTCGCGGGCGGGGTCGCCCATCCGGTGGGGGATTTCCATTCCTCGATGCAACTGATCGAGACGGGCCTGTTCGACGGGTTCGAGCGGCTCCACGTCGCGGGCCACCCCGAGGGCAACCGCGACATCGACCCCGACGGATCGGACCGCAACGTGATGGAGGCGCTGCGCTGGAAGCAGGCATTCACCGAGCGCACCGACGCGCGCGTGGCGCTGGCGACGCAGTTCTGCTTCGAGGCCGCCCCCGTCATCGCCTGGGTCAACCGCCTCGCGGCCGAGGGGATCTCGATCCCCGTCCACATCGGCGTCGCGGGCCCGGCGAAGCTGCAGACGATGATCAAGTTCGCCATCGCCTGCGGTGTCGGCCCCTCGCTGCGGGTGCTGCAGAAGCGCGCGAAGGACGTCACCAAGCTCCTGCTGCCGTTCGAGCCCGACGGCTTCCTTGCCGATCTCGCCCGCCACAAGGCGATGAACCCGGGCTTTGGCATCGAGGCTGTGCATTTCTTCCCGCTGGGCGGCATCGGGGCCACGACGGAGTGGGTCCGCAACAACACGGGCGCCGCGGGCGCCGCAGATTGAAGGAGACGCGGCCATGACCAGAACCGTCCTCGAATCGAAAACGAAAACCGTCGTCATCGGCTTTGACGAGCCCTTTTGCGTCATCGGCGAGCGCATCAACCCGACCGGGCGCAAGAAGCTCGCGGCCGAGCTCGAGGCCGGCGATTTCTCGACCGTCGAGAAGGACGCGCTCGAGCAGGTGGCCTGCGGGGCGATGGTGCTCGATGTGAACGCGGGCGTCGTCTACAACTCGAACCCCAACCCCAACGAGACCGAACCCCCCCTGATGCGGCGGATGATCGAGCTGGTGCAGGGGCTGGTCGAGGTGCCGCTGTGCATCGACAGCTCGGTTCCCGGCGCGCTCGAGGCGGGGCTTGCCGTCTGTCAGGGGCGGCCGCTCCTGAACTCGGTCACCGGCGAGGAGGAGCGGCTGGAAAAGATCCTGCCGCTCGTCAAGAAATACAACGTCCCCGTCGTCGCGATCTCGAACGACGACACCGGCATTTCCGAGGATCCCGACGTCCGCTTTGCCGTCGCCAAGAAGATCGTCGAGCGCGCGGCCGACTTCGGCATCCCGGCCCATGACATCGTCGTCGATCCGCTGGTGATGCCGGTGGGCGCGATGGCGTCGGCGGGGCGGCAGGTCTTTGCCCTCGTGCGCCGGCTGCGCGATGAGCTTGGCGTCAACACCACCTGCGGGGCGTCGAACATCAGCTTCGGCCTGCCGCACCGCCACGGGATCAACGCGGCCTTCTTGCCGATGGCGATCGGGGCGGGGATGACCTCGGCCATCATGAACCCGGTGCGCCCGGTCGAGATGGAAGCGATCCGCGCGGCGAACTTCCTGATGAACCACGACGCCAACGGCGGCGAGTGGATCCGTTTCGCCCGCGTGCTCGAGGCGGTCGAGGCCGGCACCCCCTTCCCCGAGGCGGCGGCCGCCGCGGCGGCGGCGGGCGGGCGGGGCGGGCGCAGCGGCGGGCGCGAGGGGCGCCGGCGCGGCTGATCGCCCCTCAGTCGGCCTCGGCCCGGACGCGCCGCGCGCGCTCGGTCTCGGACTTGAGCTGCCCGCAGGCGGCCATGATGTCCTCGCCGCGCGGCGTGCGGATGGGGCTCGCATAGCCCGCCTTGTAGACGATGTCGGCGAAGGCCTCGATCCGCGCCCAGTCCGAACGCTCATAGGGGGCGCCGGGCCAGGGGTTGAAGGGGATGAGGTTGATCTTGGCCGGGATCCCCGCGATCAGCCGCACGAGCCGCCGCGCATCCTCGTCGCTGTCGTTCACGCCCTTGAGCATTACGTATTCGAAGGTGATCCGCTCGGAGTTCGACAGGCGCGGATAGTCACGCAAGGCCGCAAGCAGCGCCGCGATGTTCCATTTGCGGTTGATGGGCACGAGCGTGTCGCGCACCGCATCCGTGGTGGCGTGGAACGACACCGCGAGCAGGCAGCCGATTTCCTGCGCGGTGCGCGCGATCTCGGGCACGACGCCCGAGGTCGACAGCGTGATGCGCCGGCGCGACAGGCTGATCCCCTCGCCGTCCATCACGATCTGCATCGCGTCGCGCACCGCCTCGAAATTGTAGAGCGGCTCGCCCATGCCCATGAGGACGACGTTCGACAGAAGCCGCGTCTCGTCCTTCGGCGCGCCGGGGACGGGCCATTCGCCGAGATCGTCGCGCGCGACCATCACCTGCCCCACGACCTCGGCCGCCGTCAGGTTGCGCACCAGCCGCTGCGTGCCCGTGTGGCAGAACGAGCAGGTCAGCGTGCAGCCCACCTGCGATGAGATGCACAGCGTCCCGCGATCCTCCTCGGGGATGTAGACCGTCTCGACCTCGTGCCCGCCTTCGATCCGCAAGAGGTATTTGCGCGTTCCGTCGGCCGAGACCTGCCGCACCACCACCTCGGGCAGGGCGATGCGGAAATGATCGCCGAGAAAGGCGCGGTAATCCTTGGCGAGGTTCGTCATCGCCGCAAAGTCGCGCACGCCCCAGTGATAGAGCCATTGCCACACCTGCCCCGTGCGCATCCGCGCCTGCCCCTCGGGGGTGCCGGCGGCGATGAGGGCCGCGCGCAGCCCCTCGCGCGTGAGCCCGATCAGGTTCGGGCGCGGGTCGGCCTCGGGGTCGGTGCGGCGCGGCAGGGTGCGGACATCGGGGGCGATCGGGGCGGTCATGGCGAAACCTTCGGGCGGCATGGACCCCATATAGGCGCAATCCGCGCCCGAGGGAACGCCCACCCCTTGCGGGCGGGGCGCGCATGGGGTCTCTTGCCCGCCATGGCCGCATCCCCCGCCCCCCTGCCCGCCGTTCGCCCGCTTGCCGGGGTCGCGTGGATGCTTGCCTCGGGGCTGTCCTTCGTGGCCGTCACGGGCATCGTGCGCCATCTCGGCACCGATCTGCCGGCGGCGCAATCGGCGTTCATCCGCTATGCGATCGGGCTTTTGTTCGTGGCGCCGCTCCTGATCCGGGTCGGGCGGGATGCGGTGCGCCCCGGCACGCTCGGGCTGCACCTCGGGCGCTCGGTCGTCCATACCGGGGGCGTCGTGCTGTGGTTCTATGCGATGGCGCGCATCCCGGTGGCCGAGGTGACGGCGATCGGCTATCTGAACCCGATCCTCGCCACCATCGGCGCGGTCCTCCTGATGGGCGAGCGGATCGCGCTGCGGCGGGGGCTTGCGATCGCGGTCGCGATGGTGGGCGCGCTGATCGTGCTGCGGCCGGGGTTGCGAGAGCTCGGATCGGGGCATCTGGGCCAGCTCGGAGCGGCGGTGTGCTTTGCGGCCTCCTACCTCATCATGAAGCGGCTGAGCGAGGGCACGCCCGCCTCGGTCATCGTCGCGACGCTCTCGCTCGGGGTGGCGGTGGTGCTCGCGCCCTTCGCGTTCTGGGTCTGGGTGCCGGTCGGGGCGGTGCAGGTGGCCTGGCTCGCGCTGGTCGCGGCCTTCGCGACGGCGGGGCATTACACGATGACGCGGGCCTTCGCGGTCGCCCCCCTGACGGTGACGCAGCCCGTGACCTTCCTGCAACTCGTCTGGGCGACGCTGCTCGGTGCGCTCGTCTTTGGCGAGGAGGTCGATGCGGCGGTGCTGCTGGGCGGCGCCGTCATCATCGGGGCGATCAGCTACATGACCTGGCGCGAGGCGCAGCTGCGCCGCCGCCCGCTGACCCCGGCACCCGCCGAGACGAAGGGCTGAGGCCCGTCAGCCGCGCGGCCGGGCAAGGCGAGCGAGCACGCTCTGGCGGGTGATCCGCCGCCCGTCGGGCAGCGCAAGCTCGGGCGCCTCGCACAGCCGCTCCATCACCGCCCGGGCGGGGGTGTCGGGCGCGACGGGCGGGCTTGTGGCCTCGGGCCGCGCGGCC
>CAYYJB010000048.1:8654-18117 GCA_964472135.1 uncultured Gemmobacter sp.
CGCAGCACCGAGAGCGGGTTCATGTGCGCGACGAACTCCGCGACATAGTCCGAGACGGGCGCGGCGATGATCTCGCGCGCGGTGCCGGTCTGCACGATCCGCCCGCCCTCCATCAGCGCGATGCGGTTGCCGATCTTGAATGCCTCGTCGAGATCGTGGCTGACAAAGACGATGGTGCGCCGCAGCCTGGCCTGAAGCTCCAGCAGCTCATCCTGAAGGCGGGCGCGGATCAGCGGGTCGAGCGCCGAGAAGGGCTCATCCATCAGCAGGATCGGCGCCTCGGTGGCAAAAGCGCGCGCGAGCCCCACGCGCTGCTGCATGCCCCCCGACAGCTCGCCCACCTTGCGCCCGCCCCATTGCGACAGCCCCACGAGGTCGAGCTGCGCCGCGACGCGGCGGGCGCGCTCGGGCCCCGACACGCCCGCGAGTTCGAGGCCGAGGCCCACATTCTCGGCCACCGTCCGCCAGGGCAGAAGGCCGAACTGCTGAAAGACCATGGCGATGCGCCCGCGCCGGAGCGCGCGCAGCTGCGCCTCTGACGCCGAGCCGACCGCGACCATGCCCGCGCCGTCATGGACGCGCACCTCGCCCCGCACCACCGGGTTGAGGCCGTTGACCGCGCGCAGGAGCGTCGATTTCCCCGACCCCGACAGGCCCATGAGCACGAGGATCTCGCCCTGCGCGACCGCGAGGCTCGCGTCATGCACGCCGAGGATCTGGCCCGTGCGCGTCTGGATCTCGGCCCGCGAGAGGCCCTGATCCATGAGCGGCAGCGCCGCCTCGGGCCGCTCGCCGAAGACGATCGAGACGCGGTCGAACTCCACCGCGTTCATCGCGGCCCCCGGCGCAGAATCCGGTCGAGCACGATGGCGAGGACCACGATCACGAGGCCCGCCTCGAAGCCAAGCGCGGTATTGACGGAATTGAGCGCGCGCACGACCGGCACGCCGAGGCCCGACGCCCCGACGAGCGCCGCGATCACCACCATCGAGAGCGAGAGCATGATCGTCTGGTTGAGGCCCGCCATGATCTGCGGCGCCGCATGCGGCAGTTCGACCTTCCAGAGCTTCTGCGCTGGCGTCGCGCCAAAGGCGAGCGCGGCCTCGGCGAGTGCGGGCGGCGTCGAGGAGATGCCGAGATGGGTCAGCCGGATCGGCGCGGGCAGCACGAAGACGACCGTCGCGATCAGCCCGGGCACCATGCCGAGGCCGAAGAAGACGATGGCCGGGATGAGATAGACGAAGGTCGGCAGCGTCTGCATGAGATCGAGGACGGGGGCGAGGGCTGCATGGAGCCTCGGCCGGTGCGCCGCCGCGATCCCGATCGGCACGCCGAGGCCCATGCAGACGATGCAGGAGGCGAGGATGAGCGTCAGGCTCTCGACCGTCTCGTCCCAGTAGCCTTGGTTGAGGATGAAGAGGAAGCCCGCAAGCACCAGCGCGCAGGTCTGCCAGCGGCGCTGCAGGGCCCAGGTGAGCAGCACGAAGGCCGCGACGACAAGGGCGGCGGGCGGCGTCTCGAGGCACCAGGCGATGGCGGCGATCACCGCCTCGATCCCGTCGGAGACCGCATCGAAGACGGGCCGCGCCTCGGCCTTCAGCCAGTCGAGCGCGGATTTCGCGGCCTTGCCCACGGGGATCTTCGCGCCGCCGTCGAACCAGCCTGCGAGGGTCTCGAGAAGGCCTGCGGGGGTGTCGGACATCGGGATCCAGCCGAGGGGTGCGATCCGGGGGCGACCGGGGCGCGACCGGGGGGGCGCCTTGGGGGGACGGCGCGGCGGGGCCATCGAGGGCCCCCCCCCGCCGCCCCCCGGGCCCGGCGCGGCGGCCCCGGGGGGGCCCCGCCCCCCCCGTTTGTTGGGGGCGGTGGCCGGGGGGGGGGGGGGGGGGGGGGGGGGGGGGGCGGGCCCCCCCCCCCCCCCCCCCCCCCCGCCGCGCCCTGCGCCCGGGCTCGATGCCCGGGCGCAGGGCGTCCCCGAGCTATTTCAGCGCCGCCGCGACCGCGGCCGCCGCATCGCCGCCGTCCTTCGTCGTGACGCCCTCGAGCCAGCCCTGCCAGGCGGCGGGGTTGGCCGCGAGCCAGGCCTTGGCGGCCTCGCGCGGGTCGGTGCCGTCATTGAGGATGGCGCCCATGATCTCGTTCTCCATCTGCAGCGAGAAGACGAGGTTCTGGAGGAGCTTGCCCGTGTTGGGGCATTCCGCGGCAAGCCCCGCGCGGGTGTTCGTCGCGACGATCGCGCCGCCGAGGTTCGGGCCGAAATAATCGTCGCCCCCGGTCAGATAGGTCATCTCGAAATTGGCGTTCATCGGGTGGGGTTCCCAGCCGAGAAAGACGATCGGCTGCCCGGCCTCGGTCTTGCGCGCGACCTCGGCGAGCATCCCCTGCTCGGAGCTTTCGACAATCTCGAAGCCGTCGAGGCCGAAGGGCCCCGAGGCGATCATGTCGAGGATGAGGCGGTTGCCGTCATTGCCGGGCTCGATGCCGTAGATGCTGGCGCCGAGCGCGTCCTTGTGGTCCTTGATGTTGCCGAAGTCCGAGATGCCGAGCGCGGCGCCCGCGGCATTGGTGGCGAGCGTGTATTTCGCCCCCTCGAGGTTCGTGCGCACCGTCTCGACCGTGCCCGCCTCGCGATAGGGGGCGATGTCGGCCTCCATCGTGGGCATCCAGTTGCCGAGGAAGACATCGACATCGCCCGCGGCGAGGCCCGCATAGGTCACCGGCACCGAGAGGACCTTCGTCTCGGTCTCATACCCCAGCGCCTCGAGCACGAGGGTGGTCGCGGCGGTGGTGGCGGTGATGTCGGTCCAGCCCACATCGGAAAACACCACCTTGTCGCAGGCGGCGGCGGCCGGCCCTGCGGCGCAGGCGGCAATGGCTGCGGCGAAGATGCCGGTGCGGAACGCTGTCATCTGATCTCTCCCCTTCGGATGGTCAGGTTTGTTGATTGACGGCTCAATAAACGACGCGCTAGAGGTCATGGCAAGGGCAAACGCGGGGGCGGTGCATGCGCAGGACCAATGTGGAGCCTATCCGAAAAGCGGCATTGGTCAACGCCGCGATCTCGGAGATTGCGGATGCCGGCACGCTCGAGGTCACGGTCGGGCAGATCGCGCGGCGGGCGGGCATGTCGCCGGCCCTCGCGCATCACTATTTCGGCTCGAAAGAGGCGCTGTTTCTGGCCGCGATGCGCCATGTGCTGACGGTCTATGGCGCCGAGGTGCGGGGCGCGCTGGCGCTGGCCGAGGGGCCGCGGGCGCGGCTCGACGCGATCTTGCGGGCGTCGTTCTCGGCGACGAACTTCCGGCGCGACGTGGTGGGGGCGTGGCTGAACTTCTACGTCCTCGCCCAGACGGTGCCCGAGGCGCGGCGGCTGCTCGCGGTCTATCAGCGGCGGCTGCGCTCGAACCTCGTCGCGGCGCTGCGCCCGCTGGTGGGGGCCGAGGCCGGGCACGTCGCGGACCGCATCGGCGCCATGATCGACGGCGTCTATCTGCGCGAGGCGCTCGGGCAGCGGGCGCCCGACGGGCAGACGGCGGTCGCGCAGGTGGGGGCGGTCATCGCCGATGCGCTGGCCGCTTCGGGGTGTCGGCAGGGATGACGACGGATTTCGTGATCGTGGGCGCGGGTTCGGGCGGTTGCGCGGTGGCGTGGCGGCTGGCCGAGGCGGGCGCGACCGTGACGGTGATCGAACATGGCGGGTCGGATGCGGGCCCCTTCATCAACATGCCCGGCGCGCTCTCCTATCCGATGAACATGGCGCGCTATGACTGGGGCTTTGCCTCGGAGCCCGAGCCGGGCCTCGGGGGGCGGCGGCTCGCCACGCCGCGGGGCAAGGTGATCGGGGGGTCGTCCTCGATCAACGGGATGGTCTATGTGCGCGGCCACGCGCGCGATTTCGACCACTGGGCCGAGGCGGGCGCGACCGGCTGGTCGCATGCCGACGTGCTGCCCTATTTCCGCCGCATGGAGGACTGGCACGGCGCCGAGGACGGCACCGACCCCGCCTGGCGCGGCGCCGGCGGGCCGGTCAAGGTCAGCCGCGGCCGGCGCGAGAACCCGCTCTTTGCCGCCTTCGTCGAGGCCGGCCGCGAGGCGGGCTATGGCGTGACGCCCGACTACAACGGCGCGCGGCAGGAAGGCTTCGGCGCGATGGAGGCGACGATCTGGCGCGGTGCGCGCTGGTCGGCGGCCTCGGCCTATCTGCGCCCGGCGCTGGCGACGGGGCGGGTGCGGCTGGTGCGCGCGCTCGCGCGGCGCGTCGTCTTCGAGGGGCGGCGCGCGACGGGGGTCGAGATCGCGCGCGGCGGGACGGTCGAGACGATCTCGGCCGCGCGCGAGGTCATCCTTGCCGCCTCGAGCATCAACACGCCGAAGCTGCTCATGCTCTCGGGCGTGGGGCCGGCGGCGCATCTGGCGGGCCACGGGATCGCGGTTCTCGCCGACCGGCCCGGGGTCGGGTCGAACCTGCAGGACCACCTCGAGGTCTATGTGCAGTTCGCCGCCCGCCAGCCGATCACGCTCGCGCGCTACTGGAACCTCTGGGGCAAGGCCTGGGTGGGCGCGCAATGGCTCTTTGCCCGGCGAGGGCCCGGCGCGTCGAACCAGTTCGAGGCCTGCGGCTTCATCCGCTCGGCCGCCGGGATCGACTATCCCGACATCCAGTTCCACTTCCTGCCGATCGCGGTGCGCTATGACGGCAAGGCCGCCGCCGACGGCCACGGCTTTCAGGTCCATGTCGGGCCGATGCGCTCGAAGTCGCGCGGCACGGTGCGGCTGCGCGATGCCGATCCCGCGAGCGCGCCCGAGATCCGCTTCAACTACATGTCGCACCCCGACGATGCGCCCGAATTCCGCCGCGCGATCCGCCTGACGCGCGAGATCTTCGCCCAGCCCGCGATGGCCGCCCATGTCGCGCGCGAGATCCAGCCGGGCGGGGCGGTGCAATCGGATGCCGAGATCGACGCCTTCGTGCGCGACCATGCCGAGAGCGCCTATCACCCCTGCGGCACGGCGCGGATGGGGCGGGCCGACGATCCCGGCGCGGTCGTCGACCCCGAGGGGCGCGTGATCGGGGTGGGCGGGCTGCGGGTCGCCGATACCTCGGTCTTTCCGCGCATCACGAACGGCAACCTCAACGCGCCCGCGATGATGACGGGCGAGAAGATCGCCGACCACATCCTCGGCCGGGCGCCCCTCGCGGCGCTGAACCTCGAGCCCTGGGTGCATCCGGACTGGCGGACGGCGCAGCGCTGAGCGTTTCTTAACCTTTTATTAAGTTTTGTGTTGAACGCGCGCGCGATCTTCCCAGATCATGCGTCATGGGAACGATTCGCCACCTTCTGGCACTGGTCATCCTCTGCGCTGCCGTCCTCGGCGTGCAGGCGGCCGAGCCGCTCGCGGGCCGGGCGCAGGTCAGCGACGGCGACACCTTGCGGCTGGGCGAGGCGCGGCTGCGCCTCCACGGCATCGACGCGCCCGAATCCGATCAGCGCTGCGCGGACGCGTCCGGGGCGGAATGGGCCTGCGGGGCGTGGTCGGCCACGGTGCTGCGCGACCTCGTGGCGGGGCGCGATCTGTCCTGCGCGCCGATAGAGCGCGACCGCTATGGCCGCTGGGTCGCGCGCTGCACGGCGGGCGGGACCGACATCGGGGCGGCCATGGTCGCGACCGGGGCGGCGGTGGCCTATCGGCGCTATGGGGCCGATTACGTCGCGCTCGAGGCTGTCGCCCGGTCAGAGCGGCGCGGCATCTGGGCGGGCGCCTTCGTCGCCCCCGAGGACCACCGCGCCGCCGCGCGCACCAAGCCGCAGACGGTGGCGGCAGGGCCGGCGGGCTGCACGATAAAGGGCAACATCTCGGCCTCGGGGCGGATCTTCCACAGCCCGGGCCAGCTCGATTATGACCGCGTCGTGATCGACCCCGCGCGCGGCGAACGGTGGTTCTGCTCGGCCTCGGCCGCGCGCGCCGCCGGCTGGCGCGCCGCCCGCCGCTGAGGGGAGTTTACTTCGCCCGCGCCCGGGCGTAGCTCGGCCCCATGTCCGCCCCCGCGTCCAAGCCCCGCCCCGTGGTGCGCCTGCTCGACCGGCGCACCCCGCCCCATATCCTGACGCTGGTGGCGATGGCGGGGCTGTCGGCGCTGACCATGAACGTCTTCCTGCCCTCGCTGCCGGGGATGGCGGTGTATTTTGGCGTGCCCTACGCGCAGATGCAGCTTGCCGTCACGCTCTATCTGGGCCTGAGCGCGGCGCTGCAGATCATCCTCGGGCCGCTGTCGGACCGCTACGGGCGCAGGCCCGTGCTGCTCGCGAGCGGGGCGATCTTTCTCGTGGCCTCGCTCGGCACCATCCTCGCGCCGACGGTCGAGGTGTTCCTCGTCTGCCGCATGGCGCAGGCCGTCATCGCGAGCGGTCTGGTCCTGAGCCGCGCCATCGTGCGCGACATGGTCCCGGACGCCGAGGCGGCGTCGATGATCGGCTATGTCACGATGGGCATGTCCATCGTGCCGATGATCGGGCCGGTGCTGGGCGGGATCCTCGATGAAGCCTTCGGCTGGCAGGCCAACTTCAGCCTGCTTCTGGTGCTGGGCGTCGCGGTCGTGACGCTCGTGTATTTCGATCTGGGCGAGACGGCGACCCGGCGGCAGGCGAGCTTTGCCGCGCAGGTCCGGCTCTATCCGATCCTCTTCACCTCGCGCCGATTCTGGGGCTATGCGGTCGCGGCGATGGGGGCGTCGGGGGCGTTCTTTTCCTATCTCGGCGGCGCGCCCTTCGTGGGCGGGGTGGTCTTTGGCCTCTCGCCCGCCGAGGTCGGCATCTATTTCGCGATCCCCGCCGCAGGCTACGGGCTCGGCAATTTCCTCTCGGGGCGCTTTTCGGCGCGCGTCGGGATGGACCGGATGGTGCTCGCCGGGTCATGCGTGCTCGGGGCGGGGATGGCGATCTCGCTCGGGCTGAGCCTCGCGGGGCTGTCGAATGCGACGGTGTTCTTCGCCCTCGTCTCGACCGTCGGGATCGGCAACGGCATGACGCTGCCCAACGCGACCGCTGGGGTGATGTCGGTCAGGCCCGATCTGGCGGGGACGGCCTCGGCGCTCGGGGGCGTCCTGACGATCGGGGGCGGGGCCGCGATGTCGGCGGTCGCCGGCCTCCTGCTCGTGCCGGGCAGCAGCGAGGTGGCGCTGCTGGCGCTGATGTTCGCCTCGGCGGTCGTGTCGGTGGTGGCCACGGTCGCGGTGATCTTCCGCGACCGCAGCCGTGCGGGCTGAGTGCTCAGGACGCCGCGAGCATCCGCCCGATCTCGTCCTTGAGGGTCATGCGCCGGCGGCGCAGCTCGGCCTCGGCGGCCTCACCCAGCGTCTCGACGCGCGTCTCGGCGCGGTGCACCGCGCGGTTGACGTCTTGGTATTCATCGGCGAGGCGCGCGAAATGCGCGTTCGACTGGCGCAAATCATGGATGCGCGCGACGGCGTGCGGGAACTCCTCGGCGAGGTCGTGGGGCGTGTGGGTCATGGTCTTCCTTTCCTTCCGGTCGTCCGGCGATCTTCGGCCACCCGCCGCGGCGCGGCCTTGATGCGGATCAAGACGCCCCTAGAAGCGATGAAAGATGAAGAAGGCCCCGGCCCCGATCAGGCCGAACCCCACCAGATGGTTCCATCCCAGCGGCTCGCGCAGATAGAGGACGGAAAACGCGGCAAAGACGCCGAGCGTGATGACCTCCTGGATGGTCTTGAGTTCGGCGGCACTGAAATAGCCGTGCCCGATGCGGTTCGCGGGCACCTGCAGCAGGTATTCGAAAAAGGCGATGCCCCAACTGGCGAGGATGACGGCGAAGAGGGGCGCCGACTTGAACTTGAGGTGCCCATACCATGCGAAGGTCATGAAGACATTCGACGCGAGCAGAAGGCCGATCGTCACGACGGGAACGGGAAGCGAGAGGGACATGATCCGGGCTCCGGGTCTGGTTCGCGCCTCCGCTAGCCCAACCCGCCCCATGCCGCCAGACGGCGCGCAACTCGCCCCTTGCGCAATCCGGGGCGGGCGATGATAGGCTCTGCCAACCGCCCGGGCCGCGCCGCCCGGGACTGACCGGACGGGAGGGGGCATGAAGGACATCCTTGCGCAACTCGAGGCACGCCGCGCCGTGGCGCGTGCGGGCGGGGGCGAACGGCGGGTCGCGGCCCAGCACGCCAAGGGCAAGCTGACCGCACGCGAGCGGCTCGAACTTCTGCTCGACGAAGGGTCGTTCGAGGAATTCGACATGTTCGTCGCCCACCGCTGCACCGACTTCGGCATGGAGGCCGACCGGCCGGCGGGCGACGGGGTGGTGACGGGCTGGGGCACGATCAACGGCCGGCAGGTCTATGTCTTCAGCCAGGACTTCACCGTCATGGGCGGATCGGTGAGCGAGACGCACGGCGCGAAGATCTGCAAGATCATGGACATGGCGCTGCAGAACGGGGCGCCGGTGATCGGGCTGAACGATTCGGGCGGCGCGCGGATCCAGGAAGGCGTCGCGAGCCTCGCGGCCTATGGCGAGGTCTTTCAGCGCAACATCACCGCCTCGGGCGTGGTGCCGCAGATCAGCCTCATCATGGGGCCCTGCGCGGGGGGGGCGGTCTATTCGCCGGCGATGACCGACTTCATCTTCATGGTCAAGGACAGCTCCTACATGTTCGTGACCGGCCCCGACGTCGCCAAGACCGTGACGAACGAGGTGGTGACGGCCGAGGAGCTGGGCGGGGCGGGCACGCACACGCGCAAGTCCTCCGTCGCCGATGGCGCCTTCGAGAACGATGTCGAGGCGCTGGCCGAGGTGCGCCGATTCGTCGATTTCCTGCCGCTGTCGAATCGCGAGAAGCCGCCGGTGCGCCCCTTCCACGACGATCCCGCGCGCATCGAGGAGAGCCTCGACACCCTTGTGCCCGACAACCCCAACCAGCCCTACGACATGAAGGAGCTGATCCTGAAGGTCGCGGACGAGGGCGACTTCTTCGAGATCCAGCGCGATTTCGCGGGCAACATCGTCACGGGCTTCATCCGGCTCGAGGGCTCGACCGTGGGCGTCGTCGCCAACCAGCCGATGGTGCTGGCGGGCTGCCTCGACATCGACGCAAGCCGCAAGGCGGCGCGCTTCGTGCGGTTTTGCGACGCATTCGACATCCCCCTCCTGACCTTCGTCGACGTGCCGGGCTTCCTGCCCGGGACGGCGCAGGAATACGGCGGCATCATCAAGCACGGCGCGAAACTCCTCTATGCCTACGGCGAAGCGACGGTGCCCAAGGTGACGGTCATCACGCGCAAGGCCTATGGCGGGGCCTATGTCGTCATGGCCTCGAAGCATCTGCGCGGAGATTTCAGCTATGCCTGGCCCACGGCCGAGATCGCCGTCATGGGCGCCAAGGGGGCGGTCGAGATCCTCTATCGCTCCGAGCAGGGCGACAACGGCAAGATCGCGCAGCGCACCA
>CAYYJB010000049.1:0-17409 GCA_964472135.1 uncultured Gemmobacter sp.
ATGACCGACTTCACCGCCACGACCGACGCGGAGGGCATCGTCACCATCGTCTGGGATGTGCCCGGCCGGTCGATGAATGTCCTCTCGCTCGAGGGGCTGGCCGAGCTTGCGGCGCTGATCGAGGGGGCGCTGGCGGAGGCGTCGGTGCGGGGTGTCGTCATCACCTCGGGCAAGCCCGATTTCGCGGGGGGCATGGACCTCAACGTGATCGCGCGGATGAAGGCCGAGGCGGGGGCGGAGCCGGCGCGGGGCCTTTTCGAGGGGATCATGCGCATGCACGGGGTGCTGCGGAGGATCGAGCTCGCGGGGATGGATCCGAAGACGAAGAAGGGGGGCAAGCCCATCGTCGCGGCGCTGCCCGGGACGGCGCTCGGCATCGGCTACGAGATCCCGCTCGCCTGCCACCGCATCTTCGCGGCGGCGAACCCAAAGGCGCGCATCGGGCTGCCCGAGATCCTCGTCGGGATCTTTCCCGGCGCGGGGGGGACGACGCGGCTCGTGCGCAGGCTCGGGGCGATGGCGGCGGCGCCCTATCTGCTCGAGGGGCGCACGCTCGCGCCCGACAAGGCGCAGGCCGCGGGCCTTATCGACGAGGTGGTGGCGCCCGAGGCGCTGATCGCGCGGGCCAAGGAATGGATCCTTGCCGCCAGGGACGCCGACCTCGTGAAGCCGTGGGAGCAGCGCGGCTGGAAGATGCCGGGGGGGGCGCCCTATACGCCCGAGGGGTTCATGACCTTTCTCGGCGCCTCGGCCATTGTGCTCGGGCGCACGCAGGGCGTCTATCCGGCCGCCAAGGCGCTGCTCTCGGCCGTCTACGAGGGCGCGCTCGTGCCCGTCGACACGGCGCTGCGGATCGAGGCGCGCTGGTTCACGCAGGTGCTGATGCACCCCTCGTCGGCGGCGATGATCCGCACGCTCTTCATCAGCAAGCAGGCGCTCGAGAAGGGCGCGCGGCGGCCCGAGGGGGTGGCAGACCAGACGGTGCGGCGGCTCGGCGTGCTCGGGGCGGGGATGATGGGGGCGGGGATCGCGCAGGTCGCGGCGGCGGCGGGGATCGAGGTCGTGCTGATCGACGCCGACGCGGCCGCGGCCGAGCGCGGCAAGGCCTCGGTGGCGGCTGCCTTCGCCAAGGCCGCCAAGCGCGGTGCCATGGCGCCCGCGCGCGCCGATGAGGCGCTGGGGCGCATCCTGCCCACGGCCGATTACGCCGCCCTCGCGGGGGTCGATCTGATCGTCGAGGCGGTGTTCGAGGATCCGAAGGTCAAGGCGGGCGTCACCGCGCTGGCCGAGGCCGCGGCGGGGCCCGGGGCGATCTTCGCCTCGAACACCTCGACGCTGCCGATCTCGGGGCTCGCGCGCGCCTCGGCCCGGCCGGAGCAGTTCATCGGCATCCACTTCTTCTCGCCGGTCGATCGGATGAACCTCGTCGAGATCATCCGGGGCGAGCGGACGGGCGACCGGGCGGTCGCCAAGGCGCTCGACTTCGTGCGGCAACTGCGCAAGACGCCGATCGTGGTCAACGACGCGCGCTTCTTTTTCGCCAACCGCTGCATCATCCCCTACATCAACGAAGGCCTGCGCATGGTGGGCGAGGGGGTGGCGCCCGCGCTGATCGAGAATGCCGCGCGGCTTGCGGGGATGCCGGTCGGGCCGCTCCAGCTCGTCGACGAGACCTCGATCGATCTCGGCGTGAAGATCGCGCGGGCGACCCGGGCCGCGATGGGAGCGGATTATCCCGACGAGGCGGTCGACGCGGTGCTGATGGCGCTCGCCGATCGCGGCCGGCTCGGGCGCAAGGCGGGCGCGGGCATCTATGCCTATGGCGAGGGGGGCGCGCGCGAGGGGCTCTGGCCCGGTCTGGCCGGGATCTGGCCCCATGCCGCGCAGCAGCCCGACGTGGCCGAGGTGCAGGCGCGGCTTTTGATGATCCAGACGCTCGAGGCGGTGCGGGCCCATGCGGCGGGGGTCTTGACCGACATCCGCGAGGGTGACGTGGGCGCGATCCTCGGCTGGGGCTTCGCGCCATGGTCGGGGGGGCCGTTTTCCTGGATCGACATGCAGGGCGCGGGCGCGGTGGTCGCGACCTGCGAGGGGCTCGCCGCCCGCCACGGCGCGCGCTTCGCCCCGCCGCCCGAGTTGCGCGACATGGCCGCGCGGGGCGCGCGCTTCTATCCCGACGAGGCGGGCTGAGGGGTTCAGCCCTCGCCCGGCCGGGGCATCGCGAAGACCTCGGCCACCCGGACATAGTCGCGATAGCCGAGCCGCCCGATCAGCCCCGCGCGCAGCACGTCGAACCGCCCCCCGTGCAGGCAATCGTCGCGCAGGTGGATACCCGTCACCTCGCCGAGGATCATGAGGTTGCCCTGCCCCTTCAGCGCCACGATCCCGCTCACCCGGCATTCGAGCGCGGCGGGCGCATCCGCGACGCGCGGGCAGTCGATGGTGGTGCAGGCGGCCTTGGCGACACCGGCATGGGCGAACTCGTCCGCCCCCGCGGGCAGGGCGGCCGAGGTCGCGTTCATCGCTTCCCGCGCGCCCCAACCCACGAGGTTGACGCAGAAGACGCCGCTCTCCTCGGCCTGGGCGGCGGTATCCTTGCCGCGCGGCCGGTCGGCCTTGCCCGAGGTGGTGGCGAACATGACCTGCGGCGGGGTGTAGGCGACCGCGTTGAAGAAGGAATAGGGCGCGAGGTTGTCGCCCAGCCGCCCGCGGGTCGAGATCCAGCCGATCGGGCGCGGCGCGACAATGGCGTTCAGCGGGTCGTGCGGCAAACCGTGGCCGCGCGCGGGTTCGTAGAACATGGCACCTCCGGGGCTCGGGTGGGCAGGGCGTAGCGGGACGTTTGAACCCTGCCTAGCCCCATGTTAGGCCACGCGAAAGATGCAGCCGCAGGTGGCCGATGCTGACGCTCGCCGAAGAGACGCCGGGGGATTGGTGGGAGGTCGAGGCGCTCTATGACCTCTGCTTTGCCCCGGGGCGCGAGGCGCTCTCTTCCTATCGGCTGCGCGATGGCGTCGCGCCGGTCGGGCCGCTCTGCCTGACGCTGCGCGACCGCGAGGGGATCCTTGTCGGCGCGATCCGCTATTGGCCCGTGCGCGTGGGCGGGCAGGAGGCGCTGCTCCTCGGCCCCGTCGCCGTCCACCCGACCCGGCAGGGCGAGGGGCTCGGGGGCCTGCTGATGAGCGAGAGCCTCGCGATCGCGCGCGCGATGGGGGTGGCGCGGGTGATGCTGGTGGGGGATGCGCCCTATTACGGCCGATTCGGTTTCGCCAAGCTGCCCGAGGTGCGGATGCCCCCCCCCACGAACCCCGAGCGGGTGCTGGGTCTCGCGCTGCGTCGCGGTGCCTGGGATGGCGTCGCGGGCGCGGTCGAACGCGCGCTGCCCTGACCCCCGGGGGATTGCGCGGGCCCCCCCGCGCCCCTAGATTTCGGGGATGGAGAGCGTCGCCACGCCCGCAGCCCTTCCCGCCCCCTATCGGCCCGATGTCCCCCCGGCCGATGCCGTCGGCCATCTGGCCGACCGCTATCGCCGCGCCAACCGGGGCGTGATGGCGATCTTCAACGCGCTGGGCGGCAGCCTCGAGGGGCAGATCGAGGCGTTGCCGCAACCCGTCCGCCAGCGCCTGATGCAGGGCACGCGCGCCGCACTCGAGGCCGGATACGGCCTTGCCCGCAGCGTGCCCGAGATGCGCCCGATGGGCCGGCGCAGCGCGGTTGCGATCGCCAGCCTCAGCGGCGCGGTGGGCGGGGCGGGGGGCCTTGCGACCTCGATTGCGGAACTCCCCCTCACGATCACCCTCATCCTGCGGGCGGTGCAGGATGTGGCGCGCGGCCACGGCTTCGACCCCGCGACCGAGGGCGTGCGGCGCGAGACCTTGCGCGTCTTCGGCGCGGGCAGCCCGCTCGCGCGCGATGATGGCGTCGATACCGCCTTCATCGCGGCGCGGCTGACCTTCACCGGCCCTGCGGTGCAGGCGATGCTCGCGGGGGTCGCGCCGCGCCTTGCCGCCGCGATGGGGCCGAAGCTCGCGGCGCAGTCCGTGCCGGTGCTGGGCGCGCTGGCGGGGGCGGGCCTCAATGCCGCCTACATGGATTATTACCGCGAGATGGCGCAGGTCCGCTTCGGCCTCCTTGCGCTGGCCGCAAGCCACGATCCGGCGCGCGTGCTGGGCGCCTTTCGCGCGGCCGCCGGCGGGCCGGCCCCGGCGCGGCGCTGAGGCCCCTCAGCCCCGGCGGCGGATCAGCCGCCCCTCGAAGAGCCACGCCCCGATCATGTGCCCCGCCAGCCCGAGCGCCATCGCCCAGGCCGGCAGCGGTGCGGCGCGCGAGATCGCCTCGGTCAGCCGCGCCACGGCACGCCGTGGGCGCCTTTCGCGCGGCCGCCGGCGGGCCGGCCCCGGCGCGGCGCTGAGGCCCCTCAGCCCCGGCGGCGGATCAGCCGCCCCTCGAGGAGCCACGCCCCGATCATGAGCCCCGCCAGCCCGAGCGCCATCGCCCAGGCCGGGAGCAGCGCGGCGCGCGAGATCGCCTCGGTCACATGCGCCTTGCGCGGCACGAGGCCGAGCCAACCGCGCCCCGATGCCTGCCGCCCCTCGGCCACGCGGCGGATGTCGGGCAGACCGGCCGAGAGGCGGTGCACCCCCCCGCCCGTCGCCGCGATCAGCGCCCCGAGCGGTTCGGCCGAGGCGACGGGGGCGGCGAACTCGCGCGGCGCGGCCGGGCCGAAGGCCGCGACGGAAGTGATCCCGCCCTCGGCCAGCCGGTAGAGGCCGGTGGATGGCGCGCGCCAGCGCCCCTGCCAGAGGCCCGGCGCGACCTCGGAGAGCGCGACCTCGGCGGTGGCCTGATCGGGGCCGGTGATGCGCACCGCGCCCGGCGCCGCCCCCATGGTGCGCCGCGTGATCGTCACCTCCTGCCCGGCGGCCTCGGCGCGCAGCGTCTCTTCCTCGAGCTCGGGTTCCTTCATCATCCAGTGCGCGAGGCGGCGCAGCAGCTCAAGCTGCGGGCCGCCGCCCTCATACCCCCGCCCCCAGAGCCAGATGTGATCGGAGGCGAGCATCGCCACCCGCCCCTCGCCCACCCGGTCGAGGATCAGCAGCGCGCGGCCCTCGGCGCCCTCCATCACCACCTGCCCGGCCTCGGTCTCGACCTCGATCTGGCGGAACCACCGCCCCCAGCCCTCGGCCGGCGCGCCCTGATCGAGGCCCGCCGTCACCGGATGGCGCCGCCCGGCATCGGTCAGGGCCGGGCGGAAGCCATCCTCGATCACCCGCGCGGTCGGGGCGACGGGCAGGATGTCGGCGAGGGGCGAGCGCCAGATGCTCTCGGCCGAGCCAAACTCGGGCCCCGCCGCCACCAGCACCGCCCCGCCACGGCGCGCATAATCGCGCATGTTGTCGAAATAGGCATTGGGCAGGATCCCGCGCCGGCGATAGCGATCGAAGATGATGAGGTCGAACTCGTCGATCTTCTCGACGAACAACTCGCGCGTCGGAAAGGCGATGAGCGAAAGCTCCGTCACCGGCACCCCGTCCTGCTTGTCGGGCGGCCGCAGGATGGTGAAGTGCACGAGGTCGACCGCCGCGTCGGACTTGAGCAGGTTGCGCCAGACGCGCTGGCCCGCGTGCGGCTCGCCCGAGACGAGCAGCACCCGCAGCCGGTCGCGCACCCCGTTGATCTGGAGCACGGCCGCGTTGTTGCGCGCCGTCACCTCGCCCGGGGTGGGGTCGATCGCGATCTGCACCACGTTCCGCCCGCCGTGGTCGAGCACGAGGGGCACCTCGATGTCCTGCCCGACCGGCACGCGCAGCCGGTTTGGCGCGCCATCGTCGATCGTGACCGAGAGCGTCGCGCTAGGCTCCGCATCGCGGGGCACGGCGCCCGCATCCTCGATCCGAAGGGCGACGCGCACCTCCTCGCCGATGATGGCAAAGCCCGGCGCGCTCGTGATCACGAGGCGGCGGTCCCAATCCTCGGGCGTGCCGGTCAGGATCAGGTGGAAGGGGGCGGGCAGGGCGGGGGCGAGGTCCGCGTCATGCACTTGCCCGTCGCTGATCGCGAAGACGCCCGCAAGACGCGCGCGCGGGATCTCGGCCAGCGCCCCCTCGAGCGCGGCCATCGCCGCCGTCCCGCCATCGCCCGGCGCATCGGGCACGCGCACGATGCGGGTCTCGGTCGCGCCAAGGCGCGCGATCTCGCGTTCGAGATGGGCCAGCGCCTCGGCGGTCTGCGCGGCGCGCGCCCCGATGGTCTGGCTCGCGCTCTCGTCCACGAGGATCACCGCGATGTCGGCAAGCGGCGTGCGCTCCGCCCGTTCGAGCGCGGGGTCGGCCAGCGCGAGGACAAGTGCGGCCAGCGCCGCAAGCCGCAGCCAGCCGCCGCGCAACCGCCGCAGGATCGTGAGGGCCCCGACCGCAAGGGCCAACAGCGCGAGCAGCCCGATCACCGGCCATGGCAGCAGCGGCGCGAAGACGAGGGCCGTGTCGAGCGTATTCATTGGCCCAGCCTCTCGAGCAGGGCGGGAACGTGGACCTGATCGGATTTGTAATTGCCCGTAAGCACATGCATCACGAGGTTGATGCCGAAGCGATAGGCGAATTCGCGCTGACGCTCGCCCGCCGGGCCGCGCCCCACGGGCAGGACGGGCATCCCCAGATCATCGACCGCCCAGGCCCCCGCCCAGTCGCCCCCCCCGATCACCACCGGCGTCACCCCGTCGTTGAGGCTGCGGAACGGCATCCCCTCGGCCCGGTCGGCCTCGGGCGGGGCGGCCTCGACCCAGACGGTCGTGCGCGGGTGGCGGCCCGGAAAATCGCTGAGCAGATAGAAGGTCCGCGTGAGCACATGATCCTCGGGCACGGGTTCGAGGGGCGGGATGTCGAGCGGCGCGGCCAGCGCGCGCAGCCGCGCCTGTTCGGGCGTCGCCACGCCGCCCGCCGTCAGGTCGTCGTCGCGGGTGTCGAACACGATCATGCCCCCCGCCCGCAGATAGCGCCCGAGGCGCGCATAGGCCTCGGTCGAGGGCAGGGGCCCATCGGCGGTGACGGGCCAGTAAAGGATCGTGAAGAAGTCGATCGGGTCGCGTTCGAGATCGACGCCGATGGGCGGCGCGGGCTCAACGCTCGTGCGTTGCGCAAGCACCCGTCCCAGCCCCTCGAGCCCCCGCGCCGTGAGGGTGTCAACCCCGGCGTCGCCCGTCAGCACATGGGCTAGGACAAAGCCCGGCGTCGCGCGGATCGCGAACTCTTCGGCCGCGTCCTGCGCCCGCACCTCGACGGCGCCGAGTGCCGCCACCAGCAGCGGCACCGCCGCGACCGCCCCGCGCAGCCGCCCCGCGAGCGCGAGGCTCGCCACCGCATCGAGCGCGATCAGCCCGAGCGCGAGCGCGAGCGCGAGCCCCTTCAGCCCCCGCTCGGGCGGGGTCGCGAGATCCTCGAGCGTGGTGCCGGCTGGCCAGCTTGCGGGCGCGAGCGCCGTCTCGGCCCCGATCACATTGAGCGCGAGGCGCCGCTCGCCCGCGGCATAGACGCCGGGCGGCAGGTCGCGCGCGGTGTCCCCCGTCGCCAGCGCCGCGCCGAGGCGCGCCCCCTCGACCGCCGCAAGCCGCCCGGCATCGCCCGGCCGGCCGAAGGCGTCGAGGATCTGGACCGGGGTCCAGACCGTCCCCTCAAGCTCCGCCGCGTCGGGGCGGGCGCTGCGCAGGCTGACGGCCAGCCGCTCGAGCATCTGAACGAAGAGGCCCGAGAGCGGCAGGCTCGACCATTCCGCATTGGCGGTGACGTGAAAGAGCACGACCTGCCCCTCGCCCAGTTCGGCGCGCGTCACGAGGGGCGTGCCGTCGGCCAGCGCCGCGATGGTGCGGGCGGGCAGCTCGGGGTCCGGTTGGGCCAGCACCTGCGCCGAGACCGTCACCTCGGCCGGGATCGCCAGGCCGGCAAAGGGCGTGCCCTCGGCAAAGGGCGCGAGCGCGCGCGGTTCGCCCCAGCTCATGGCGCCGCCGACGCTGCGGCCGCCCTCGCGCAGCCGCACGGGCAGAAGCGCATCGGCCTCGGCCCGGCCGACATCGCTCTGGGCAAGGCGGGGCCCGGCGAAGCGCAAGAGCAGGCCGCCGCCCTCGACCCATTCCCGCAGCGCCTCGGCCTCGGCCGCCCCGAGGCGGGCGACATCGGCGAGGATCACGACATCGGGCCGTGCCGCGAGGGTTTCGAGCAGCGCCCCGTCGAGCAGGTCGGCCGAAGGCGCCAGCGCCTGCCGCAGATAGTGGAGCGGCGCGAGCAGCTCGAGCGTCTCATCCCCCGCCGCCGCCCCTGAGATGAGCGCGACCTTGCGCCGGCGCAGGCTGTCATCGCCGAGCGAGACCGCCGCGGCGCTCTGGACGCCCGAGACGGCAAAGCGCGCGATGCGGTTGCGGATCTCGGGCGGCAGGTCGAGCTCGGCCGCCGCCGCGCCCTCGGCATCGAACCCAAGCTCGATGCGCGCGAGGTCGCGCTCGGTCCCGTTCGGGTCGGGGCCGCGGGCGACGATCTCGGCCGGCGTGCCCGATGCGGGCAGGCTGCGCGCGCCAAGGGCGATGCGCCCCTCGGCAAAGACGGGCGGCGCGAGCGCGATCAGCGGCGCGCTGCCGCCGATCAGGCGCACCGGGCCCTGCGCCGCGAGTGCCGCGAAGGTCTCGGCCCGGCCCGGCCAGTCGATGCCCGAGACGAACCACACCGTCTCGAACCGCCCCCCGAGCGCGCCGGCCCATTCTGCCGCCCCCTCGGGCAGCCACGGGTTCGGGCGCAGCCCCGCGATGCGGCCCTGCACCTCGGCGGCCGGGCCGAAGATCGGCGTTCCCGCCGCCGGCAGGTCGGTCAGCATCACGACGCCCGCGGTCTGCCCGGCGCGCGCCGAGGCTTCGAGCAGCGCCTCGAGCCGTTCGGTCCGCGCGGCCCAGTCGCGGGCGTCGGCCCAGCTGCCCTCGATCACATAGAGCACCGGATCGCGCCCGGGCAGCCGCGCCTCGGGGTCGAGGACGGGCCCCGCGAAGCCCAATATCGCCAGCCCAAGCGCCCCGAGCCGCAGCAGGAGCAGCCACCACGGCGTGCGCGCCGTCTCGGCGTCGCGGTCGGCGAGGCCGAGCATTAGGGCGACCCCCGGAAAGCGCCGCCGCACCGGCGCGGGCGGCACCGCCCGCAGGAGCCACCACAGCACCGGCAGCGCCAGCAGCCCCCAGAGCACCACGGGAGCAAGAAATCCGACGGGCCCCAGGACCAGCATCAGCGCGCCCCGTCGAGCATGCGCCAAAGCCACAGCAGGACCTGCGCCGCCGGCGCATCGGTCCGATGGGTCGCGACGACGAACCCCGCACGCCGCGCCGCGAGGTCAAGCTCGGCCCGCCGCGCCGCGAGGCGACCGCCATAGAGCGCGCGCAGCTCGGCGGCCGAGCGCGTCTCGTGGCGCATCGCGCCGCCCATGCTCTCGAAGATGGTGCGCCCGGCAAATGGCAGATCCTCCTCGGCCGGGTCGAGGATCTGCACCAGCGCCCCGCGCACGCCCTGTGCGGCCGCCCGGTCGAGCAGCTCCGCCACGGGCGCGAAGGGACCGAGGAAATCCGAGAAGAGCACCGCCTGCCCATGCGGCGCGAGGCCCGCAGGGGCCGGGGCGCCGTATTCGGCCGGGTCCGGCGGATCGCCCGCCTCGGCCAGACGCAAGAGTTGCGCCCGCCCGCCGCGCGGCGCGGCGCGGCGCGCGGTCGCGGGGTCCGCCCCCGCGCCTGCCTCGGCCATGAGCCCCACCCGCTCGCCCGCCCGCAGCATGAGCGCCCCGAGCGCAAGGCCCAGAAGTGCCGCGCGTTCGGCCTTGGGCGGGCGGCTCGGCGCGCCGGAAAAGGCCATCGCCCGCGACCGGTCGATCCAGAGCATCACCGTCTGGGCCGTCTCGGCCTCGCGCTCGCGCACGAAGGTCTGATCGCCCCGCGCCGAGCGGCGCCAGTCGATCAGCCGCGCGGGGTCGGCCGGCTGGGCGGGGCGGTATTGCCAGAACGCATCGCCAAGCCCCGCGCGCCGTCGCCCGTGCCCGCCGAGCGCCACCGTCGCCGCCAACTGGTCCGACGCGACCAGAAGCGCCGGCAGCGCCGCCCCGAGCGCCTCGGCCTCGGCCGTCCGCGACGGGGCGGCCGGGGCAGACATCATGCCGCCGCCCCGAGGCGAGTCGTGCGCGCCACGATCCGGTCGATGAGGCCGCCGAGATCCTCGCCCCGCGCGCGGGCCGCGAATCCGAGCGCCATGCGGTGCCCGAGCACCGGCCGCGCCAGCGCCGCGACATCCTCGGCCGAGGGCGCGAGCCGGCCCTGCATCAGCGCGCGCGCCCGGACGGTCAGCATGAGCGCCTGCGCCGCGCGCGGCCCCGGCCCCCAGGCGAGCGCCTCGCGCGCCTCGGGGTCGGCGTCGGGTTCGGTCGGGCGGCAGGCGCGCACGAGGTCGAGGATCGCCTCGACCACGCTCTCGCCCACGGGCATCCTGCGCACGAGGCGCTGCGCCGCGATCAGGTCCGCCGCGGTAAAGACCGCGGCCGCCTCGGCCTCATCCGCGCCGGTCGTCGCGATCAGGATCGCGCGCTCGGTCGCGCGGTCGGGGTAATCGACCTCGACCTGCACCAGAAAGCGGTCGAGCTGCGCCTCGGGCAGGGGATAGGTCCCCTCCTGCTCGATCGGGTTTTGCGTCGCGAGGACATGGAAGGGGCGATCGAGCGCGCGGTGCGCGCCCGAGACCGTCACTTCGCCTTCCTGCATCGCCTGCAGCAGGGCCGATTGCGTGCGCGGACTGGCGCGGTTGATCTCGTCGGCCATCAGGAGTTGGCAGAAGATCGGGCCGGGGATGAAGCGGAAACCCCGGCTGCCGTCCGCCGCGGTCTCGAGCACCTCGGAGCCGAGGATGTCGGCGGGCATAAGGTCGGGGGTGAACTGCACCCGCCCCGCGCGGAGCCCCATGACGGTGCCGAGCGTCGCGACAAGGCGCGTCTTGCCAAGGCCCGGCAACCCCACGAGCAGCGCGTGCCCCCCGCAGAGCATGGCGGCGAGCACGAGGTCCACCACCCGCTCCTGCCCGATGAAGCGCCGCGCGATGCTCGCGCGCGCCTCCGCCAGCCGCGCCGCCGTCGTCTCGATCTCGCGCACCGGGTCGATCTCGTTCATCTCTTGCGTCTCCGCTGGGGCATCGTGCACGATGGGGGTATGTATCGGCGAAAGGCGAAATGGCAAACACATCTGCGGGTGTGGGCATGAGTGGGGCGCGCGCGTCGGGCGCGGACCTGCCGCATGGTGCGCCAAAGCCCCCCTCGGCCGAGGGGATCGCGGCCGCGGCCGGCAAGGCCGCCGGCAAGGGCCCGCCGCCCGTGCATCTTTGGGATCCGCCTTTTTGCGGCGATCTCGACATCCGCATCGCGCGCGACGGAAGCTGGCACTATCTGGGCACTCCCATCGGACGCGCGCCCCTCGTGCGCCTTTTTGCCTCGATCCTGAAGCTCGAGGGGGGCCGCTTCTACCTCGTGACCCCGGTCGAGAAGGTCGGCATCACCGTCGAGGATGCACCCTTCGTCGCGGTCGATTGCACGGCCGAGGGCGACGGCACGGCGCAGGTCGTGCGCTTTGTCACCAACGTCGGCGACGAGGTCGCGGCCGGCCCCGGGGCGGCGTTGCGCGCGGTGCGCGGCGCGGATGGCGCGATCGTGCCCTACGTCCACATCCGACGCGGC
The DNA here is from genome assembly GCA_964472135.1 of uncultured Gemmobacter sp. GTDB lineage: Bacteria > Pseudomonadota > Alphaproteobacteria > Rhodobacterales > Rhodobacteraceae > JAUREX01. Next base: position 11,731 of record CAYYJB010000049.1, read on the forward strand.
CTCGAGGCGCGGCTTGACCGCAAGACCTTCTATCGGCTTGTAGATCTGTGCGAACATGCCACCGTCGCGGGAGCGATGTGGTTCGGTTTGCGCTCGGGCGGGGTGTTCTTTCCGCTTGTTCCGAGCGCCGAGGCGGTATCCCCCGACTGACCGGCCGCCCTGCGCTTCAGCGCGAAGCCTTGCACGGATGCTCCACTCGCGCCGGTTCGTCGGCAGTTTTTAGTCCGCCGAATAGTGTTTGGCCGCTAGGGGCCTTGCACCAGCCGCTCAGATCATGCGTGAAGGCCGTCGCACCAACAAGGGCGCGGTTCATTGTAGCCCTGCCCATGTACCAGCCGTCGATGTTGCTGCTGAAGGCGCTCGCCCCCCAGAACATCTCCGTAATGTCGATATCGGGGGATGTCTCTCGCCCAGGGAGGTAGGGGAACCAGCGGCTGAGATCCTGGTCGAAGGCAGCGGCGCGCCTGAACATTCTCAAGGCCCGCGTGATCTTCGTTGTCGTCCAGTCGCCGATCGGCCGGTTGAAGACGCTCGCGCCCTCGAACATCTCGCTCGCGTCGCGCAACGAGGCGGTGTTCCAGGTCGAGAGGTCGCCGTTGAATGCCGGCGTGTTCTTGAACATGCCGATGGCCGTTGTCATCTGCGAGACATCCCAGCCGTTGAGCGGCTGGTTGAAGGCAGACGCCCCCTCGAACATCCGGTCGGCGATGATGGGGCGCAGGTTCCATGTCCCGATCGTGCCGTTGAAGGCTCGGCTTCCCGCGAACATCTCGCGCACGTCGCGAACCCGGCCCACGTCCCACTGATCGAGCGGCTGGTTGAACGCCCGCGTCTCGGCGAACATCTTGTTCATCGAGGTGACGTTCGAGACATCGAGGCCGTTCAGCGGCAGGTTGTAGGTCTCGTGCCGTTCGAACATGGACGACATGTCGCTGACCTTCGAGGTGTCCCACATCGTGATCGGCTGCACGAAGCGACCCCAGCGGAACATGCGCGACATGTTGGTGACGTTGCCGACATCCCAGGCGGAAAGATCGCGGTTGAAGGGGACCGGGCCGAAATAGGGCGTGCTCGGCCCGATTTCCATCGCGAGCCAGCTGTCGAACATGCCCTCCATGTCGGTCACCTTCGAGACGTCCCACGCGCCGAGCGGCTGGTTGAAGGCACGCGCGTTCGCGAACATCTCCGACATGTCGGTGACGTTGCCGACGTTCCAGACCCCGATCGGCTGGTTGAAGACGATCGCCTCGGCGAACATGCCCGACATGTCGGTGACATTCGCCACGTTCCAGCCCGTGATGTCGCGGTTGAACGCCCCGTTCGCGCGGAACATGTTCGACATGTCGGTGACGTTCGCGATGTTCCAGCCCGAGATGTCTGTGTTGAACCGCGTCCGGTAGGCCGAATCCTGATAGAAATTCGCGTTGAGCCCGTCGAAGAGGCCCCGCATCGTCGTGACGTTCGAGACATCCCAGCCGCTCAGAACCTGATTGAAGAGCTGCGCGTCGCGAAACACCTCGACCATCGAGGTCACGCCCGAGACGTCCCACCCCCCGATCGGGCTGTCGAACTTGTAGGCGTTGTAGAACATCCGGTCCATCTTCCGCAGGCTGTCGGTCTGCCAGGCGGACAGGTTGCCCGTGAACGAATTGGCGTTGAGGAACATCGCCGACATGTCGGTGACCTTGCGCACGTCCCAGCCCGACAGGTCGGCGTTGAAGCAGCGGTTGCCCTTGAACATCTCGCGCATGTTCGTGACGTTCGCGACGTTCCAGCGCGAAAGATCGAGCGGCGCATCCGCCCCCGCGCTGCTGCCCCCCGCCAAGGCGCAGTTGAGGCCGTATCCCCAGCGCGATGATCCGTCGATCATGACCTGTTCGTTGGTGGCGTCGATCGGCTGGATGGGCTCGAAGCGGAACATCCCCTCCATGCTGGTGACGTTCGAGGTGTCCCAGTTCTCGATGTCCTGAAAGAGGCGCTTCGTGACGCCGTTGCGCGTGTAGGTGCGCACCCCGATCGCGTAGTCGGCGAAGGCGAAATCGAGGTTGGTGACCGAAGGCGGCAGGATCGATGTCACCTCGACCGGAACGGGGTCTTGTGCGAGGTAGATGTATTTGAACCACAGGCTGCCGAAGACGCAGTTGATGCGGCCGAGCTGCTCGCCGAAGCTGCGGATCTCGGTCAGGAAAAAGACGTCCTCGCCCCATTCGGTCGCGGTGCGGGTGCTGCCGGTGTTGTCGATCTTGCACAGCTCGATCGGGTCGCCCGTATCGTCGCGCACCACATTGCCCGCGCCGTCGCGCAGCACCGTCATCTTCTCGCCGAACTGCTCGATGTCGCCCATGACGCGCACGACATAGGATCCGAGCGGCCGCACGAAGGTGTGCCGGAGCTTGTAGCGGTCGGCCGTCGTGCCGTCGCCCCAGTCGATCCTGAGCGGTGTCCCCCCGGGCTTGGGGTGGACGACCTTCGAGAGGTCGATTTCCTCGGTCGCGCGCGGTTGACCGTTCTGCAAGGCGTTGAAGGTGAAGACGAGCGTCAGGCCCGGGCAATCGCGCAACGCCACGCCGGGCGGGGGGTTTTCATAGAACGAGCGCCATTCGGGCTCGGTCAGGGTCGGCACCATCACGGGCGTGTCATAGGCGTTGCTGAGCCGCTTGCACACGTTGAAATGGTCGTATTCGACATCGCGCGCCCCGACCGCGAGGATCGTCGTGACCTGGGTCTGGGCCTGCGCGGCATCATGCGCCGCGAGCGAGAGGGCGGCCGCGAGCGACAGGGCGGCAAGGCGGAGTGCATGGAACGGGCGCGGCATCGGACCCCCGGGGCATCAAATCATCGCTGCGCCGGGGCAGGCCCGGCGCCAATGCGGGCATGATACTCGACGGACGCGCGTGCGGCAAAGGGAAGTTTCGCGCGATCAGAGAAAGCTCTGCGGATCGATGTCGATCTGGGCTCGGATCGCGCCGCGCTCGGGCACCGAGGCCACCCAGCGCGCGAGCGCGCCCTGCAGCGCGACCCCCCTCGCCGCGCGGATGAGGAACCGCAGCCGGTGGCGGCCCCGGATGCGCGCGACGGGCGCGGGCGCGGGACCCCAGACCTCGGCGCCGACGGCCTCGACCATCGGGGCGGCGCGCGCGAGCGCCTCGGCATGGGCATGGAGCGCCTCGGCATCGGGGCCCGAGAGGATGATCGCGGCAAGGCGCCCATAGGGCGGCATCCCGGCCGCCGCCCGCGCCGCCGCCTCGGCCCGGCGAAAGGCCTCGTCGTCGCCACCCGCGATCGCGCGCATCACCGGATGGTCGGGCTGTAGCGTCTGGATCAGCGCCTGCCCCGGCACCTCGCGCCGCCCGGCCCGCCCCGACACCTGCCGGATCAGCTGGAAGCTGCGCTCGGCCGCGCGCAGGTCCGACCCCTGCAACCCCAGATCGGCATCGATCACCCCGACGAGCGTCAGCAGCGGAAAGTCGTGGCCCTTGGCGACGATCTGCGTGCCGATCACGATGTCGGCGCCCCCCGCCGCGATCTCGGTCACCTCGGCCTTGAGGGCGCGCGCCGAGGCGAAGAGGTCCGAGGCCAGCACCTTCACCCGCGCGTCGGGCAAGACGGCCGCGACCTCTTCGGCCAGCCGTTCCACCCCGGGCCCGAGCGCTGCCAGCCGCCCCTCGACCCCGCAGGAGGGGCAGGCGGTCGGGATCGGGCGGCTCGCGCCGCACTGGTGGCACATCAGGCGGCGGGCAAAGCGATGCTCGACCATGCGCGCGTCGCAGTCATGGCAGCCGATCTGCTGGCCGCAGGCGCGGCAGACGGTGACGGGCGCATAGCCCCGCCGGTTGAGGAAAAGAAGGCTCTGCTCGCCCGCCCGCAGCCGCGCGGCCAGCGCGGCCTCGAGCGGGGGCGAGATCCAGCGCCCCGCCGGGGGGGCGTGCACGCGCAGGTCGATCAGCGCAAGGTCGGGCAGGCGGGCCGCGCCGTAGCGCGCCGGCAGCGTCAGGCGGCGATAGCGCCCCGCCTCGGCGTTGGCCCAGCTTTCGAGCGAGGGCGTCGCCGAGGCCAGCACCACCTGCGCCCCGGCACCCGAGGCGCGCAGCACCGCCATGTCGCGGGCATGATAGGTGACGCCATCCTCCTGCTTGTAGGAGGGGTCGTGTTCCTCGTCGACGACGATCAGGGCAAGATCGCGAAAGGGCAGGAACAGCGCCGAGCGCGCGCCCACGATCAGCCCCGCCTCGCCCCGCGCGGCCGCGTGCCACACCTGCCGGCGCTGCGCGGCCGCGACGCCCGAATGCCATTCGGCCGGCGCCGCCCCGAAGCGCGCCGCGACGCGGGCGATGAAATCGGCCGTGAGCGCGATCTCGGGCAGGAGCACCAGCGCCTGCCGCCCCCGCCGCAGCGCCTCGGCCACGGCCTCGAGATAGACCTCGGTCTTGCCCGATCCGGTGACACCTTGCAGAAGGGTGGTGCCATACCCCCCCGCCGCCACCGCCGCGCGCAGGGCCGCGATCGCGCCCCCCTGCGCCTCGGAGGGGACAGCGGCCGGGCGGTCGGGGTCGAGCCGGGGCAGGGGGGCGTCGCGCGGCGCGCGCCCCTCGATCAGCAGCCCCGCCTTGACCATCGCCGCAAGCGTGCCCGTTCCCGTCCCCGCCTCGCGCGCAAGCTCGGCCGGACCGAGCCCCGCGCCGCCGAACCGCGCGAGCGCCCCGAGCACGCGGGCGCGCGCCGCCGTCGTGCCCTCGGGCGGCATGATGGCGGCGGCGCGCAGGATGCGCCGGTCGGGCGGCGGCTCGCCAAGGCCCGGCACGCGGGTTGCGAGCCGCAGCATCGCACCCGGGGGCGAGAGGGTGTAGGCGGCCGCGCGGTCGAGAAAGCCGCGCAGTTCGGGCGCGAGCGGCACGACATCGAGCACCCGGTCGATGTCGCGCAGCCGCTCGGGCGCGACCTCTCCCGACCCCGCGCCCCAAACGACGCCCACCACCCGCCGCCGCGCCCCGAGCGGCACGAGCACGACATCCCCCGCCGCGCAGCCGCCCTCGGGCGCGCGATAGTCGAGCGCGCGCGCGGGCATGTCGGGGCTGAGCACGCTGACGGCCGCGCCTTGGGCGAAGGGCGGGGGCGTTTTGGGGGCGGGATCGTCCATCGGCTCTCCGCTGCCTGTCGGGTGCGCGCGGGGCTTCCGGCGCGCGCCGCATTAGGCTAAACCATTCCGGACGCCGCGCCGCAAGCGGCCCGCAGGATCCGGAGCAGCCATGAAGTTCTTCGTCGATACCGCAGACGTCGCCGCGATTGCCGAGCTTGCCGATCTGGGCATGGTGGACGGGGTGACGACGAACCCCTCGCTGATCCTCAAATCGGGGCGCGACATCATCGAGGTCACGCGCGAGATCTGCGCCATCGTCCCGGGCCCCGTCTCGGCCGAGGTCGTCGCGCTCAAGGCCGACGAGATGATCGCCGAGGGCCGCCGGCTGGCCGGGATCGCGCCCAACATCGCCGTCAAGGTGCCGCTCACGTGGGACGGCCTCAAGGCGTGCCGGGTGCTCTCGTCCGAGGGGCGGATGGTCAACGTCACGCTCTGCTTCTCGGCCAATCAGGCGCTGGTCGCGGCGAAGGCGGGGGCCACCTTCATCTCGCCCTTCATCGGGCGGCTCGATGACATCAACCTCGACGGCATGGACCTCATCG
>CAYYJB010000050.1:0-16443 GCA_964472135.1 uncultured Gemmobacter sp.
CCGATCTCGGGCAGGCTGCGGGGCGTCATGTGCTTGGAGAGATACATCGCGATCTGGCGGGGGCGCGCGATCGTGCGCATGCGCTTGGGGCCGATCAGGTCCGACAGGCGGACGTTGTAGTGCTCGGCCACGCGGCGCTGGATCTCCTCGATCGTGACCTTGCGGTCCGAGGCGCGCAGGATGTCGGCAAGGCAATCCTGCGTCAGTTCAAGCGTGATCTCGCGCCCGACGAGCGAGGCGAAGGCGAAAAGCCGCGTCAGCGCCCCTTCGAGGACACGCACATTGGTCGTGATCCGATGCGCTAGGAAGTCGAGCACGCCGGGCGCGATCTTCAGCCCGGGATATTGGCTGCGATAGTACTCGACCTTCTGCTGAAGGATCCCGAGGCGCAATTCGTAATCCGTCGGGTGCAGATCGACGATGAGGCCGCACTGCATGCGCGAGCGGATCCGTTCCTGTATGCCCTTGATCTCGCCCGGGGCGCGGTCGGCCGAAAACACGATCTGTTTGTTCTGATCGACAAGCGCGTTGAAGGTATGAAAGAATTCCTCCTGCGTGCTGTCCTTGCCGGCGATGAACTGCACGTCATCGACCATGAGGACATCGACCGAGCGGAAAAGCTCCTTGAAATCCATGATCTGCTTGTCGCGCAGCGCCTGAATGAAGCGGTACATGAACTGCTCGGCCGAGAGGTAGAGCACCCGCATCGCCGGGTTGCGCGCCACCACCTCATGCGCGATCGCATGCATCAGATGCGTCTTGCCGAGCCCGACCCCGCCATAGAGAAAGAGCGGGTTGAACGTGACCGGCCCGCCCTCGGCGACGCGCCGGGCGGCGGCATGGGCAAGCTCGTTGGGCTTGCCGACAACGAAGCTATCGAAGGTGAAGCGCGAATCGAGCGGGGCGCCCGGCAGATCGGCTTCGGCCACGCTCTCGCGCGGGGTGGGCTGCGGCGCGGCAGCGGATCCGGCCGGCCGCGCGGCCGGCGCCGCGACCGGCCGTGCCGCCACGAATTCCAGCCGGTCGGCGCCGGCCCCCCGCGCGAGCAGCGCCGCGCGAATCGCATCCGAAAAATGCCGCGCGACCCAGTCACCGAAAAAGGCGGTCGGGACGCCGATCCGCACGACCCCCCCCTCAACGCCAACAAGGCGGAGGGGTTCGATCCAGGTCAGGAAGTTGTTCTTGCCGAGGCGTGACGACAGATCCTCGCATGCCAAGCGCCACAACTCGTCCGTCATCTTCCCCCGACCCTTCGATTGCCTGCGGTTCTTCTCGCGCATGCGGTGCCGCAGCAGACACGACCCGGACCGAATTCGGAGTTCACGGCGCAGCGCAGCAAGGACGCAGCAAAGCGCCCCCACATCAACATGCACCATGCGCGCAGGCCAGATCCGGCTGCGGCAGGACGCACGAAACGCTTCGCCAAGGCCCCCCAAGGACGACGGAATCGATATCGGAACGCTAGCAACTGGGGCCGTCGGGGCGCAACCAATCTTCGCTGTTGACAGCGGGATTCCGGAGCCCGCGCAGGCGATTCTGCGCCGGCGCCCGACGCATCCGCCAGAATGCAAAAAGGGCACCCTCGCGGGTGCCCCTGCATCGGCTGGCTTCACGCCCGATCAGGCGGTCGCGACGGCCCGTACGCGCTGCGCGAGGCGCGAGATCTTGCGCGAGACGGTGTTCTTCTTCAGCACGCCCTTGGTGACGCCACGCGCGAGTTCGGGCTCGGCCGCCCGCAGCGCCGCCGTCGCCGCCGCGCCGTTGCCCGAGGCCAGCGCCTCTTCGACCTTGCGCACGAAGGTGCGGATGCGCGACCGGCGCGACTTGTTGATCAACTTGCGGCGCTCGTTCTGGCGGGCGCGCTTCTTGGACTGGGGCGTGTTGGCCATGTTCTCGCTTTCGGTCTTCGACGTCATCCGATCAAGCCCGGGCGTTTAGACGCTCGGGCCGCGGCTGTCAACGGGCGATCCTCAGCGGTCGCGGAACTGGGGCTGGCGCTTTTCGAGAAATGCCGCCATCCCCTCCTTCTGGTCCTCGCTCGCGAACAGCGCGTTGAAGACGCGGCGTTCGAACAGGAGGCCCTCGCGCAGCGTCGTCTCGTAGCTGCGGTTGACGGCTTCCTTGACGACCATCGCCGTCAGCGCGGATTTCTCGGCGATCTTGCGCGCCGCCGCCTTCGCCTCGTCGATGAGCGCGCGCGCCGGGACGACGCGACTCACCAACCCCGAGCGCTCGGCCTCGGCGGCATCCATGAAACGGCCCGTGAGGTGCATGTCCATGGCTTTCGACTTGCCGACAAAGCGCGTCAGGCGCTGCGTGCCGCCGATTCCCGCCACGATCCCGAGGTTGATCTCGGGCTGGCCGAACTTCGCGGTGTCGGCGGCGATGATGAAGTCGCACATCATCGCGAGCTCGCACCCCCCGCCCAGCGCATAGCCGGCGACGGCCGCGATGACGGGCTTGCGCACGCGAAGGATCGCCTCGGTCTCGGGGGTGAAGAGGTCGGCCGTGAAGACCTCGACAAAGCTCTTCTCTGCCATCTCGCCGATGTCGGCGCCCGCGGCGAAGGCCTTTTCCGAACCCGTCAGGATGATGCAGCGCACCTTGTCGTTGGCATCGAGCCCGAGCATGCAGGCCGAGAGTTCGCCCAGCAGTTTCTGGTTCAGGGCATTGAGCGCCTCGGGGCGGTTGAGGCGGATGAGGGCGATGTCGTCCTCGATCTCGACGATGAGGGTCTCATAGGCCACCGCTGCGTCCCCTTTTCTGAGCAATACCGCGCGGACTCCTAGTCCTGCCGGGGTCGGCTATCAAGTCACCTCTGGCAGCGCGGGCAGAAGAAGCTCGACCGCCCCGCCTGCACGATACGCCGGACGGTGCCGCCGCAGCCCTCGCGCAGGCAGGGTTCCCCCTCGCGGCCATAGACGCGGAAGGCGTGCTGGAAATAGCCGAGCTCGCCGTCGGTCTGGCGATAGTCGCGCAAGGACGACCCCCCCGCCGCGATCGCCTCGGCCAGAACCTCGCGGATGGCGCGCGCGAGCGCCCCCACCCGGGGTGCGGCGATGCGCCCGGCCTGACGGCGCGGGTCGATGCCCGCGCGATGGAGCGCCTCGCAGACATAGATGTTGCCAAGCCCCGCGATCAGCCGCTGATCGAGGAGGGCGGCCTTGACCGGGGTGCGCCGGCCCTTCAGCGCGGCGCCAAGCGTTTCCTCGGAGAACCCGTTGCCCATCGGCTCGGGGCCGAGCCCCGCGAGCAGCGGATGCGCCGCCGCCTCGGACGTGGGCACGAGATCGACCGACCCGAAGCGGCGCGCGTCATTGAGCGTCACGCGCGCGCCCGTCTCCATCGTCAGGATCAGGTGGTCGTGCCGCGTGATCCGGCCGTGGTCGTGGACATGATCGCCGATCACCGCGCCCCCGACCCCTCCGGGCGGCGCGACGAGGATCCGCCCCGACATGCCCAGATGCACGATCATCGTCTCGCCGCTCGACAGCTCGGCCAGCAGGTATTTCGACCGCCGCCCGAGACGAAGGACGCGCGCGCCGGTCAGCCGTTCGGCCAGATGCGGCGGAAAGGGGCGGCGCAGATCGGGGCGACGCACCTCGGCGCGGGCGATGACATGACCCTCCATCACCGGCACAAGGCCGCGTCGGACGGTTTCGACCTCGGGCAGTTCGGGCATGGCGCACTCCGGCTTGCGGCGGGGTTTGTATCGGAGCGCGCGACAGGGTAACAGACGGACCGTCAGCGCAGGGGCGGCACGATGGCATCGGACGAGGGCGACACGACGCATTTCGGCTTCCGCACCGTGGGCGCCGATCAGAAGGCGGGCCTCGTGCAGGGCGTCTTCAGCCGGGTGGCATCGAAATACGACGTGATGAACGACCTCATGTCGGCGGGCGTGCACCGGCTCTGGAAGGACGCGATGATGGACTGGCTCGCCCCCCGGCCGGGCCAGCGGCTGATCGATGTCGCGGGCGGGACGGGCGACATCGCGTTCCGTTTCCTGACCCGTGCGCCGGGCGCATCGGCCGTCGTCGTCGATCTGACCGAGCCCATGCTGGTCGAGGGGCGCGCGCGCGCCGAGGCGGCCGCCATGGGCGGCGCGCTCGACTGGGTCGTGGGGGATGCGATGGCGCTCCCGTTCGCGGATGCCTCGTTCGATGTCTACACGATCAGCTTCGGCATCCGGAACGTGACGCGGATCGAGGCCGCGCTGGCCGAGGCGCACCGCGTGCTGCGGCCGGGCGGGCGGCTCATGGTGCTCGAATTCTCGCGCATGGTCAGCCCGCCGCTGCAATGGGCCTATGACCGCTATTCGTTCAACGTCATCCCCGTGATGGGCCAGATCGTCGCGGGGGATCGCGACAGCTATCAGTATCTGGTCGAATCGATCCGCCGCTTTCCCGAGCAGGAGCGTTTCGCGGCGATGATCCGCGAGGCGGGGTTCGGACAGGTGCGGTTCCGCAACCTCTCGATGGGGATCGCGGCGCTCCATTCGGGCTGGAAGATCTGAGCGCGATGCGCGGGCCCCACAACATCCTGCGGCTGATCCGGACGGGCGCGACCTTTGAGCGGACGGGCGCGATGGGGGTCGTGCTCGAGGCCTTCAAGGCGCCGGTGCGGCTGCGCATCGCGGTGCGCGTCCTCGCCTGGCCGTTCCGCTGGCTCGGGCACGCGGGCGATCCGGCGCTGCCGCCGGCGACGCGGGCGCTGACGGCGCTGGGGCCGGCCTATATCAAGTTCGGCCAGATCCTCTCGACCCGCCCCGATGTGGTGGGCGAGGAGCTTGCCCAGCAACTGAAGTATCTGCAGGACCGCCTGCCGCCCTTCCCGACCGCCGAGGCGCGGCGCGCCTTCGAGGGGGAACTCGGCGTTCCGGTCGATGAAGCCTTCTCGGCGTTTTCCGAACCCGTCGCCGCGGCCTCGATCGCGCAGGTCCACCGCGCGCGGCTGGCCGAGACGGGCGCCGAGGTCGCGGTCAAGGTGCTGCGGCCGGGGATCGAGCGGGCGTTCCGGCGCGACATCGACGCCTTCTACCTTGCCGCCTGGATCATCGAGGCGCTCGCCCATGCCGCGCGGCGGCTGCGCCCGACGGATGTGATCGCGCATTTCGAGGGCGTGGTGATGGGCGAGCTCGACCTGCGGCTCGAAAGCGCGGCGGCCGCCGAGTTCGCCGCCAACACCGCCCGCGACGCGGGCTTTCGCGTGCCCAGGCCCGAATGGGCGCTGTCGGGCCGGCGGGTGATGACGATGGGCTGGGTCGAGGGGATCGGCCTTGCCGACACCGCCGCGATCGAGGCCGCGGGCCACGACCGGCGCGCGCTGGGCGGCCGCGTGCTGCAACTCTTCCTCAGCCACGCGCTGCGCGATGGCTATTTCCACGCCGACATGCATCAGGGCAACCTCAAGGTCGCGGCCGACGGGGCGATCGTGGCCTATGACTTCGGTATCATGGGCCGGATCGATGCCTATACCCGGCGCGTCTATGCCGAGATCCTGATGGGCTTCATCCGGCGCGACTATCGCCGCGTCGCCGAGGTGCATTTCGAGGCGGGCTATGTGCCGGCCGACCGCGACATCGACGAATTCGCACGCGCGCTGCGCGTCGTGGGCGAGCCCATCTTCGGCATGGACGCCAGCCGCATCTCGATGGCGCGGCTGCTGGCCTATCTCTTTGAGGTGACCGAGCGTTTCGGGATGCAGACGCGGACCGAACTCATCTTGCTCCAGCGCACGATGGTCGTGGTCGAGGGGGTGGCGCGCAGCCTCGATCCGCAGGTCAACATCTGGGAGGTCGCGCGGCCCATCGTCGAGACCTATGTGCGCGACAATGTGGGGCCCAAGGCGCTCGCGCGCGATCTCGGGCGCACGGCGCGCGTCCTCGCCCGCTTCGGGCCGCGGCTGCCGGGGCTGGTCGAGGCCGCGCTGATCCGCCAGGCCGATCCGCCCAAGCCCCCAGCCCCGGTGCGCGCGCGCCGCTTGCGCTCGGCCGCGGTCGGCGCGGTGCTGGGCGGGGCGGCCGTCTGGGTCGCCGGCGCGCTGGGGCTTTTCTGAGCCGCGGTTGCGCAATTGCGCGCGCGGTGCTAGCAGCCCCCCACATATCTTGAGGAGAAACGCCGATGGCGCAGGATTATATCGTCAAGGACATTCAACTGGCCGATTTCGGCCGCAAGGAAATCGCGATCGCCGAAACCGAGATGCCGGGGCTGATGGCCGCACGCGCGGAATACGGCCCCTCGCAACCGCTCAAGGGCGCGCGGATCGCGGGCTCGCTCCACATGACGATCCAGACGGCCGTGCTGATCGAGACGCTGCGCGTGCTCGGGGCCGATGTGCGCTGGGCGTCGTGCAACATCTTCTCGACCCAGGACCACGCGGCGGCCGCGATCGCGGCGGGCGGAACGCCGGTCTTCGCCGTGAAGGGCGAGACGCTCGCGGATTACTGGGACTATACCGACCGCATCTTCCGATTCGGCGGCGAGGGCGGCACCTGCAACATGATCCTCGACGATGGCGGGGATGCGACGCTCTACATCCTGCTCGGTGCGCGGGTCGAGGCGGGCGAGACCGACCTGATCGCCATGCCCACGAGCGACGAGGAGGTCTGCCTCTTCGACCAGATCCGCAAGCGCCTCGCGGCCTCGCCGGGCTGGTTCACCCGCCAGCGCGACGCGATCCGCGGCGTCTCCGAGGAAACCACGACGGGCGTCAAGCGCCTCTATGACCTCCACAAGAAGGGCCTGCTGCCCTTCCCCGCGATCAACGTCAACGACAGCGTCACCAAGTCGAAGTTCGACAACAAGTACGGCTGCAAGGAATCGCTCGTCGACGGCATCCGCCGCGCGACCGACACCATGATGGCCGGAAAGGTCGCGGTCGTCTGCGGCTATGGCGACGTCGGCAAGGGCTCGGCCGCGAGCCTGCGCGGCGCCGGGGCGCGGGTGAAGGTGACCGAGGTCGACCCGATCTGCGCCCTTCAGGCCGCGATGGACGGCTACGAGGTGACGCTGCTCGAGGATGAACTCGCGACCGCCGACATCTTCATCACCGCGACCGGCAACAAGGACGTGATCCGCATCGAGCACATGCGCGCCATGAAGGACATGGCGATCGTGGGCAACATCGGCCACTTCGACAACGAGATCCAGGTCGCGGCCCTGCGCAACCACCGCTGGACCAACATCAAGGAGCAGGTGGACATGATCGAGATGCCCTCGGGCAATCGCATCATCCTGCTCTCCGAGGGTCGGCTTCTGAACCTCGGCAACGCGACGGGGCATCCCTCCTTCGTGATGTCGGCATCCTTCACCAACCAGGTGCTGGCGCAGATCGAACTCTGGACCAAGCCCGAGCAGTATCCGCCGGGCGTCTACATCCTGCCCAAGCACCTCGACGAGAAGGTCGCGCGGCTGCATCTGGCGCGGATCGGCGTCAGGCTCACGCAGATGCGGGCCGATCAGGCCGATTACATCGGCGTGGCGCCCGAGGGGCCCTTCAAGCCCGAACACTACCGCTACTGACACCGCAAAGCCCCGGATTTGCGGCAAATCCCGCGCATCCGGGGCTTCGATTCGGCTGTGTTCCGGTGTATCAGGATCGCATCGGGCCAGGACGGCCGGACCAGCGAGTTTCCCGTGGTGCGTGGGGTGCAACGGGGGGCGGGGGGGTTCGGCGGGCCCCCCCGCACTTTCGCGGGCCGGTTCTTGTGCCGATGTTTCAGCTCCGTTAACGAAATCGGGTCATTTTGATGCAGGCCGCCCGCGGCCCCGATTGGTCCATGCCCTTCCATGCCCCGCAGATCGCCCCGCCCCAGCCTTTTGCCCCCGCCCGCCGACCGCCCCGCGCCCGCGACGCCCGAGGTCGTCCTCATCATCCCCGCCCGCTATGCCTCGCGCCGCTTTCCGGGCAAGCCGCTCGCGCCGCTCCGGGGGGCGACGGGGCTTGAGGCCTCGCTGGTCGAGCGGACATGGCGCGCGGCGTGCGCGGTGCGGGGGGTCGATGCGATCTATGTCGCGACCGACGACCGCCGCATCCAGACCCATTGCGCGGGTTTCGGCGCCGAGGTGGTGATGACCTCGGCCAGTTGCCGCAACGGCACCGAACGCTGCGCCGAGGCGATCGGGATCCTCGGACTCGCACCGCGCGTCGTCATCAACCTGCAGGGCGATGCGCCGCTGACCCCGCCGTGGTTCGTCGAGGCGCTGATCGAGGCGATGCGCCCCGGCACCGAGGTCGCGACGACGGTGCTGCGCTGCACGCCCGCCCAGCACGCGGCGCTGGTCGCGGAATGGCGGGCGGGCATCATCGGCGGCACGACCGTCGTGCGCGATGCCTGGGGGCGCGCGCTCTATTTCTCGAAGGCCGTCATTCCCGCGACGCCGCGCAGTTTCACCGACCCCGATGCGGTCCCGGTCTTTCAGCATGTGGGGGTCTATGCCTATACGCCCGCGGCGCTTGCGGCCTATCGCGCGGCCGGCCCCGCCGAGATCGAAGTGGTCGAGGGGCTCGAGCAGTTGCGCTTTCTCGTCAACGGGATGCCGGTGCTCTGCGTCGAGGTGCCCGACCGCGGGCGGCGGTTCTGGGAACTGAACAACCCTGCCGACATCGCGGTGATCGAAGGGATCATGGCGCATGAGCGCCACGCCTGAGGGCCGCCGGCACGCGCGCGCCGGCGGCGGCCGCTGTCGGCCCGTCAGGGCATCCCCGCCCGGTCGTAGATCTCGGTGGCCTTCGCGGCATTGATCCCGAAGATCGCGGCGTTGACCCCGCTCGCGCGGAAATCCGCATGGGCCGCGATCGGGCCCGTGGGCCGGACCGTCGCGACGACGGGGTATTCGTTGTTGCTGTCGGCGAGCACGACCTGTGCTGCGTCGCTCGTCAGGAACTCGATGAAGCGGATCGCGTTCTCGGGGTTGGGCGCGGTCTTGAGCACCCCCGCCCCCGACAGGTTCACATGCGTGCCGCGGTTGCCCTGATTGGGAAAGATGAAGCCGACGGCCTCGGCCGCGGCGCGATCCTCGGGATTGTCCGAGGCCATGAGGCCCCCCCAGTAATAGGTGTTCGCGACCCCGATGCTGCATTCGCCGGCTGCGACGGCGCGGATCTGGTCGCGGTCGCCCCCCTGCGGCGGGCGCGCGAGGTTCGCGGCAAGACCCTTTGCCCATTCGGTTGCGGCTTCCTCGCCCAGCGCATCGACCAGCTCGGCCATCAGCGAGACGTTGTAGATGTTCGATGAGGTGCGGATGCACACCTCGCCCTCAAGCCGCGGATCGGCGAGATCCTCGTAATCGTCGAGCCACTCGGGCAGGCCCTTGGCCTTGTCGTAGAAGATCACGCGCGCCCGGGTCGTCAGGCCGAACCAGAGCCCGTCGGGGTGGCGATAGGCCGCCGGCACGCGCTCGCTCAATGTCGCACTCGTGACCGGGGCGAGGAGGTCCGCCTCGACCAGACGGTGCAAGCGGCCGCCATCGACGGTGATGAAGACATCGGCCGGGCTGTTCGCGCCCTCGGCCTGCAGGCGCGCCAGCAACTCGTCGCCCGACCCCTCGATCAGGTTGACGGTGATCCCCGTCTCGCGGGTGAAGGCCTCGTGCAGCGCGAGGTCGGCATCGTAGTGGCGGGCCGAATAGACGTTCACCTCGGCCGCCGCGGCAGGCAGGACGGCGGCAAGGCAAAGGCCGATGGCCGTGAGGGTGGATCGCATGGGTCGTCTCCTCTCATTCCGGGATCGGCGGGCCATCCAGTCGCGGCTGGCCCGGGGGATGATTCGCTCCCCTCGCGGCCCTGCATAGCGGCCGGGATAATTCTTGACAATAATTGTCGGATTACTTGCGCCCACGCGCCGCAGGGTCTATGGAGTGCGCGAGGGGGCGGGATGACGCAGCTTTTTTGGCGCATGGCAGGCCGGGACGGGGCGGGGGCGAGGGGCGCGGCGCGCCGCGACCCTGCGGCGACGCTCTGGCTGCTTGCGGCGGGCGCGATCGTCGGGCTGATCGCGCTGCCGATCGCGACCGTGGTCGGGCATCTCTTGCTGCCATCCGAAGGGGTCTGGCCGCAGTTGCTCCAGACCGTGCTGCCCGTCTATCTGCGCAACACCATCCTGCTTGCCGCCCTCGTCGCTGCCCTGACGGTGGTGATCGGCGTCACGACGGGCTGGCTGGTGGCCACCTGCGACTTTCCGGGTCGGCGGATGCTCGAATGGGCGCTGATGCTGCCCATGGCGATGCCCGGTTATGTCATCGCCTATGTCGCCTTCGACCGGCTGAGCTATTGGGGCCCGGTCCAGAGCACGCTGCGCGCGACCTTCGGCTGGGGCCGCGACGATTACTGGTTTCCGCAGATCGGCTCGCTGCCGGGGGCGGCGCTGCTGCTCGGGCTGGTCCTCTATCCCTACGTCTACCTGCTGAGCCGGGTGGCCTTCTTGCGCCAGTCGGCGCGCCTGATCGAGGCCGCCCGCGCCCTCGGCGTCGGGCCGTTCGAGGCCTTCCGCCGGGTCGCGCTGCCGATCGCCTGGCCCGCGATCGCGGCGGGTGCCGCCTTCGCGGTGATGGAGACGATCGCCGATTACGGAACGGTGCTGCACCTCGGGGTGCAGACCCTTTCGACCGGGATCTTCCGGACGTGGTTCGCGCGCGGCGCCCCGGTCGCGGCGGCCCAGCTTGCGGCGCTGCTCCTTGGGCTTGCGGCGCTTGCCTTCGTGGCCGAGCGGATGCTGCGGGGCCGGCGGCGCTTTGTCTCCGACCCCTCGGGGCGCGCGCCCGAGATCCGGCGGATCGCTCTCAAGGGGCCGCGCGCGCTGCTTGCGACGCTCGTCTGCGCGGCGCCGGTCCTGTTCGGCTTCGTGCTGCCGGCGGCCGAGTTGCTGCGCCTCGCGATCATCGCGGGCGATCCGCTGTTCGGGGCGCGGTTTGCGGGCCTCGCACTCAACAGCCTCGGCATGGCGGCGGGAACCGCCGTCGCGCTTGTCGGCGTTGCGGTGCTGCTCGTGCAGGCGCGCCGGTTGCGACCGGGACGGCTCGGGGCGGCGGTGACGGGCTTCGCGAGCTTCGGCTACGCGATGCCGGGGGCGGTGATCGCGCTCGGGGTGCTGATCCCGCTCGCGGCATTCGACCGCGCGGTCGATGGCGCGATGCGCGCGATGTTCGGGATCCCAACGGGGCTGTTGCTCACGGGCAGCATCGCGGCGCTGCTTCTGGCCTACATGGTGCGCTTTCTCGCGATCGCGCTGCGCAGCGTCGAGGCCGCCTTCGCGCGCATCCCGCCGAGCCTCGAGGAGGCGGCGCGCGCCCTCGGCGCCTCGCGGCGCGAGGTGCTCTGGCGGGTGCACCTGCCGATGGTCCGCGGCGGGCTCCTGTCGGCCGCGATCTTCGTCTTTGCCGATGTGATGAAGGAGCTGCCCGCAACCCTGATCGTTCGGCCCTTCGATTTCGACACGCTCGCGGTGCGTGTCTTCCGGCTGGCGAGCGACGGGCGGCTCGAACAGGCCTCGACCGCGGCACTCGCGATCGTGATCGTCGGGATCCTTCCGGTCATCCTGCTCTCGCGCGCGCTGAACCGCTGAGCGCGCCGATTGCATCCCGGGCGCGATTGCGTCAAAAGCGCGCGCATGTCCGCCATGCGCCGCGCCTATGCCGTCCACCTCCTGACCGCCTCGGGCGCCGTCTTCGCGATGCTGGCGATGCTCGCGGCCGTGCAGGGCGCGTGGAGCATGATGTTCCTGTGGCTGGTCGTGGCCTTCGCGGTCGATGGTGTGGACGGGCCGCTCGCACGCCATTTCGACGTGCGCACCAACGCCCCGCAGATCGATGGCGTGCTGCTCGACCTCATCGTCGATTACCTGACCTATGTCTTCATCCCGGCCTATGCGCTCTTTGCCTCGGGGCTCTTGCCGGGCTGGACGGGCTGGGCCGTCATCATCATCATCACCTTCGCCTCGGCGCTCTATTTCGCCGACACGCGGATGAAGACGGCCGACAAGTCGTTCTCGGGCTTTCCGGCTTGCTGGAACATGGTCGCGATCGTGATCTTCGCGCTCCAGCCCTCGTTCTGGATGACGCTCGGGATCGTCGTCGTGCTCGCCGCGGCGATGTTCACGCGGCTGAAGTTCATCCACCCGGTGCGCACGGCGAGGTGGCGCGCCATCACGCTGCCGGTGGCGCTGATCTGGACGCTCTGCGCGGGCTGGACGGCCTGGATCGATTTCCGGCCCGCCCCGATCGCGGATCTCGGGCTCGTGGTGTCGTCGCTCTATCTGTGCCTCGCGGGCATCATCCAGGAGGCGTTTCCCCGCCAGCGTCCCTAGGGGATTGGCGCGGCGCCGCCGCACGCGACAGCCGGTCGTTGACGGCCCGGCCGAGGCCCAGATCGGGCACCGGCGCGACGCCGATCAGCCCCTCCGGCCCAGCCAGCGCATCGGCCTCGTGCAGCACGTCATAAAGCCGCGCCGCCGCCTCGGCCGGGTCGCCCGAGGGCGAGAGGTTCAGCGCCGCGCCCGCGCACCCCGGCCCGAAGCCGATCCAGACCATGCCGGGCCCCGGCGCCCTTACGCCAAGCCGGACCGCCGCGCGCGGCGCGTAGTGCGAGGCAAGCTGCCCCGGCGCCTCGGGTCGCGCCTCGGCGCGGTCGGCCGCGGGGCGGCGGAGCGGCTGACCGATCAGCGCCTCGATCGCGTCCGCCGTCACCCCCCCCTCGCGCAACAGCGTGAAGCTATCCGGCCCGCAGCCGAGGATCGTCGATTCGACCCCGACGGCGCAGGGGCCCGCGTCGATCACCGCCGCGATCCGCCCGCCGAGGCCCGCAAGCACATGCGCCGCCCGTGTCGGGCTGATCCGGCCCGAGGGGTTGGCCGAGGGCGCGGCGACGGGCCGGCCGAGCGCGCGGCAGAGCGCCTGCGCCACCGGATGCGCCGGCACCCGCAGCGCGACGCGCGCAAGCCCCGCCGTCACCGCGGCCGCAATGTCGGCATCGGGGCGCAGATCGACGACAAGCGTCAGCGGCCCGGGCCAGAACCGCGCGACAAGGGGCTCGGCCTCGGCGGGGATCGCGCCGATCCGCCCGGCCGCCGCCGCATCGGCCGCATGCACGATCAGCGGGTTGCGCGCCGGCCGCCCCTTGGCGGCATAGAGCGCTGCAATCGCGGCCGGGTTCGTCGCGTCGGCGGCAAGGCCATAGACCGTCTCGGTCGGCATCGCGACCAGCGCGCCCGCGCGCAAGAGGGCCGCCGCGGCGGCGATCCCCTCGGGATCGGGGCGCAGGATCGTCGTCGCTGTCATCGCGGCCCCTCGGCGCTTCAATCAGCCCCGCCCTTGGGCTATGAGCGTGCCCAAAGCAAGCCCCCGGAGGCGACATGCCCTATCGCGCGCCGATATCCGAACTGCGATTCATGCTGCGCCATGTGGTGGGGTTCGACGCGGTCGCGGCCACCGGCGCCTTCGCCCCGTGCGGCCCCGAGACGACCGACGCGATCCTGACCGAGGCGGGCAGGCTCAGCGCCGAGGTTCTGGCGCCGCTCCGGCGCGCAGGCGACGAACACCCCGCCCGGCTCGAGAACGGCGCGGTGCGCACCCCGCCCGGCTTCGCGCGCGGCTATCGCGCCATCGCCGAGGGCGGCTGGATCGGCATCGCCGCCGATCCCGCCCATGGCGGCATGGGCCTGCCGCAGACGCTGGCCACGGCCGTGAACGAGATGATGGCCTCGGCCTGCCTTGCGCTGCACACCAACCCGCTGATGACGCAGGGGCAGATCGAGGCGCTCGAGCATCATGCGGATGCGGCGCTGAAGGCCGTCTATCTGCCGCGGCTGATCTCGGGCGAATGGTGCGCGACCATGAACCTGACCGAACCGCAGGCGGGGTCCGACGTCGGCGCGCTGCGCTGCCGGGCGGAGCCGCTGGGCGATGGCAGCTTCGCGATCAGCGGGCAGAAGATCTACATCACCTGGGCCGACAACGACTTTACCGCGAATGTCTGCCACCTCGTGCTGGCGCGGCTCCCGGACGGCGGGCCGGGGACCAGGGGCATCAGCCTCTTCATGGTGCCGAAGATCATCCCCGACGCCGGGGGGCGGCTGGGCGCGCCGAACGCGCTGCGCGTCCTCTCGCTCGAAGGCAAGACGGGCCTGCACGGCAGCCCGACGGCGGTGATGGCCTATGAGGGCGCGCGGGGCTGGCTGGTCGGAGAGCCGCATCGCGGCATGGCGGCGATGTTCACGATGATGAACAATGCGCGCCTCGGCGTGGGCGTGCAGGGCGTGGGCGCGGCCGAGGCGGCGCTGCAACTGGCGCTCGGGCACGCGCGCACGCGCCGGCAGGGCACGACACCCGTGGGCGACGGGTCGGGCCCGATCGCCGATCATGCCGACGTGCGCCGGATGCTCGGGCTGATGGCGGCCGAGACGGCGGCGGCGCGGGCGGTCGCGCTCGGCTGCGCGGTCGCCATCGACATGGCGCGCGCGACGGGCGATGCGGGCTGGCAGGCGCGGGCGGCGTTCCTGACCCCGATCGCCAAGGTCTGCGGCACCGAGGCCGGCATCGCGGTGGCCGATCTCGGGATCCAGGTCCACGGCGGCATGGGCTATGTCGAGCAGACGGGCGCGGCCCAACTCTGGCGCGACATCCGCGTCAGCGCGATCTATGAGGGGACGAACGGCATTCAGGCGATGGACCTCGTGGGGCGCAAGCTGGCCGACGGGGGCGGCGCCGCGCGCGCCCTCATCGCCGAGATCGCGGGGGCGGCCGAGGCGGCGCGCCAGACCCTGCCCGGCATGGCCCCCGCGCTGGCCGAGGCGGCCGGGGCGCAGGCGCGCGCGACGCGGGCGATGCTCGACCTCGGCCCGACCGACCGGGCGGCGGGGGCGCTGGCCTATCTGCGCGGCTTCGCGCGGCTGCTCGGGGCGCACTACCTCTTGCGCGCGGCGCTGGCCGAGGGCGCGCCCGGGCCGCGCCACGCCCTCGCGGCCTTCCATGTCGCGCGCCTCCTGCCGCAGCAGGGGCCGCATCTGGCCGAGGCGACGCTCGGCGCCGCGGGGGTCTATGCGCTCTCGCCCGAGGCGCTCGGCCCGTGACGGCAGGATGATGGACACCCCCGCGGCCGAGATCCGCCACCCCTTCGCGACCCCGCCCGCCCCCGGCGCGGCGACCGAGGTCGCGCCCGGGATCCTGTGGCTGCGCCTGCCGATGCCGATGGCGCTCGATCATGTGAACGTCTACGCGCTCGATGACGGCGACGGCTGGACGATCGTCGATACCGGCCTCGACACCCCCGACACCCGCGCCGCTTGGCAAGCCGTCCTGACCGGCCCGCTGGCCGGCCGCCCCGTCCGCCGCGTCCTCGTCACCCACCACCATGTCGATCATGTCGGGCTCGCGGGCTGGTTCGTGGCGCGGGGCGCCGAACTCCTCATGCCGCGGACGGGCTGGCTCATGGCGCGGATGCTCGCGCTCGACCTGCAGGAGAGGCCGACGCCCGAGGCCCTCGCGCTGTGGCGCGAGGCCGGGATGGACGCCGAAACCTTCGCCCGCCGCGCCGCCGCGAGGCCCTGGAACGCCGCCGACACCACCCACCCGCTGCCGCCGGGCTTTACCCGCCTGCACGACGGCGCGCGGATCGTGCTGGGCGGGCGGGGATGGCGGGTGCGGATGGGCGACGGACATGCCCCCGAACATGCGACCCTCTGGTCCGAGGATGGCGCGCTCGTCCTCGCGGGGGATCAGGTCCTGCCCGGGATCACGCCCCATATCGGGGTCTATCCCAACGAACCCGCCGCCGATCCGCTCGGCGAGTGGCTGGCAAGCTGCGCGCGCCTTGCGGCCCATGCCCGGCCCGACCACCTCGTGCTGCCCGGCCACAAGCTGCCCTTCACCGGGCTCGCGCTCCGGCTCGGCCAGATGGGGCAGAGCCACGCGGCCGCCCTTCGCCGCCTGCGCGCCCATCTGCGCGAGCCCCGCGTCGCGGTCGCGTGCTTCGCGCCCCTCTTCCGCCGGCCGATCGATGATGCGCTCATGGGCCTCGCGCTGCCCGAGACGCTCGCCCATCTCAATCACCTGCTCGCGCTCGGGGCCGTCGCGCGGACGCGCCGCGCCGACGGCGCCTGGCTGTGGCACGATGTCCCCGGGGCGAAGATCGCGGATGACACGGACGCCCCGATGGGCTAACCCGTCGCGGACGAACCGCGAGACAGGACATGGCCCAGCATTCCCACGACCACCACGACCAGCACGCCCACAAGCACGGCAGCATGGACATCCGCGTGCAGGAGCGCACCTTCGAAGGCTTCATCACCTTCACCATCCGCACGGTGATCGTGATCATCGCGGCGCTGGTCTTCCTCGCCCTCGTCAACGCCTGAACGGGACGCGCTGATCCCGGACCCGCGCGCGCAGGACGGGCCCTAGCGCACCAGCGCCATCCGCCGCATCCCCAGCACCCGCGCCCGGCCGCGCG
>CAYYJB010000051.1:0-9902 GCA_964472135.1 uncultured Gemmobacter sp.
TCGTCGAGACGGCCGAGGGCGTGACGGAATCCGAACTGCGCGCCGCGACCGAGGCGACGATCGTCGGCTGATCCTATTTCGGGCTGCGCTTGGCGAGGATGCGCTGCAGCGTGCGGCGGTGCATCCCGAGGCGGCGGGCCGTCTCGCTCACGTTGCGGTCGCATTGCTCATAGACGCGCTGGATATGCTCCCACCGCACGCGGTCGGCCGACATCGGGTTTTCAGACGGCGGCGGCAGCGCGCCATTCCCCTGCGCGAGCAGCGCGCGCGTGATGTCGTCGGCGTCGGCGGGTTTCGAGAGGTAATCGACCGCGCCGATCTTCACCGCCGCAACCGCCGTCGCGATCGCGCCATACCCCGTCAGCACGATCGCGCGGCAATCGGGCCGGCGGGCGTGCAGCACCTCGACGACATCGAGGCCGTTGCCGTCCTGCAACCGCAGGTCGATGACCGCATAGGCCGGCGCGCGCCGTTCGGCGATGGCCTTGCCGTCGGCGACGCTCTCGGCCGTCTCGGGTTCGAACCCGCGCCGTTCGAGCGCCTTGGCGAGGCGCTTGAGAAACGCCTCGTCGTCATCGACGAGGAGGATCGACCTATCCGGCCCCAGGTCCGGCAGCGCAGTTTCCGTCATGCCCGCGCCCTTCGACGAGTTGCTCTCGACCGATAGATAGGCGGCAGCGTGCCGCAGGTCAAATGCAACCGCGCGATAAGGTCATTGGCGGTCGAGAAAACATGCCGTGCGTTCCGCGACTTCGGCCGGCGAAGCCTCGCGGCGGAAGAATTCGACGAAGCCATGCCCGGGCAGCACGAGATAGGTAAAGGTCGTATGATCGACGAGATAGAAATCGTCCTTCGCCTCCTGCGCCTTGAAATAGACGCGATAGGCGCGCGCGGCCTCGCGCAGCTCCTCCTCGGTCCCGCTCAGCGCGACCATCTTCGGATGCGCCCAGCGTGCGAAATCGGCCAGGACCTCGGGCGTGTCGCGGGCTGGATCGACCGAGATGAAGACGGGCTGCACGTCATGGCCCCCGGCCTCGAGCAGATCGACCGCCTCGGCGTTGCGCTGGTTGTCCATCGGACAGATGTCCGGGCAGAAGGCATAGCCGAAATAGAGCAGCGTGGGTTTCGTGATGATGTCGGCATCGGTGCGCCGCACGCCGTCCGGCCCCGTGAGCGCGAAGGGCCCGCCGATCGCCCCTGCCCCGCCCGCGATCACGCTTTCGCGACATTGGGCGAAACGGTCGTCGGGCCTGGGCCACAGGACCCATAGCATGCTCGCGCCGATCCCGAGCAGGACGGCGGCGGCGGCGAGGATGGCGTAAAGTCGTGTCATGCGGACCTTGGGGCACAAATGCGGGGTCGCTTTCGGCGCGGCTTTGGGGCAGCATCGCGGCGGGCGGTCGCGGCGGATCTAGCAATCCCGACCGGCCGCCGCAACCCGGGGGGGCCGATGACAGGCGCGGCGCGGGCCGAGATCGAGGCCGGCAATTCATGGGTGCGGCCGCGCACGCTCGCAGCGTTGCGCTGGGTCGGGGCGGCCGCGCAGGTCGTGACGATCCTTGTCGCGACCTATGCCTTCGACATCGCGCTGCCCCTCGTCGCCTGCGGAATGGCGGTCGCGCTGCTCATCCTTGCCAATCTCGCAATCCTCGCGACCCGTCGCGACAACCGCGCGCTGAGCGAGGCCGAAGCCGTCCTGACGCTGATCTCGGATCTGGCGCAACTCGCGCTCGTGCTCTCGCTGACGGGCGGCCTCAACAATCCTTTCGCGCTGCTGATCGTGGGGCCGGTGACGATCGCGGCCTCGGCACTCGGGCTGCGCAGCACCGCGATCCTCGGGGTGGTGACGGTCGTCCTCATCACCATCGTGGCCTTCGTCCACCTGCCGCTGCGGACGAACGCGGGGGTGATCCTCGCGGTGCCGCAACTCTTCGAACTCGGCTTCTGGCTGTCGATCGTGATGGGGGTCGTGTTCCTGTCGGCCTATTCGCACCGCGTGGCGACGGAATTGCGCGGGGTGGCGCGGGCGCTGAGCGCGACCCAGATGGCACTCGCGCGCGAGCAGAAGCTGACGGATCTCTCGGGCGTGGTAGCGGCGACGGCGCATGAACTCGGCACCCCCCTCGCCACGATCAAGCTCGTCAGCGGCGAACTGGCGCGCGCAGTCGCCGGGCGGGCCGATCTGGCGGAGCTTCACGACGATATCCGCCTGATCGGCGAACAGGCCGACCGCTGCCGGGACATCCTTCATTCCATGGGGCGGGCGGGCAAGGACGATCTTCACCTGCGCCGCGCCCCCCTCGGGCAGATCCTGCGCGAGGCCGCCGAACCCCATGCCGCGCGCGGCCGCAGGATCGACTTCGTGCTCGAGGCCGATCCGGGCGGCGCGCCACGACAACCCGTCATCCCGCGCCGGCCCGAGATCATCCACGGGCTGCGCAACCTCATCCAGAACGCCGTCGACCACGCCCGCAGCGGCGTTCTGGTCGAGGGAAGCTGGACGCTCGAGCGTATCGTCGTCGTCGTGCACGACGATGGCCCCGGCTTTGCGCCGAACCTGCTGCCGCGCCTTGGCGAGCCCTTCCTGCGCGGTCAGGGGCCGGCACCGGCCGAGATCGAGAACGGCGGCATGGGCCTTGGGCTGTTCATCGCCAAGACGCTGCTGGAGCGGACCGGCGCCGAGGTCGATTTCTCGAACGGCAACGATCCCGACATGCCGCCCGGGGCGGTGGTGCGCGTCAGCTGGTCGATCGAGGAACTCGCCCCGCCCGTGCCGGGGGGGCTGGGCGAGAATACCGCCAACCGCGTCTGATCGGCGCGCTGCCGCCTGCGCAAAAAACCCTTGCGGGGCTTGGTTAATCCCTGGTTAAGGAATATCGTTCAGGTTGTGCAAATCATTTTTGTAGCCATTGGGGGTTGAGTTTGGGTTTCGCTACCGCGCTGTCGATCTTCGCGATCGCGCTCGGCGCCACGCTGGCGGCGCTGATGATCCTCGGCGTCTCGCAGCGGCGCAGCGGCCTGTCGGCGCGATCGGTGTTCGACGACCGTGATGGCGGCACGGTATTCCTCTTTGATGGCACCAGGCTTGTTGATGCGACCGAGGCGGGGCGCGCGCTGCTCGGATCGGTTGCGGTGCGGGGCTCGGCCTGGGGCCGGCTTCATGCATATCTCGCGCCGCATTTCCCCGGGCTCGAGGCGGCGCTGCGCGATCTGCCGACGGCGGGGCGCATCCGCCTCGACGGCAGCGGCACCGACCCCGTCACGCTCCTGGCCGAGTGGCGCGGCGGTCTGACCCGCCTCACGCTCTGCGATCCTCACAGCGAGGGGCGGGTTCTCGCGCTCGACGCCCATTCGCAGCGGGCGCAGGACGAGGAGCTGGCGGCCCTTCGCGCAATCGCGGATTCGGCGCCCTTGCCGATCTGGCGGACAGGCAGCGGCGGCATGATCCTGTGGGCGAATGCGGCCTATGCCGAACTCGTGGCCCGCAAACTCGGAGAGGATGCGGCCCTGGCCTGGCCGCTGCCGGCGCTGTTCGACGGCCCGACCGGGCGCGATCGGACCTGCCTCAAGATGAACCCGGCCCGGAACTCGCAGCAGGATGGGGCGACGGATGTCTGGGTGGAACTGCGCTCCTTTCCCGCCGGCGCGGGCGAGATCGTCTTTGCCCTGCCCGCCGATGCCGCCGTCAAGGCCGAGGCGAACATGCGGGCCTTCCTGCTGACCCTCACCCGAACGTTCGCGCATCTCCAGATCGGCCTCGCGATCTTCGATCCGCAACGGCGGCTGCAACTCTTCAATCCCGCGCTGTCGGAACTGACGCAGTTGTCGCCGGAATTCCTGTCGGGGCGGCCCACGCTCTATGCCGTGTTCGACGCGATGCGCGATCGCCGGATGGTGCCAGAGCCGCGCGACTACAAGGGTTGGCGCCAGCGCATCGCCGCGCTCGAGACCGCGCCCGCGATGGGCGACATGCAAGAGACGTGGCTTCTGCCCGGCGGCGTCACCTATCGCATGACGGCGCGGCCACAGGCCGACGGCGCGCTCGCGCTGCTGATCGAGGACATCACAGACGAGATGGCGCGCAGCCACATCGACCAGGCGCATCTGGAACTGGGCCAATCCGTCGTCGATGCCCTGGACGAGGCGATTGCCGTCTTTGCCCCCGACGGATCGCTCGTGATGTCGAACGCCGCGCATGCCGCGCTTTGGGGGATCGAGCCCGACGCCGCGCACGATCATGCCACGCTCGGGTCGAACCTGGCCCTCTGGCGCCAGCGCTGCGCCCCCGATCCTATCTGGACGCGGCTTGAGGCCTTCGTCACGGCGGGCGAGGGGCGAGCGGGCTGGCGGGGCGGGGTGCGGCTGGCGGATGGGCGCGCGCTCGGCTGCCGGGTGGCGCCGATCAGGGGGGGGGCGACGCTCGTTGCCTTTTCGCTCGACGGCGGAGACCGGGGATCGGACGGGCAGATCGGCGCACGCCCCCGCGGCAGGCGCCCATCCCCCGCCGAGCAGGAGCGGCCGACTGGCACCGGCTGACGCGGCGCGGGCGGGCGATGGGCGCGCACATCGCGCACATCGCGCACGACGCGCGCGGGGCGCGCGGGGCGCACGTCGCGCGCGGGGCGAGCTGCGAAGCCCCTTTGCCTTGCGCCGCGCCGCATCCTATGCTTCGGGCATGACCCATCGCGAACCCGTCGTGCTCGAGATCCATCTCGCCGATCCCGCGGCGACTGCCACGCTCGGCCGGTTGGTCGCGGGCGCGCTCGAGCCGGGAACGACGGTGCTGCTCGAGGGGCCGCTCGGGGCGGGAAAGACGGCGCTTGCGCGCGCGATCATCCGTGCCCGGCAGGCCGCCGCGGGCGAGACGCCCGAAGAGGTGCCCTCGCCGAGCTATACGCTGGTGCAGACCTATCGGGCGGGAGCGGAAGAGATCTGGCATGCCGATCTCTATCGGCTCTCGGGTGCGGGCGATCTGGAGGAGATCGGCCTCGATGCCGCGCCGGAGTGTGCGCTGCGCCTGATCGAGTGGCCCGACCGGCTGCCGGCGGGTGCCGACGCTGGCGCGGTGCGTATCGCGCTCGTGCCCGAGGGGGCCGGCCGGCGGGCGCGGATCACCATCCCCGCGCGCCAGACGGCCCTTGCCGACGCCGTGCGGCATTCCACCTGCGCGGAGGGTGCGCATGGCTGATTCGCCCCTTGCGTCATCCGAGCGTTCGCTGGCGGCGGACGACTTCCTCGGCGGGGCCGGCTGGGCCGGGGCCGCGCGCACACCCCTGGCCGGCGATGCCTCGATGCGTCGCTATGAGCGGGTGCGCCGCGACGGGGCAAGCGCCATCCTGATGGATGCCCCGCCCGGCTCGGGCGAGGATACGGCGCCCTTCGTGCGCATCGCCCGCCACCTCGCGGCGATCGGCCTCTCGCCGCCCGGGATCATCGCGCAGGATGGCGCGCGCGGGTTCCTGCTGCTCGAGGATCTGGGCGACGATCTCTATGCGCGGCTGCTTGAATCGGGCCGCGCGGCAGAGGCGCCGCTCTATGGCGCGGCGGTCGATGTGCTGGCGCATCTGCAATCCCGCCCGGCCCCGCCCGGCCTGCCCGCCTGGGGCGTGGCCGAGATGGCCGAGGCCGCCTGCCTCGCCGCGACCTGGTATGCCTGGGGCGCGACCGGCACCCGGCCCGATCCCGCGCCGCTGCGCGATGCGGTGGGGGCGACCCTGGCGGCCCGGGCCGAGGGGCCGCCGGTGCTGGTGCTGCGCGACTATCACGCCGAGAACCTGATCTGGCTGCCCGGCCGCGACGGCATCGCGCGCGTCGGCCTGCTCGATTTCCAGAACGCCGAGATGGGGCAGCCGGGATACGACCTGATCTCGCTCGTGCAGGACGCGCGGCGCGATGTGGCCCCCGCGACGGCCGAGGCGATGACCGCGCGCTTTGCCGCCGCGACGGGGCGCGAGCATGCGGCGCTGACGCGCGCCTGCGCGGCACTTGGCGCGCAGCGGGCGCTGCGGATCCTCGGGGTGTTCGCGCGCCTCTGGCTGCGCGATGGCAAGCCGGGCTATCTGCGGCTGATCCCCCGCGTCTGGGGACAGTTGCAGCTGAACCTCGCCGATCCGGGGCTTGCCGACCTCGGGCGCGTCGTTGCCGGAATGCTGCCCCCGCCGACCGATGCCGTCCTTGCCGCGATCAAAGACCGATGCCCGCCCGCCCCGCCGCGCTGATGCTGATGTGCGCGGGCTTCGGCACGCGGATGGGCGCGCTGACGGCCGACCGGCCGAAGCCGATGATCGAGGTCGCGGGGCGCCCCCTCATCGATCATGCGCTGGCACTCGCGGATGAGGCGGGGATCGCGCGCAAGGTCGTGAACCTGCACTGGCGGCCCGAACCGCTCATGCGCCATCTGGCGGGGCGGGCGGATGTCGCGCTGTCGCATGAGAGCCCCGAGATCCTCGATACCGCGGGCGGGGTGCGGGCGGCGCTCGGGCTGCTGGGTCCGGGGCCGGTGTTCATCCTCAATACCGATGCGGTGTGGACGGGCGAGAATCCGCTTCGGACCCTCGCGCAGGCATGGCGGCCGGGGATGGGCGCGCTCCTGTCCCTCGCGCCCGTGGGGGCGGTGCGGGGGCGGACGGGGGCGGGGGACTTCACGCTTGGGCCCGACGGGCGGATCGCGCGGCGGGGCGGGATGGTCTATCTCGGGGCGCAGATCATGGATGGCGCGGTGCTCGCGGCACTGCCCGAGGGGCCGCGGCCGATGGGGCCGGTCTGGGACGGGCTGATCGCCGGGGGCCGCGCCTTTGGCTGCCTGCACCGGGGCGGGTGGTGCGATGTCGGCCACCCGGGCGGGATCGCCGAAGCCGAGGCCATGCTCGCCGCAGAGGGCGGCGGTGGCTGAGTGGGGCGGCCTCTTCGGGCTGCCGCCCGGCGTCGATTTCGCGGCCGAGGTCGCGGCGGGGCTGCGCGCGCGCATGTCGGCAGCGCCGCCCGAGGCGATGGCGCGCGTGCGCATCCATGTCAATACCGCGCTGATGCGGCAGCGGATCCTTGCCGCGATGGCGGCAGCGGGGGCGGGGTTTCTGCCGCGGATCAGCCTCGTGGCCGAGATCGGCGCCGACCCGCTGCTGACCGACCTGCCGGCGGCGGCAAGCCCGCTGCGGCGCACGCTCGAACTGGCGCGCCTGATCGAGCGGTTGCTCGATCGCGCGCCCGACCTCGCGCCGAAGTCGGCAACCCTGGATCTCGCGGCGGCGCTGGCGGCGCTCGTGGATGAAATGGCGGGCGAGGGGGTGGCGCCCGAGACACTCTCGGGGCTCGATGTCTCGGGCCATGCGGCGCATTGGGCGCGCGCGCAGGCGTTTCTGGGGATCGTGGGGGCGCTCCAGCATGCCGGCGGCGCGCCCGAGCCCGGCGCCCGGCAGCGCGCGGCGGTGCTCGGGCTGATCGCGGGCTGGCTGGCGCAGCCACCGGACGCGCCGGTGATCGTCGCGGGATCGACGGGCTCGCGCGGGAGCACCGCGCTTCTGATGGCGGCGGTCGCGAGGCTCGGGACGGGTGCCGTGATCCTGCCGGGCTTCGATTTCGGCATGCCGGCCGAGGCATGGGCCGCGCTCGATGACCGGATCGGCGCCGAGGATCATCCGCAGACGCGCTATCGGCGCCTGCTCGACCGGATCGGGGCAGGGCACGAGGCGGTCGGTCGCTGGACTGGCGCGACGCCGCCCGATGAGGCGCGCAACCGGCTGATCTCGGTGGCGCTGCGGCCGGCGCCGGTGACGGATCGGTGGCTGGCCGAGGCACCCTGCCTCGGCGACGCGGGGGCGGCGACGCGGGCGATGACGCTGATCGAGGCGCCTTCGCCGCGCGCCGAGGCCGGCGCGATCGCGCTTGCGCTGCGCGAGGCAGTGGCGCGCGGCCTCAGCGCCACGCTCGTGACACCGGACCGCACGCTGGCGCGTCAGGTGACGGCCGCGCTCGACCGCTGGAGGATCGTGCCCGACGACAGCGCCGGCGAACCGCTGAACCAGACCGCGCCCGGGCGGCTCTTGCGCCATGCGGCGGACTGGCGCAGCGCCAGGCCGGGCGCGCTCGAGCTGCTGGTGCTGCTGCGCCATCCGCTGGTCCATGCGGGGGCGGGGCGGGGCGAGCATCTGTCGCGGTCGCGCGCGCTCGAGGCGCGGTTGCGGCGCTGCGGGCCCGTCTTTCCGGAGCGGGCGACAGTCGGGGCGGCGGTGGCGGCGCTTGTTGCCGAGGGGAAGATGGCGGCCGAGGGTGCCGCGGCATGGGCCGACTGGCTGGGCAGGATCCTTGATGCGGCGGGGGTGGGGGTTGCCGGTGAGGGGGTGGCTGGGGGGCCGCTGCCGCTCGGGCACCATGTGGCGGCGCACCGGGCGCTGTGCGAGACGCTGGCCGCGGGGCCGGACGGGTCGGCCCTGCCGTTGTGGGATGGTCCGGCGGGCCTCGCGGCCGCGGCGCTGCTCGACCGGCTCGGGGCCGAAGCCGACGCCGCGGGGCCGATGACGGCCGAGGAGCATGCGCGGCTGCTCTCCGACATGCTCGCGCGCGAATCGGTGCGCGAGACCGTCGCAGCGCATCCGCGCGTTATGATCCGCGGCACCCGCGAGGCGCGGGCCGA
The DNA here is from genome assembly GCA_964472135.1 of uncultured Gemmobacter sp. GTDB lineage: Bacteria > Pseudomonadota > Alphaproteobacteria > Rhodobacterales > Rhodobacteraceae > JAUREX01. Next base: position 8,630 of record CAYYJB010000051.1, read on the forward strand.
AAGATCTGATCTGGTCGTGCTCGGGGGCCTCAATGACGGGGTCTGGCCGTCGCTGCCCCCGCCCGATCCCTGGCTGAACCGGCCGATGCGGATGGCCGTGGGCCTCGTGCCGCCCGAGCGGCGGATCGGCCTTGCTGCGCATGATTTCATGCTGGCCACGGCGGCGCCCGAGGTCGTGCTGACGCGCGCGGTGCGCGACGCCGAGGCGCAGACCGTGCCGTCGCGCTGGCTGAACCGGCTCATGAATCTTCTGGGCGGGATGACCGGGCAGGGCGGCGTGGCGGCGCTGGACGCGATGCGCGCGCGCGGGAACCGGTGGCTTGCCATGGCCGCGGCACTCGAGACGCCGGCGACGGCGACGCCGCGCGCGCCGCGCCCCTCGCCCTGCCCGCCGGTCGGGGCGCGGCCCCGGCGTCTGTCGGTCACCGAGATCGCGACGCTGATCCGCGATCCCTATGCGATCTATGCCCGCCATGTGCTGCGGCTGAAGCCGCTCGATCCCCTGCGCCCCGAGCCCGACGCGCTGCGCCGCGGGACGACGCTGCACCGGATCGTCGAGGGGTTCCTGCGCGCCCGGGTCGCGGCGGAGACGGAGGCGATGGCCGAGGCGCGCCTCGTTGCGCTTGCGCGCGAGGTGCTGGCCGAAGAGGTGCCCTGGCCCTCGGCGCGCAGCCTCTGGCTCGCGCGGATCGTGCGGGCCGCGCCGCGCATCGTTGCGCATGATCGCGCCATGGGCGGCGCGCCCGTGGTCATCGAGACGAAGGGCGAAATCGCCGTCGGGCAGACGGGTGTCGTGCTGACGGGCAGGCCCGACCGGATCGACATCGTGCCGCCGGCTGGGGCCTATGTGACCGACTACAAGTCTGGCAGCGCGCCGACCGAGAGCCAGCAGCGCGCCTTTGACAAGCAGCTTCCGCTGCTTGCGGCGATGGCCGCCCGGGGTGCCTTCGATCCGCCGGGTGCGTTGCGGGTGGCGGGGTATCGCTATGTCTCGTTCGCCGACGGCAAGGAGGAAGAGCCGATCGCGACGACGGCCGAAGAGCTCGAAGCGGTGTGGCAGGATCTGTGCGCGCTGATCGGCGCCTATGGCACGGCCGGGCAGGGCTATACCGCGCGCCGCGCGATCGAGCGCGAGTCGCGCCGCGGCGATTACGACGCGCTGTCGCGCCATGGCGAATGGGACATCTCGGACGCGGCAGAGCGCATGCCTGTCGGCGAGGATCAGGGCGGGGATCGGGGCGAAGATCGGGGCGAAGATCGGGGCGGGGGTGGC
>CAYYJB010000051.1:10002-15818 GCA_964472135.1 uncultured Gemmobacter sp.
GGATCAGGGCGGGGATCGGGGCGAAGATCGGGGCGAAGATCGGGGCGGGGGTGGCGCATGACGCGCGACCCCGCCCTCGCCCGACAGATCATCGCGGCGGATCCCGGCGCCTCGACCTGGCTTTCGGCCAATGCCGGGTCGGGCAAGACGCGGGTGCTGACCGACCGGGTCGCGCGGCTGTTGATCGCGGGCACCGAACCGCAGCGCATCCTTTGCCTGACCTACACCAAGGCCGCGGCGGCCGAGATGCAGAACCGGCTGTTCGGCCAGCTGGGCAGCTGGGCGATGCTCGGCGACGAGGCGCTCGGTGCCGCCCTTGCCACGCTTGGGGCCGGCGGTGAGGCGGTCGGGGGCGGAGACATCGGCGCGGTGGCCGGGCCGGAGCGCCTTGCAGAGGCGCGGCGGCTTTTTGCGCGCGCGATCGAGACACCGGGCGGGCTGCGCATCCAGACGATCCATGCCTTCTGCGCGGGGCTGCTGCGGCGCTTTCCGCTCGAGGCCGGCGTCTCGCCCCTGTTTGCCGAGGCGGATGACCGCGCGATGGACCTCTTGCGGGCCGAGATCGTCGAGGAGATGGCGTTGGGCCCCGAGGCGGCGCTTGTCGATGCGCTCGCGATGGACATCACGGGGGCCGATTTCGGCGCGATCACGCGCGACATCGCGCGGCTGCGGTCGCATTTCGGGGCCGGGCTCGATCTGCCGACGGCGCTGGGGCATCTCGGCGTTCGGCGCGATCTGACTGAGGGCCATATCCTCGGCACCGCCTTTCTCGGGCATGAGGACGGGCTGCTGCGCGCGGCGGTCGGGGTGATGGCGGAGGGATCGACGAACGACCGCAAGGCGGCCGAGGCCCTGCGGGGCGTTCTTGGCGGCATGGCGGCGCCGGGGATGACCGAACTCATGACGCTCGAGCGCGTGCTGCTGACCGGGCCGGCGGCGCGCCAGCCCTTCGCGGCCAAGGTGGGCGACCTGCCGACCAAGGCGCTGCGCAACGCGCGGCCCGAGATCTTCGGCCCCCTCGCGGCGTTGATGGAGCGCGTGGCAGAGGCGCGGCGGCTGCGGGTGGCGCTGCGCAGCGCCGGGCGCAGCGTCGTGCTGCACGATTTCGCGCACGCCTTTCTCGGCCATTACGGCGCGCGCAAGGCCCGGCGCGGCTGGCTCGACTTCGACGATCTGATCGAGGGCGCGGCACGGCTGCTCGAAGCCTCTCCCATGGCGCAATGGGTGCTCTATCGCCTCGACGGGGGGATCGACCACATCCTCGTCGACGAGGCGCAGGACACGGCACCGCACCAATGGCGGGTGATCGCGCGGCTCTGCGAAGAAATGATCGCCGGGTCGGGGGCGCGCGACGGGGTGCGGCGCACGCTGTTCGTCGTGGGCGACAAGAAGCAGTCGATCTATTCCTTCCAGGGCGCCGACCTTCAGGCGTTCGACCGGATGCAGCGGGCCTTCGCCGCGCAGATGGCGCCATCCGGGACGCCGCTGCGCGAATTGACGCTCGATCATTCGTTCCGCTCGGCCGACGCGATCCTGCGGGCTGTCGATGCGACCTTCGCGGCCGGGGGTGCGGCGGATCTGGGCACCGCGACACGGCATGCGGCCTTTCACACGGGCTTGCCCGGCCGGGTCGATCTCTGGCCGCCGGTTCCGGCTGCACCCGACCCCGCGCCGCAGCACTGGACCGATCCTCTCGATCGACCGCGGCCCACCGATCCGGACGCGCTGCTCGCGCGGACGGTGGCGCGGCATCTGCGCGCCCTGATCGATGCGGGCACGCAGATCCCGACACCCAAGGGGCCGCGGGCGATGCATGAGGGGGATGTGCTGATCCTGCTGCGGCGGCGCAAGCGGCTGTTTGCCGAGCTGATCGCCTGTTGCAAGGCCGAGGGGCTGGCGGTGGCGGGCCCCGACCGGCTGCAACTCGGCGCCGAGATCGCGGTGCGCGATCTTGCCGCGCTCCTGTCCTTCGTCGCGACGCCGGCGGATGATCTGTCGCTCGCGGTGGCGCTGCGCTCGCCGCTGTTTGGCTGGGACGAGGCACGCCTTTATGACCTCGCGCAGGGTCGGCCGGGCGATCTGTGGTCGGCGCTGCGGCGCGACGCGGGGGCGGCCGAGGTGCGCGAGGTGCTCGAGGATCTGCGCGACAGCGCCGATTTTCTGCGGCCCCACGAACTGCTCGACCGGGTGCTGACGCGCCACGACGGCCGCCGGCGTCTGCTCGGCCGGCTGGGTACCGAGGCCGAGGACGGGATCGACCAGCTGCTGGCGCAGGCGCTGGCCTATGAGCGCGTCGCGGTGCCGTCGCTGACCGGTTTCCTCGACTGGATCGAGGACGAGGATTTCGAGGTCCGCCGCCAGACCGATGCCGCCGAGCGGCGCATCCGGGTGATGACGGTGCATGGCGCCAAGGGGCTTGAGGCACCGGTCGTGATCCTGCCCGATTGCGGCCGCCAGAGAGCGCCGGGCGGGGACGAGATCGTGCTGCCCGAGGCTGCGCCGCCGCTGCGGCGGGCTGCCTCGAACGCCGAGCGCCCGGCGCTGATCGAGTCCGCCGCCGCGCAGGCCGAGGCGCGGGCCGAGGCGGAACGGCTGCGGCTGCTCTATGTCGCGATGACGCGCGCCTCGGCCTGGCTCGTGGTCGCGACGCCGGGCGAAACGAAGGGGCCGCCCGACTGGCACGCGCTGGTGGCCGAGGGGCTTGGCCGGGCAGGCGCGCAACCCTGCGCGACCCCGACTGGCGAGGGGCTGCGCCTGGCATCCGGCGACTGGCCGGAGGCGGCGCCAGAGAGCGCGCAGAGGGGCGTGGAACGGATGGGGGCGGGCGCGCTGCCCGACTGGGTGGCAGCGCGCGCCCCGACCGAGGCGCGCAGGCCCGACTGGATCAGCCCGACCAGTCTCGGCGGTGCCAAGATCCTCGCCGAGGCAGGCGCGGAGACACAGGGTGGGGCAGAGGATGGGGCCGACGCCGCGACGGATGGCGGCGAGAGCGCGGGCGCTATGGCCTATGGCAGCGCGCTGCACCTGCTGCTTGAGCATCTGCCCGATGTGCCGGCGCCCGACCGCGCTGCGATCGCCGCCCGCCTCGTGCCCGATCCGGCCCTTTGCGCCCCGGCGCTCGCGCAGGCGCAGGCGCTGATCGCGGCGCAGGCGCTGCGCGTGGTCTTCGATCCGGGGCCGGGGGCGGTGGTGATGCGCGAGGTTGCGCTGGCGGCACCGGGGCCGGGGGGCGTGCCGCTGATGGGGATCATCGACCGGCTGATCCTGACCGAGGGGCGCGCGCTCGCGATCGACTACAAGACGAACCGGCTGGTGCCCCCGAGCACGGCCGAGGTGCCCGGGGGCCTCGTGCGGCAGATGGCGGCCTATCGGCACGCGCTTGGCGCGATATTGCCGGGCCGGGCGGTCGAGGTCGCGATCCTCTGGACGGCGACGGGGCGGATGATGACGCTCGACCCCGCGACGCTCGATCGGGCGGCGGCCGAGGTCGGGCTTGGCAGGGCGGCTTCGGGCAACCTTGCGTCGGGCGGCCTTGCGTCGGGCGACCTTGACGCCGGGGGGGCCGATCCTTAGCTTGGGTCAACACATTCGCCGATGGAGATATGTCATGGCAACCAAGCCCGTCACCGATGCGACCTTCGAGGCCGAGGTGCGCAATTCGCCGATCCCGGTCGTCGTCGACTTCTGGGCCGAATGGTGCGGGCCGTGCCGGATGATCGGCCCGGCGCTCGAGGAATTGTCGGCCGAATACGCGGGACGGGTGAAGATCGTGAAGGTCAACGTCGATGACAACCCCGCCTCGCCCGCGCAACTGGGCGTGCGGGGGATCCCGGCGCTCTTTCTGTTCAAGAACGGGCAGGTCGTGTCGAACAAGATCGGCGCGGCGCCCAAGGCCGCGCTGCAAAGCTGGATCAACAGCGCGCTCTGAGCGGGGCGGGGCGGATGGCCGAGGGCGGCGCGCCGGGCTGGCACGGCACCACGATCCTTGCCGTGCGACGCGGCGGCCGGGTCGTGGTCGCGGGCGACGGGCAGGTGAGCCTCGGGCAGACCGTCATCAAGGGCACGGCGCGCAAGGTGCGTCGGCTCTCGCCCGGCGGGCATGAGGTGGTTGTGGGCTTCGCGGGGTCGACCGCAGATGCCTTCGCGCTCCTCGAGCGGCTCGAGAAGAAGCTCGAGGCGATGCCGGGCCAGATCGGGCGGGCCTGTGTCGAGCTGGCCAAGGACTGGCGCACCGACCGCTATCTGCAAAAGCTCGAGGCGATGCTGATCGTCACCGACGGCGCGGGCCTTTTTGTGGTGACGGGGGCGGGGGATGTGCTCGAACCCGAGCACGACGTGGCCGCGATCGGCTCGGGCGGGATGTATGCGCTCGCGGCCGCGCGGGGGCTGATGGAGACGGACGGCGACGCCGAGACGATCGCGCGCAGGGCGATGGCGATCGCGGCCGAGATCTGCGTCTATACGAACGGCAACCTGACGGTCGAGACGATCGGCCGGGACTGAGCGCGAGGACCCCCCATGACCGACCTGACCCCGCGCGAGATCGTGGCCGAGCTTGACCGCTTCATCGTCGGGCAGGCCGAGGCCAAGCGGGCGGTGGCGGTGGCGCTGCGCAACCGCTGGCGCCGCCGTCGCCTGCCCGAGGGGCTGCGCGAGGAGGTCTATCCCAAGAACATCCTGATGATCGGCCCGACGGGCGTCGGCAAGACCGAGATCTCGCGCCGGCTCGCCAGGCTTGCGCGCGCGCCCTTCCTCAAGGTCGAGGCGACGAAGTTCACCGAGGTGGGCTATGTCGGGCGCGACGTGGACAGCATCATCCGCGATCTGGTCGATGCCGCGATGATCGAGACGCGCGCGCGGATGCGCGAGGCGGTGCGCGACCGCGCCCACCGCGCCGCCGAGGACCGGGTGATCGCGGCGCTCGCCGGCCCCGACGCGCGCGAGCAGACGCGCGAGATGTTCCGCGGCAAGCTCAAGCGGGGCGAGCTCGATGCCACGATGATCGAGGTCGAGGTGGCCGACAGCGCCAACCCGCTCGGCGGGCTCGAACTGCCCGGGCAGATGGGCGGGATGGGGGCGGTGAACCTCGGCGACCTGCTGGGCCGGGCCTTCGGGGGGCGGCGCACGCGCAAGCGGATGAGCGTGGCCGAAAGCCATGCGGTGCTGCTCGGCGAAGAGGCCGACAAGCTGCTCGACGACGAGGCGGTGAAGCTCGAGGCGCTGCGCGCGGTGCAGGAGGACGGCATCGTCTTCATCGACGAGATCGACAAGGTCTGCGCGCGCGCCGAGACCCGCGGCGCGGATGTGAGCCGCGAGGGGGTGCAGCGCGACCTGCTGCCGCTGATCGAGGGCACGAGCGTGTCGACCAGGCACGGCGCGGTGCGCACCGACCACATCCTCTTCATCGCCTCGGGGGCGTTCCACATCGCCAAGCCCTCGGACCTCCTGCCCGAATTGCAGGGGCGGCTGCCGATCCGGGTGGAGCTGAAGCCGCTCACCGAGGGCGATTTCGCCCGCATCCTGACCGAGACGGAAAACGCGCTCACGCGGCAATACGCCGGGCTGATGGCGACCGAGGGGGTCGAGGTCGTCTTTGCCGAGGACGGGATCGCGGCGGTCGCGCGCATCGCCGCCGAGGTGAACCGCAGCATCGAGAACATCGGGGCGCGGCGGCTTTATACGGTGATGGAGCGGATCTTCGAGGATCTGTCGTTCGATGCGCCCGAGCGGGCCGGAGCGCGCGTCGTGATCGATGCGGCCCATGTCGAGGCGCATCTGGGCGATCTCGCGCGGTCGGCCGACCTCAGCCGCTACGT
>CAYYJB010000052.1:0-15773 GCA_964472135.1 uncultured Gemmobacter sp.
TCAGCCAGGCCACCAACACCTTCCCCGAGATCTGCGGCCGCATCTGCCCGCAGGATCGCCTCTGCGAGGGCAACTGCGTCATCGAGCAGGCCGGCCACGGGACGGTGACGATCGGGGCGATCGAGAAATACATCACCGACACGGCCTTTGCCGAGGGCTGGGTCGGCGCCATCGCGCCCGCCGCCGAACGGGGCGAACATGTCGGCATCATCGGCGCGGGGCCCGCGGGTCTGGCCGCGGCCGAGCGGCTGCGCCGGGCGGGCGTGCAGGTGACGGTCTATGACCGCCACGACCGCGCGGGCGGACTGCTGACCTATGGCATCCCGGGCTTCAAGCTCGAAAAACCCGTGGTCATGCAGCGCATCGCGCAGCTTGCGGCGGGGGGCGTGCGCTTCGTGCAGGAGTGCGCGATCGGGCGCGATCTGAGCTTTGCGGACCTGCGCGCGCGCCATGATGCGGTGCTGATCGCGACCGGGGTCTATCGCGCCCGCGATGTCGAGGTGCCCGGCGCCGAGCTGCCGGGGGTGGTGGCGGCGCTCGACTATCTGACGGCCTCGAACCGCAAGGGCTTTGGCGATGCGGTGCCCGCGTTCGACAGCGGCGAGATGAACGCGGCCGGCAAGCGCGTGGTCGTGATCGGCGGCGGCGATACGGCGATGGATTGCGTGCGCACCGCCATCAGGCAGGGTGCGACCTCGGTCAAGTGCCTCTATCGGCGCGACCGCGCGAACATGCCCGGCTCGCAGCGCGAGGTCGCCAATGCCGAGGAAGAGGGTGTCGAGTTCGTCTGGCTGAGCGCGCCGCGCGCCTTCGCGGGCGGGGCGCGGGTGGGTTCGGTCGCGGTGCAGCGGATGCGCCTTGCGGCGGCCGATGCGACGGGCCGCGGCGCGCCGCAGCCGGTGCCGGGGGGAGATTACGACGAACCGGCCGACCTCGTCATCAAGGCGCTCGGATTCGAGCCCGAGGATCTGCCCGGCCTCTGGGGCGAACCCGCCCTGCCGGTGACGCGCTGGGGCACGATCAAGGCCGATTTCCGTACCCATGCCACCGCCCTTCCCGGCGTCTATGCGGCGGGCGACATCGTGCGCGGGGCAAGCCTCGTGGTCTGGGCGATCCGCGACGGGCGCGAGGCGGCGGATGCCATGCTCGCGGCCTTCGACGGCGGCGCGCGGGTGGCGGCGGAATGACGATGCGGCGGTCGGATGCGGGACAGGAAGGGGAACGGGTCATGATGAGCTTTGACGATGCATGGGTTGCCGCCGAGGAGGCGCGCCGCGCCCGCGTCGCGGCCGAGGGTCTCTATCGCGAGGAGGACGAGCATTCCTCCTGCGGGGTGGGGCTGGTCGTCGACATCGCCGGGCGCCCCTCGCGCCGGGTGGTGCAACTCGGGATCGAGGCGCTGAAGGCCGTCTGGCACCGCGGCGCGGTCGATGCCGACGGCAAGACGGGCGACGGGGCGGGCATCCATGTCCAGATCCCGGTGCCCTTCTTCTATGACCAGATCCGCCGCACCGGCCACGAACCCGACCGCGCCAAGCTGATCGCGGTGGGCCAGGTCTTTCTGCCGCGCACCGATTTCGGCGCGCAGGAACGCTGCCGCACCATCGTCGAGACCGAGGTGCTGCGGATGGGGCACTACATCTATGGCTGGCGGCATGTGCCGGTGAACACGGGCGTTCTGGGCGACAAGGCCAACGCCACCCGCCCCGAGATCGAGCAGATCCTGATCCGCAACGAGAAGGGCATCGACGAGGAGAGCTTCGAGCGCGAACTCTACATCATCCGCCGGCGGATCGAGAAAGCGGCGGTGGCCGCGCAGATCACGGGGCTTTACCTCTGTTCGCTGTCCTGCCGGTCGATCATCTACAAGGGCATGATGCTGGCCGAGCAGGTGGCGGAGTTCTATCCCGACCTCAAGGACGACCGCTTCGAGAGCGCATTCGCCATCTATCACCAGCGCTATTCGACGAACACCTTCCCGCAGTGGTGGCTCGCCCAACCCTTCCGGATGCTCGCCCACAACGGCGAGATCAACACGCTCAAGGGCAACGTCAACTGGATGCGGAGCCACGAGATCCGGATGGCCTCGAACACCTTCGGCGAGATGGCCGAGGACATCAAGCCGATCATCCCGGCGGGCACATCGGATTCGGGCGCGCTCGATGCGGTGTTCGAGGTGATGGTGCGGGCCGGGCGCTCGGCGCCGATGGCCAAGACCATGCTCGTCCCCGAGGCCTGGTCGAAGGCCACGGGCGAGATGCCCAAGGCCTGGGCCGACATGTATGCCTATTGCAACGCGGTGATGGAGCCCTGGGACGGGCCGGCCGCCCTCGCCATGACCGACGGGCGCTGGGTCTGCGGGGGGCTCGACCGCAACGGGCTGCGGCCGATGCGCTATGTCGTGACGGGCGAGGGGCTGCTGGTCGCGGGCTCCGAGGCGGGGATGGTGCCGCTCGAGGAGGGGGGCGTCATCGAGAAGGGCGCGCTCGGGCCGGGGCAGATGATCGCCGTCGACATGGCCGAGGGGCGGCTCTATCACGACCGCCAGATCAAGGACCGCCTCGCCCACGCCCAGCCCTTCGGCGAGTGGATCGAGAAGGTCGTCGACCTCAACGCCATCATGCGCGACGTGCCCGAGCGGGCGCTGCATGCGGGCGCCGATCTGCGCCGGCGTCAGGTCGCGGCGGGCTTCACGGTCGAGGAGCTCGAGCAGGTGCTCGCGCCCATGGCCGAGGACGGCAAGGAGATGGTGGCGAGCATGGGCGACGATACGCCGCCCGCGGTGCTCTCGGACATCTACCGGCCGCTGTCGCATTATTTCCGCCAGAACTTCAGCCAGGTCACGAACCCGCCCATCGACAGCCTGCGCGAGACGCGGGTGATGAGCCTCAAGACGCGCTTCGGCAATCTCAAGAACGTGCTCGACGAAAGCTCGAGCCAGACCGAGATCCTCGTCCTCGAAAGCCCCTTCGTCGCCAACGCCGAATTCGACGAGATGGTGCGCCAGTTCGGGACGCAGGTTGCGCATATCGATTGCACCTTCCCGGCCGGCGGGCATCCGGACGCGCTGCGCCAGGGGCTTGAGCGGATCCGGGCCGAGGCCGAGGACGCCGTGCGCTCGGGCGCGGGGCATCTGGTCTTGTCGGATGCGGGCCAGGGCGAGGGGCGCGTCGGCATGCCGATGATCCTTGCCACCAGCGCGGTGCATTCGTGGCTGACGCGCAAGGGTCTGCGGACCTTCTGCTCGGTCAATGTGCGCGCGGCGGAATGCATCGATCCGCATTATTTCGCGGTGCTGATCGGCTGCGGGGCGACGACGGTGAACCCCTATCTGGCGCAGGATACGGTCGCCGACCGCATCGCGCGCGGGCTGATCGAGGGGAGCCTGATCGACGCGATGCGCCGCTATCGCGCCGCGATCGATGCGGGGCTTCTCAAGATCATGTCGAAGATGGGGATCTCGGTCGTCTCCTCCTATCGCGGCGGGCTCAACTTCGAGGCGGTCGGCCTCAGCCGGGCGATGGTGGCGGAGTATTTCCCCGGCATGCAGTCGCGCATCTCGGGCATCGGCGTCAGCGGCATCCAGCAGAAGGCCGAGGGCGTGCACGCGCGCGGCTGGGCGGGGGGCGATGCCGTGCTCCCGATCGGGGGCTTCTACAAGGCGCGCCGGACGGGCGAGAAGCACGCCTGGGAGGCGCAGACGATGCACCTCCTTCAATCGGCCTGCGACCGGGGCTCCTACGACCTCTGGAAGCAGTATTCGGCCGCGCTGCGCGCAAACCCGCCCATCCATCTGCGCGATCTGCTCGACATCAAGCCGCTCGGCCGGCCGGTCCCGCTCGAGGAGGTCGAATCGATCACCTCGATCCGCAAGCGCTTCGTGACCCCGGGCATGAGCCTCGGCGCGCTGAGCCCCGAGGCGCACAAGACCCTCAACATCGCGATGAACCGGATCGGCGCCAAGTCCGACTCGGGCGAGGGCGGCGAGGATCCCGCGCATTTCACCCCCGAGCCCAACGGCGACAATCCGAGCGCCAAGATCAAGCAGGTCGCCTCGGGCCGCTTCGGGGTGACGGCCGAATACCTCAACGCCTGCGAGGAACTCGAGATCAAGGTCGCGCAGGGCGCCAAGCCCGGCGAGGGCGGGCAGCTTCCGGGCATCAAGGTCACGAAGCTGATCGCGCGGCTCCGGCATTCGACGCCGGGCGTCACGCTCATCTCGCCGCCGCCGCACCACGACATCTATTCGATCGAGGATCTCGCGCAGCTCATCTATGACCTCAAGCAGATCAACCCGCGCGCCAAGGTGACGGTCAAGCTCGTCTCATCCTCCGGCGTGGGCACGATCGCGGCCGGGGTCGCCAAGGCCAAGGCCGACGTCATCCTGATCTCGGGCCACAACGGCGGCACCGGCGCCTCGCCCGCGACCTCGATCAAATACGCGGGCCTGCCGTGGGAGATGGGTCTGACCGAGGCCCATCAGGTGCTCGCGATGAACAACCTGCGCGAGCGGGTGACCTTGCGCACCGACGGCGGCCTGCGCACCGGGCGCGACATCGTGATCGCCGCCATGATGGGCGCCGAGGAGTTCGGGATCGGCACCGCCGCGCTGATCGCGATGGGCTGCATCATGGTGCGCCAGTGCCAGTCGAACACCTGCCCCGTCGGCGTCTGCACGCAGGACGAACGGCTGCGCGCCAAGTTCACCGGCACCGCCGACAAGGTCGTGAACCTCATCACCTTCTACGCGCAGGAGGTGCGCGAGGTGCTGGCCGCGCTCGGGGCGCGCACGCTCGACGAGGTGATCGGCCGGGCGGATCTGCTCGCGCAGGTCAGCCGGGGGGCGGCGCATCTCGATGATCTCGACCTCAACCCGCTCCTGATCACCGTGGACGGGGCCGAGCGGATCACCTACGACCGCTCGAAGCCGCGCAACTCGGTGCCCGACGCGCTCGATGCCGAGATCATCCGCGACGGGGCGCGCTTCTTCGAGGACGGCGAGAAGATGGAGCTCTCCTACGCCGTGCGCAACACGCACCGCACTATCGGGTCGCGGGCGAGCAGCCACATCGTGCGCCGTTTTGGGATGAACAACGCGCTGCAACCCGATCATCTGACAGTAAAACTGACCGGCAGCGCGGGCCAGAGCCTCGGCGCCTTCGCGGTGCGGGGGCTGAAACTCGAGGTTCATGGCGAGGCCAACGACTATGTCGGCAAGGGCCTGTCGGGGGGCCTCATCGTGGTGCGGCCGCGGATGGAATCGCCCCTCGTCGCGGCCGAGAACACGATCATCGGCAACACGGTCCTCTATGGCGCGACGGGCGGGCATCTCTTTGCCGCGGGGCGGGCGGGCGAGCGCTTCGCCGTGCGCAACTCGGGCGCGCGCGTCGTGGTCGAGGGCTGCGGGTCGAACGGCTGCGAATACATGACGGGCGGGGTGGCGGTGATCCTCGGGCGGATCGGCGCCAATTTCGCGGCCGGCATGACCGGGGGCATGGCCTATGTCCACGACCCCGACGGCACCGCGCGCGCCATGATGAACCACGAGACCGTCGTGACCTGCGCCCCCTCCCACCCGCATTGGGAGGAGGAGCTGCGCGCCCTCATCGCCCGCCACGCCGAGGAGACCGGGAGCCTCAAGGCCCGCGCGATCCTCGGCGAGTGGGAGACCGAGCGGACGCGCTTCGTGCAGGTCTGCGCGCGCGAGATGCTGCCGCACCTGCCCGTCCCGCTCGAAGCCGCGCCGCAGGCGGTGCCGGCGGAATGAAGGGCCCGGGCCGCCGCTGCGCGGCCCGGCTTGACGCGGTGGCGGCCCCGTGGTGAAGGCCGGGGATGGCCGAGCACGACACGCCAAAGACCGATCCGCCCGACCCGGGGCGCCCGCAGCGCCGGCGCCGGCGGCGCGTGCACCTGCGGGTGCTGGCGGCGCGCGCGCTGTCGGGTGCGGTGGCCCTCGTGCTCAGCCTCGTGCTGATCCTCTCGGCCGTGCCCCTGCCCGCGACGCCCTACATGATCGCCGAGCGCTGGCGGCTCGGGACGGCCGCGCATGACTGGGTCGCGCTCGATCGGGTCGCCCCGGTCATGGCGCGCGCGGCGGTGGCGGCGGAGGATGCGAATTTCTGCCTGCATTGGGGCTTCGACATGGAGGCCATCCGCGACGCCATCGACGAGGGCCGTGGGCGCGGGGCGTCGACCATCAGCCAGCAGGTCGCCAAGAACGTCTTTCTCTGGCAGGGGCGCAGCTGGCCGCGCAAGGCGCTCGAGGCCGCCCTCACACCGCTGATCGAGGCGCTCTGGTCCAAGCGGCGCATCCTCGAGGTCTATCTCAACGTCGCCGAATTCGGCGAGGGGGTGTTCGGCGTGCAGGCGGCGGCGCGACATCACTTCGGCGTCGATGCGGCGGATCTGAGCGCGGTTCAGGCGGCGCGCCTCGCGGCGATCCTGCCCGACCCCAAGGACCGCGACCCGGCACGGCCGACGCCTTTTCTGCGCGAACGCGCCGCCGCGATCCTCGATGGCGCCGAAACCATCGCGGCCGACGGGCGGGCGCGCTGTTTCGAGGCTGCGGCGGGTTGAACTCGGGCGCAGGCTTGGGCAGGAAGGGGCACGCTCAGGAACGGCCATGAATCGCCTTTATCACTTCCCGCTCTCGCCGTTCAGCCGCAAGGTTCGCCTCGTGCTCGCCGAAAAGCGTGTCGAGACCGAACTGGTCGTCGAACGCTATTGGGAGCGCGGCGCCGACTTCATGCGCCGCAACCCCGCGGGGCGGGTGCCCGTGCTGCGGATCGGGGCCCTGACCCTGTCCGAGAGCCAGGCGATCTGCGAATACCTCGAGGAAACCCACCCGGACCCGGCCCTGATGCCGCAAAGCCCCGAGGAGCGGGCCGAGGTGCGCCGGCTCTGCGGCTGGTTCGACACGGGCTTTCACCACGAGGTCGGCCATCGGCTGATGCGCGAGCGGGTGATGAAGAAGGTGATGGGCCAGGGCCACCCTGACGCGCGCGAGATCAAGGCCGCCGCGCAGGCGATGAAGGGGCACCTCGATTATCTCGCGGCGCTCCTCGATCAGCGGCGATGGCTCGCGGGCGATGCGATGAGCCTTGCGGACTTCACCGCGGCCGCGCACCTGTCCTGCCTTGATTACATCTCGGATGTGGACTGGCACCGCTCCGATCTGGTCAAGACCTGGTATGCGACGCTGAAATCGCGCCCCGCCTTCCGGTCGATCCTGGCCGATCAGGTCGCGGGCTTTCCGCAGCCCGAGCATTATGCCGACCTCGATTTCTGACCCCGCCGCGCTGAAGGAGGGGCTCGCGGCCGAGGCGCGCGCGCTGGGCTTTGCCGCCCTGGGCGTCTGCGCGCCCGATGCGATCCCCGAGGCCGCGGGGCGGCTTGGCGCGTGGCTCGCCGAGGGGGCGCAGGGGCAGATGGGCTGGATGGAGGACCGCCCGGGCCGCGAGGGCTGGCGGGGCGATCCGCTGCGGCTCTGGCCCGAGGTGCGCTCGATCGTGATGGTGGCGGATGCCTATACCCCGACCGAGGACCCGCTGGCCGCGACGCGGCTGCCCGGGCGCGGCGCGATCAGCGTCTATGCCCGCGGTCGCGATTATCACGACGTGGTCAAGGGGCGGCTCAAGCGCCTCGCGGGGTGGTTGCAGGCGCGGGGTGGCGGCGGGGTGAAGGTGTTCGTCGATACCGCCCCGGTGATGGAAAAGCCGCTCGCGGCGGCGGCAGGGATCGGCTGGCAGGGCAAGCACACGAACCTGCTGGGCCGCGAGATCGGGAACTGGGTGTTCCTCGGCGCGCTCTTCACCACGCTCGATCTGCCGCGCGACGCCCCGGCCGAGGAGCATTGCGGCAGTTGCCGGGCCTGTCTCGATGCCTGCCCGACGGGGGCGTTTCCGGCGCCCTACCGGCTCGATGCGCGCCGCTGCATCGCCTATCTGACCATCGAGCATCGCGGCCCCGTGGACCCCGAATTGCGGCAGCTGATCGGCAATCGCGTCTTCGGCTGCGACGATTGCCTCGCGGTCTGCCCGTGGAACAAGTTCGCCGCAGCCGCCGCCGACATCCGCCACGCCCCCCGGATCGAGGGGGCGCCGCCGCTCGCGACCCTCGCGGCGCTTGACGATGCGGGGTTCGCCGCGCGTTTCTCGGGAACGCCGGTTCGGCGGATCGGGCGGGCGCGGATGGTGCGCAACGCGCTCTATGCGATCGGGAATTCGGGGGATCGGGCGCTTGCGCCCGCCGCGCGCGCCTGCCTTTCGGATGCGGATGGCGCGGTGGCCGAGGCCGCGACATGGGCGCTCGGGCGCCTCGGGGGGATGTGCTGATGGCCGCGCCGCCGCTTCTGCAACTCGCGGGCATCGGGCTTGGCTTCGGGGCGGTGCCGCTCTTCGATGCGCTCGACCTCGTCGTGGCGCCGGGGGACCGGCTGGCGCTTGTCGGGCGCAACGGGTCGGGCAAATCGACGCTGATGAAGATCATGGCGGGCCTGATCGAGCCCGACCGCGGCAGCCGCGTGACGGGCCCGGGCGTGCGCGTGGGCTACATGGAGCAGGATCCGGATTTCGGCGCCTTCGCGACGCTCGGCGATTTCGCGACCGAGGGCCTCGATCCGTCCGAGCACTGGCGGGCCGAGATGGCGGCCGAGGGGGTGGGCCTCGATCTCGACACGCGCGCCGATACCGCCTCGGGCGGCGAACGGCGGCGGGCCGCGCTCGTGCGGCTGATCGCGGCGGAACCCGAACTCATGCTCCTCGATGAGCCGACGAACCACCTCGATGTCGCGGCGATCGGCTGGCTCGAGGCGCATCTGGCGCAGTCGAAGGCGGGGATCGTCGTCGTCTCGCACGATCGGGCGTTCCTGCGGGCGGTCGCGCGCGGCGTGCTCTGGATCGACCGGGGGGCGGTGCGGCGGATGCAGGGCGGGTTCGAGGGCTTCGAGGCCTGGCGCGACACTGTCTGGGAAGAAGAGGACGCCGCGCGCCACAAGCTCGACCGGCTGATCAAGGCCGAGGGGCGCTGGGCGGTCGAGGGGATCTCGGCCCGGCGCAAGCGCAACCAGGGCCGGCTGCGCGCGCTCGCCGCGCTGCGGGCCGAGCGGGCGGCGCAGATCCGCCGCCAGGGCGCGGCGGCGCTGGCGCTCGAGGCTGGCCCCGTCTCGGGCAAAAGGGTGATCGAGGCCGAGGGCGTCGGCGTCGCGCGCGGCGGCCGCACCATCCTGCGCGACGTCACGCTGCGCGTCGGCCGGGGTGAGTGCATCGCCATCGTGGGGGCGAACGGGGCGGGCAAGACAACTCTCCTGCGCGTGCTGACGGGCGAGATGGCACCCGACCGCGGCCGCATCACCCTAGGCGCGGGGGTCGAGATCGCGACATTCGATCAGGCGCGCGCCGGGATCGAGCCCGAGGCGAGCCTGCAGGAGGCGCTGACGGGCGACCCCGCGACGCGGGTGCCGGGGCGTTCCGACCAGGTCATGGTGCGGGGGGCGCCGCGGCATGTGATGGGCTATCTGCGCGACTTCCTCTTTGACGAATCGCAGGCGCGCGCGCCCGTCCGCGCCCTGTCGGGCGGCGAGCGGGCGCGGCTTCTCCTGGCGCGGATCATGGCGCGGCCCGCGAACCTCATCGTGCTCGATGAGCCGACGAACGACCTCGACATCGAGACGCTCGACCTGCTGCAGGAGGTGATCGGCGATTTCGACGGCACCAGCCTGATCGTGAGCCACGACCGCGACTTCATCGACCGCGTCGCGACGACGACATGGGTGATCGAGCCCGACGGGCGCGTGACGGCCTATGCCGGCGGCTGGACGGACGCGACCGCGCAGCGCGGCGCGCCCCCCGTTCTGGCGCGCATGGCGGGCGGCGGTGCGGCGGCGGCGCCTGCCCCTGCCCCCGCCGCGCCGGCGGCACCGGCGGCAAAGCCCGCCCGCGACGGCCTCAGCTTTTCCGAGCGTCACCGGCTTGCCGCCCTGCCGGCAGAGATCGACCGCCTGACGGCCGAGGTCGCGCGCCTGCGCGCGGTGCTTGCGCCGGCCGACCTTTTCGCCCGCGACCGCAAGGCCTTCGACACCGCGAGTGCTGCGCTTGCACGCGCCGAGGCAGCCCTCGCCAAGGCCGAGGACGACTGGCTCGACCTCGCCGAGCGGGCGGGAGAGTAACCTCAGCCTCAGCCTCCGCCGACCACCACCACGCCTGGCCGCACCCGCCCCGCGCGCAGATCGAGGATGTTGCGCGCGGCCTCCAGCCCCATCGTGCGAAAGGCATCCTCGCCCAGCGTCGCGGCATGCGGGGTCAGGATGCAGCGCGCGTCGTGCCGCAGCGGATGATCGCGCGGCAGCGGATCGGGCTCGGTGACATCGAGCAGCGCGCCCGCCACCTGCCCCGCGGCGATCGCGGCCGCCAGCGCATCGCTGTCGACAAGGCCGCCGCGCGCGGTGTTGATGATGATCGCCCCCGGGGGCAGGCGCGCAAGCGCCACGGCACCGATCATCCCCCGCGTTTCGGGCGTCAGCGGACAGTGCAGCGACAGCACATCGGCCTCGGCCAGGGCTGCGCCGAGGTCGGGTTCGATCCGATGGCCCTGGGCCGTTCGCGCGCCGGTCAGCCTCGGCCCGCAGACGCGCACATCCATCCCGAACCCAGCCGCGAGAGTGGCAACGCGCTGGCCCGTCGCGCCAAACCCCACGACAAGCAGTCGCCGCCCGCCAAGCCCCGGCATCGTCCGCCCCGCCCCCTGCCCCGCGATCAGCGCGGGCAGGCCCCGCGACAGCGCGAGCATCCCCATCAAGGCGAATTCGGCGACCGACGCGGCATTTGCGCCGGGCGTGTTGGTGACGATCACCCCCTCGCGCGCGGCGGCAGCCAGGTCGATGTTGTCGACGCCCACGCCATGCTTGGCGATGTGGCGCAGCGCCGGCCCCATCGCACGGATGGGCAGCGTTCGCACGAGCACGATCTCGGCGAGTTCGAGTTCGCGCGCGCGCGCCGCCTCGGGCAGATCATGGAGCAAGACCGGCTCAAGCCCGGCCGCGCGCAACATCGCCACCGCATCCGGGTGGACGGGTTCGGTTATGCAGAGCCGCGCCACCGCTCAGATCTCGATATCCGTGAAGGCATCGCGCAGGGCCTTCGACCACGCATCGGACATGGCGCGAAAGGCGGGATCGTCACGCTCGATCCGCCGACGCGACTCGAGCCGAAGCGCATCGCGTCGCACCACCGCCAGATCGAGCGGCATCCCGACCGAGAGATTCGAGCGCATGGTCGAATCCATCGACAGCAGCACCGCCTTGATCGCGTCCGGCAGGGGGGTCTCGGGCTTCACCACCCGGTCGAGGATGGGCTTGCCGTATTTGTGCTCGCCGATCTGCAAAAAGGGGGTATCCTCGGTCGCCTCGATGAAGTTGCCCTCGGGATAGATGAGGAACATCCGCATCGCCCCGCCGCGCCGCTGGCCGGCAACGATCATCGACGCCGAGGCGCCCTGCTTCATGACCGCGAGCTTTTCGTCGACATCGCGGCGCACCGAGGCCAGCGTGTTGCCCACAAGCTCGGCCACCTCGAGCATCGTGCCCACCTGCATGATCGACGGCCCGAGCGCCTGATCGGGATGATCGACCGCCTCGCGCAGCCGCGCGATCGTCGTCTGCGTGACCGAGAGGCTGCCGGCCGTAAGGATCGCCACGATCCGCTCACCCGGATCCTCGAAGAGGAACATCTTGCGATAGGTCGCGATGTTGTCGAGCCCGGCATTCGTGCGCGTGTCGGACAGCAGCACCATCCCCTCGTTAACGAGCAATCCCACGCAATAGGTCATCTTCAGCCCCTCCGGCCCCGCCCGCCCTTATTGCTGCTGCATCTCGGCGACGGCAAGGCGCACCGTGAGCCGTTCCTCTGCCCCGCCTTGGGCACCACCCTGCGCGATGCCCCGAATGGGGGCGGCATCGCGCGCGTCGCGACCCGAGCCGAGGCGGACATAGCGCGCATCCGGGCAGCAGGCGTTGGCGGGATCGAACCCGACCCAGCCCAGACCCTCGATCCAGATCTCGGCCCAGGCGTGGGCGGCCTCGTGCGCGGGCGTACCCAGGGCCGCGCCGAGATAGCCCGAGACATAGCGCGCCGGCATCCCGCGCAGCCGCGCGAGCGCGATGAGGGCGTGCGCGTGATCCTGGCAGACCCCCTCGCCCTGCGCTAGCGCCTCGGCCGCGGTGGTGTGGGCATGCGTCGTGCCCGGGCGATAGGCGATCGCGCCCATCACCGCCCCCGCGAGGGCGTGGGCGAGGTCGAGCCCCGCCCCCGGCGCCCCGCCCGCCAGCGCGGCAAGGCGCGCGTCCGGGCGCGTCGCGGGCGTCTCGGTCAGATAGGCGGCCGGCGGGATCGCCTCGCGGTGGCCGCGCAGCACGCCCGCGTGATCGGCCGTCTCGACCGTGCCCTGCACATGGATGTCGATGCGCTCTACCGGGCCCTGGATCGTCCACGCCTCGACCCGGTCGCCCGCGCCGGTCACGAAGGACCCGCCCGGGATCCCCCCGGAAACAGTGATAAGCCAATCCATTGCGCGCTGTCCTTCATGAACCGAAGGCGTCAGGCGCAGCGACTGCACCACGAGGCGCACAGGGCGGTCGTAGTGATAGGACGTCAGATGATCGACGCTGAGCCTCATCGTGCCTCGCCGCTCAGATAGGCGTCGTGGATGGCCGAGCCGAGGGCTCCCACCGCGACCACGAAGCCCGAGAGGAAGTCGTGCAGGCCGCGCTCGAACACCGCCTCGATCCCGCGCCCCTCGAGGCCCGCACGCAGCGCCCGCACCCGGTCATGGGCCGGCGTCTCGCGGCCATAGGCGGCGGCGAGGCGCCCGAGATGGGCATCGAGCCCGCGCAGGCAGGTCACGAGCGAGCGCGGCATCTGCGGGTTCAGGATCAGGAAATCGGCGATCTTCGCGGCGCTGACCTCGCCGCCGCAGGCCCAGTGAAAAGCCCGCTGCGCCGAGAGCGCCTGAAGGAGCAGCGTCCACTGCACGTTGTCGAGGCCCGAGCCGACGAAATCGGCGCGCGGCAGCAGGACGTAATACTTCACGTCGAGGATGCGCGCCGTGTTGTCCGCCCGTTCGAGGTGATAGCCGAGGTTGAGGAAATCATAGCCGTCGTTGCGCAGGAGCGTCGCCTCGATCGCGCCGCGGAGCATGGCGGTGTGGCGCATCGTCCATTCCGTCAGCCGATCGAGCGTGAGGTCGCTCCTCGGCGTGCGCTCGAGCGTGCGCAACTCGTCCCAGGCGGTGTTGAGGGCATCCCACACCTGGCTTGTCAGCGCGGTGCGCACGGTGCGGCCGTTCTCGCGCGCCCGCGTCAGGCAGGCGGCGATCGAGGAGGGGTTGTCGCGATCGAAGAAGAGGTGGCTCTCGAGGTTGCGCTGCACGGGTTCGCCATACTTGCGCGCGAAGGCATCCGCCGTGCCGGTGGCGCGCAGGAGCGATTCCCACTCGGTCCGCACGCCCTGCCCGATGTCGGGCAGCATGGCGATGCGGCCGCCCACGCGCAGAAGGCGCGCCGCACTCTCGGCGCGCTCCATGTAGCGGGCGAGCCAGTAGAGGTTGTCGGCGGTCCGGCTCAGCATCGCGTCAATCCACCAGCACCCAGGTATCCTTGACCCCGCCGCCTTGCGAGGAGTTGACGACGAGCGAGCCCTCGGTCAGCGCGACGCGGGTCAGGGCCCCGGGCACGAGCTCGACCCGCTCGCCCACGAGGCAATAGGGGCGCAGGTCGACATGGCGCGGCGCGATCCCCTCCTCGACGAAGCTCGGCACCGTCGAGAGCGCGAGCGTGGGCTGCGCGATGTAGTTCGCGGGATCGGCGCGCAGGCGCGCGCGGAAGGCCTCGATCTGCTCGGCGGTGGATTTGGGGCCGATGAGCATCCCGTAACCGCCCGAGCCGTGCACCTCCTTGACGACCAGCTCGGGCAGATGCGCCAGCACATGCGCGAGATCGTCGGGCCGCGCGCACTGCCAGGTCGGCACATTGCCCAGGAGCGGCGCCTCGCCCAGATAGAAGCGGATCATCTCGGGCACATAGGCATAGACCGCCTTGTCGTCCGCAACCCCCGCCCCCGGCGCCGAGGCGATCGTCACCCCGCCCGAGCGGTAGACATCCATCAGGCCCGGCACGCCCAGCATCGAATCGGGCCTAAAGCAGAGCGGATCGAGAAACGCGTCATCGATCCGCCGATAGATGACATCGACCCGCCGCGGCCCCTCGGTCGTGCGCATGAAGACGTGGCGCCCCTCGACAAAGAGGTCCTGCCCCTCGACCAGTTCCATCCCCATCAGGTCGGCGAGGAAGCTGTGCTCGTAATAGGCCGAATTGTAGGCGCCCGGCGTCAGGATGACGATGTTGGGCGCCCCCTCGCAGCCCGCGGGCGCGACCGAGGCCAGCGTCCGGCGCAGCAGTTCCGAATAGCCGTCGATGCGCTGGATGCGGGTTTCCCGGAAGAGGTCGGGGAACATCCGCATCATGATCTCGCGGTTCTCGAGCATGTAGGAGACGCCCGAGGGGGTGCGGCAGTTGTCCTCGAGCACGAGGAACTCATCCCGGCCGGTGCGCACGATGTCGATGCCGACGATGTGCGAATAGACCGCGCGCGGCGGCACGAAGCCCGCCATCGCGGGCTCGTAGGCGGCATTGCCATAGACCAGTTGCGCGGGGATGCGGCCGGCGCGCACGATCTCGCCGCGGCCGTAGATGTCGGCGAGGAAGGCGTTGAGGGCGCGCGCCCTCTGCCGGATGCCGCGATCGAGACGCCCCCATTCGGCGGCGGTGAAGACGCGGGGGAACATGTCGAAGGGGATGAGGCGGTCGGGGTCGCCCCCCTCGCCATAGACCGCGAAGGTGATTCCGATGCGGCGAAAGAGCGCCTCGGCCTCGGCCTGCTTGAGGCTGCGCAGCCCCGCGGGCATCGCCTCGACCCAGGCGCCGAGGGCGGCATAGGGCAGGCGGACCTCGCCGCTGTCGAACATCTCGTTGAAGTGCCGGCCGTCCATCATGCCTCGCCCCCGTCCGACCGATGTTAGCGCGTCGCCGGCGGCGCGGGAAAGGGCGCGCGCGCCCCGGGTGCGACAATCGCGCCGCAAGAGCCGCGCCCTGCCCGATTATTGTGCAACCAACACGCCGCGAGCCGCCTGACCGGCGGGGTCGTCGATGAATGGATGGTAGACGCAGAATTTATATTTGTTAACTAACAACCTGAAGATAGGTGAACAGGAGATCCAACATGGCGCACCCCATCGACGCGCATATCGGCCACAGGATCCGCCAGCGGCGCTGGATGACCAAGCTCTCGCAGATGGCGGTCGCCGAGCGTCTCGGGATCACCTTTCAGCAGCTGCAGAAATACGAGGTTGGTGCCAACCGCGTGAGCGCCTCGCGCCTGTGGGAGATAGCCCAGGTCCTTGACGTGCCGGTAGCCTTTTTCTTTGAAGGCTACGCGGCCGAGGGCGCGACTGTGCCGGCGGATGGCGTCGTCATTGACCGAGAGTCTGCCGAAATGCTGCGCGCCTTCGCTTCACTGAGCGAGTCGCAGCGCGCACCGCTCCTTGCCCTGACCCGCACCCTCAGCGCACCTCCCCCCTGAAGACTCTCCGCTGGCGAGAGTTTCCGGTTAGTGACTTGCGCCAGACAAGAATTAACCGTACACTCCGTTCGGTTTCAGAGTTCATTTCTGGCGAGCGGATGGACATCGTCGACCTCAGCACCGTTTCGCCCGACGACGCGAACC